>SLNQ01000367.1 GCA_007132965.1 Gemmatimonadota bacterium | reverse complement strand
GGTTCAGCAGGATCTCGATGGGGTCACCGCGCTCCACCTCGACACGGATGTTCCAGTAAAGTTCCTCCATGGTCAGGTCGTGGCGGGCGTACACCCACCACTCGCCGGGATCGGCATGGAACCGCACTTGGCCGGTGGCGTCGGTGGTGTCGGCCAGAATCTCGCGGCGGGTCTCCTGGAGTCGGGTGGCGACGATTTCGCCGTAGTCGGCGAAGGCTTCCTCCTCCCACACCTCGATCTCGATGCGGAGTCGGTCCAGCTCCTCCATGACCTCTTCCTGCATGCCGGTGAACCGTTCGAAGGCGTCATCTCGGCGATTTTCGGCGTCCACCACGAGGGCCTCCACCTGGTTGAACTCGCCGAAGAGCTCCCGGTAGCGCGCCTCGCCGGGGCTGTACTGGTCCATTTCGTTGCTGATGTTCTCCAGGCGCTCCCGGTACTCCAGCCACTCGGCCTCGGCCTCCCGCCACTCCTGCTGAGCCTCCATGATGGAGTCCCGTTGGAGGGCCAGCTCCTCGGGAATCTCCGGTTCGGGGCGCGGCGCCTCGGCGGTGAGCGAGTCGAAGATATGGTCCCGGTCGAAGGGGAGAAGCTGCACCGGCATGTTCTCGATGGGCCGGATCTCCTGTTCACCGGTCTCGGGGTTCATCCGTTCCACCTCGGCGCTAACCACCACCTCGCCGGGCCCACAGGCGGCGAAGACCATAGGCAGAAGGACCGCACTCCAGAGGCTTCGTCGGGTCATCATCTCACTCCGGGATTCAATTCGGGAAAAGTGGACCGAAAGTAGCAATCAATCAGGAGGTCGGCAACCGTGCGGGTCGCATGGGCGGCGGTCCTACCGATGGCCGCGCATCATGTCCAACGGTCCCAGCACGAGCGTGCGAGGAGGTCCCGCGGCGGCGGCGGCCTCAGCAAGTCCCTCCCGCGTGAGCCCCCAGATCTCGGCTTGCGGATCAGGGATCTCCCCCGTCTCCGCCAACGTACGGGCCAGCCAACGGCTTCGTTCCAAGGGCCCGGCCATGTTCAGGAGCACCTGGTTGCGAAAGCGGCGGCGGCTCAGATCGAAGAAGGATCCCTCCGGCGGGGATTCCACCACGTCCTCCATGCCCTGCAGCGTCCGCTCCTCCCACCGGGCGGCTTGCCGGGGGTCGGCCGAGACCGACAGGATCAGGATCGGCTGGTCGTCCAGGACCTGCACCTCGGTTTCAGCACCGTAGAGCCCGGGTTCCGGCGGCGAGCCAACCAGCCCCTCTTCCAGGGTCAGAGCCAGAAATTCAAGGAGGGTTCGAGGCGTGCCGGGCGGAAAGGGCCAGGCCACGGCAAACCAGATGCTGGTCACCTCTCGGTCCATCTCGCGGCGATCGCCCTCGGACCAGGCAGGCGAACCCCTGGGAGACGACGGGACGCCGAGCGACGGGAGGGTGCCCCGATGAAGGCGGGTTCGAGGTGGAGCGGGAAGCTCTGCCGCCGTCACCTGCAGGGTGTCGGTACCGGCGGGCTGCGGTGGCGTCGGCTCCGGCGGATCCGCTTCCCGGAAGGGCGAGCGGGCCGAGACCGATCGAACCTCGCCGGGGAGGACCGCGGCGGCCTCGTCGGCCGATACCGGTCCCACGACCGCGGCGATTGCCGCGCCCACGTCCAGGTGGCGGGAGCGGAACGCCTCCAGGTCACTCAGCGCGATGTCACGAAGCGAGGCGAAGGTACCCTCCACCGGTCGACTGGCCGGCGAGCCCGTGCCGCGGACCAGTCGGACGCGCTCCAGCTCGAAGCTCCGGACCGGAGCCCCCGCCTCGAACATGAGGCGTGCCAGCTGGTTGTCCCGAGCCCGCTCCAGCGCCCCTTCCGGAAGCGGTGCGTCGGCCAGGAGCTCGGTTACCGTGGAAAGCCCGGCTCGCCACTGCCCGGGAGGAGCCAGGAGGCTCACAAGGAACTCGTCGCGAGTGGCCTCAAAGCCGACCCGGATGGGACGTTGGGCCAACTGTCGCGTGGCCTCCGCCTCCATGACCTCCGCCAGGAGGTGCGCTGTGCCCTCCCTGCCTTCCTCGTCCTGGGCCGAGCCGTTGGGAAATCGGAGCATGACGGCCACCGCGGTTTGCGAGGGATCCGTCTGTACGATGACGGCTCCGTACTGCCCCTGGGCGGCGGAGGCGGCGGGGAGCCCGGTCTCCGGAGCGAGCTGGAGGGGACTCGCCAGGAGGAGTGCGGCCAGCAGCGACGCGGTCACGGTTCGAGCTCCTGTCTCTGGGGCGACTGGCCCGCCAGCTCCCGGAGGAGCGCTTCGACCTGGTCCCGGTCCACGCTTCTGAGCTCTCTCAAGAAAGCGTCTGCAGCGCTCGGATCTCCGTTTCGATCCCAGGCCGCGCCCACGAACTCCGCAAGCCCGGTGGGCCGCTGCACGGAGGTCCGGACCTCGGCCTCCAGGGATGCCACCGCCTCGGCCACCTGCCCCGGGCTAACCTGCTCCAGGGCTTCACCCACCAGCCCGGAGAGTCGGTTCGAGAGGGCTGTTCGGCTGCGGGGGTAGGCGGCGCCGGAGAGGACCAGGGCCCGCCGGGTCCCGATCTCCCAGATCTCCACCGAGGCTTCGTAGTCCCCGGGGGCGTCCCGAACCATCCCGGCCAGGAGGCGGGCGGCCACCAGCCCGGTCCCCAGGGAGGCTCCCCCCAGCGGATAGCCGTCCGCCACCCAGTAGCGGATGACCTCCGGCGACCCCAGGGACTGGCCGGTGGAGCCGCCGCCGGCCAGCTGAGGCGACGGGCCTTCGTCCGGAAGGCCCAGGTCGGTGAGCACGGAGAGGAGGACCGGCGTCTCGATCCGGCCTGCCGCCACCACCCGAGCTTCGCTGCGGACATGGCTTCGGGCCCAGACGGCCGACAGCCGACCGTGATCCATCCGGTCGAGGGAGCCCTGGCTTCCCTGGAGGGGGGCGGCACCGGGGGAGAGGGCGTTGAGGAGTCGGAGGGCCAGCGCGCCTTCGGGGGTTTCGAGGCGTCGTTCCAGGTCCGTGCGCGCTTCCCGGAGGGCCGACTCGAATCGGTTCGGGTCGGGCGGCGAGAGTCCCTCCCGCAGGATCCAGCCCAGGAAGTCCAGGTCCTCCACCGCACCACTCACCCGGTAGACCATGGTCCGCGGGGTGCGCTGGACCTCAACCTCTGCTCCCACCCGGCGCGCCAGCGTCTCCATTCGGTCTCGGGCCTGGATTCGGAGGACCTGTCCCGCGCCGGCTTCCTCCACCGCCTCTTGCAATGGAATGGAGACACGAAGAGAGACCACCTCGGCGGCACCTGCCTGGAAGAGGGCGATGGTGGGGCCCCCGGGAGGCGTCAGGATCGTGTCCGGGGCCAGTTCCTGCGCTGCGACAGGAGCCGACGACGGCCCGATAAGAAGGGCCAGGGTGGTGAGGAGGGCGACCGAGGTCAAAGGTTGGGGTAGTGGTCCGATGGGGGAAGGCATCGAGGGGGCTTGGCGAGCCCCCTGCTTCAACACAACGGTACCCGGCAGCGACACTTCGAGATCCGTGCCTCCCGGCTCAGGGGATGGCCCCGGTGAGCACGTAGTCGGTTGGGTTGACGGGCCGCCCTCCCACGTGGATCTCGTAGTGCAGGTGGGGAGAGGTGGCGGTTCCCGAGCTTCCCACCCGAGCGATGGCGTCGCCGCGGCTCACCGCCTCTCCCACATTCACCAGGAGTTCGGAGGCGTGCCCGTAGAGCGTACGATATCCGAAGCCGTGGTCCAGCTCCACCACCAGGCCGTAGCCGGCCCGCCGGCCGGAGAAGACCACGGTGCCCCGGGCCGCCGCCATGATGGGCGTGCCCCGCGGTGCGGAGATGTCCAGGCCGTGATGGGGTCGAGCCTCGTGGTGAATGGGGTGCTCCCGGGCCGACGCGAAGCCCGATGTGACCCGGCCGTCGGCGGGGAGGATCGAAGGCGTGGACTCGAGCAGGTCGCGGTGCGCCTCCAGCGAATCGGCGGCCTCGGCGAGACTCTCCCGCAGAAGGTGGGCCCTGCGCTGCAGGGCATTGAGGTCGTAGGCGGCGGCGAAGGCCTCCTTGCCCAGGTCCTCGTCCAGTTGGAAGAGGGGGTGCTCCTCCAGCGTCGGCGAGCCCGGGCCTCCGACGCCCACCTGCCGCACCTCGGGATCGATGGCGTCGAGACCTGCCAGGAGGCGCACCTCCGAGTCCCGCTCGGCCAGGTGGTTCACCTCTTCTTCCAGCACGGCCACCTGAGTCTGCAGTCGCTCCAGCTCGCTGGAGAGGGTCTGGTTCTGTCGTTCGAGCTGGATGTTCTTTGCCGTGTCCACACCCCGGACCCCGGCGAGAACGAACACGAACAGGGCCGCCATCACGCCCACAGCGGCACCCGCCGCCAGAAGGCGCAGGGTCCGAATGGGAATGGTAAGCTGTTGTACCTCGTCTCCCTCGTTTCGAAGGAGAAGAAGCGTCCACTTGTCTCGGTTCATATACTCCACGGTTGCGAAAGCCGATGGGGACCGACACGCACGACGAGACCACCCGGGTGAGCCGACGGACGAACCACCGGCCGGCACCCGATCAGTCCCGCAGAGCGATGAAGGTTAGTGGGGGGGTGAGGGGTGCGTCAACTAATCAGTCCGTCAGCTCCACCCTGGGGAAGAGGGGGGGGGCCTTTTTCACGGCCAGGGAGGAGGGAGAGATCCCTGCCGCTTCCTCGAGGGTGGGGACCCCGTCGAGGCCCAGGCTCTCGGCCAGATCGCCCATCCGGTCGGGCATGGCCGGCAAGAAGAGGGCCGTGAGGTGGACGAGCGCTCTGAGGAGCGACCCCAGGGTCTGGTCCAGCGCCTCCTCGCCGTCGTCCTTCCTGGCCAACGCCCAGGGCTCCTGGCTCTCCACGTAGCCGTTGGCGGCCCGGGCCAGCTCCATGGCTGCGGCCAGGGCTTCGTGGATCCGGAGCTCTTCCATGGATCCGTGGACCTGATCCAGGGCCCGGTCGATGGGGCCGTCCAGGCCGTCGAACGGGGCCGGGCCCACCGTACCGTCCCGGTACCGCGCCACCATGGAGGTGACCCGGCTGGCCAGGTTCCCCAGCACGTTGGCCAGCTCCTCATATCGGGCAAGGAAGCGCTCAGGCGTGTACGATGCGTCGCCGCCGGTGGGCATCTCCCGGAGAAGGAACCACCGTACGGCGTCGCTTCCGAACTGCTCCGTCAGCTCCAGGGGGTCCACCACGTTTCCCAGCGACTTGGACATCTTGGTGTCGCCCACCACCCACCAACCGTGGGCCAGGAGCTGCCGCGGAAGCGGGAGTCCGGCTCCCATGAGGAGGGTGGGCCAGTATACGGCGTGGGTGGTGAGGATGTCCTTTCCAATGAGGTGCAGGTCTGCCGGCCACCACGAACCCGACACATCGTCGAATCCCTGGTCCTCGGCGTCCGGGCGGATGGCTCCGGAGGCCGTCAGGTAGTTGATGAGGGCGTCCACCCAGACGTAGGTGACGTGCTCTTCGTCGAAGGGAAGCGGAATGCCCCATTCCAGACGGCTACGGGGCCGGGAGATGGAGAGGTCCGACAGGGGGTTCTGCAAGAAGCCCAGAACTTCGTTTCGTCGGTTCTCCGGGCGAATCCACTCCGGATTCTCCTGGATATGCCGGATCAGGTCGTCCTGAAAGCGGCTCATGCGGAAAAAGAAGTTCTTCTCGCGGATTCGTTCCACCGGCCGCCCGGCGATGGGGTCGGTCCGCTCGGGGCCCAGCTCCTTTTCGGTAAAGAAGCGCTCCTCGTGCACCGAGTACCAGCCCTCGTATTCGGCCTCGTAGATATGGCCCCGGTCCATGAGCCGCTGCACGAAGGCCCGCACCACCTGCTGGTGTTCCGTCTCGGTGGTGCGGATGAACCGGTCGTACGAGATGTTCAGCTCGGCCCACGCCTCCCGGAAGCGCCCGGCCATGGCGTCGCAGAGCTCCTGCGGCTCAACCCCCCGCCGCTTCGCCTCCTCCTGGATCTTCTGGCCGTGCTCGTCGGTGCCGGTCAGAAAGAGGACCCGGGCCCCGGCCTGCCTGTGGTAACGGGCCAGGGCGTCGGCCAGAAAGGTGGTGTAGGCGTGCCCGATGTGGGGCTCGCCGCTGGCGTAGTAGATGGGGGTGGTGAGATAGCGTCGATCTGGATCGGACACGCGCGGAAATGCCTCGCTTCAGGATGTGGGCCTGGCGGAGCCGGGGCCCCCGGTGGCTTCCCGGACCTCCTCCTTCAGGGCCTCCAACTCCACGGTTCGACGTTCGCCTTCCGAGTCCTTCAAAGTGACCCTTTCTCGCCAGATGTCCACCTGCATGACCTCCTCCCGCCCCCGGGACGTCTGGAGCGACTTCCCCTCGCGGGGAAAGCGGCGTCGGGCCTGCACGTAGGTGTCGTGCTCGTACTGGAGGCAGCACATCAGACGGCCGCAGCATCCGGAGATCTGCGCCGGGTTCAGCGAGAGGTTCTGGTCCTTGGCCAGTTGGAGCGACACGGGCTTCAGCTCCGGGAGCCAGGTCGAGCAGCACAGCTCCCTGCCGCACCGGCCCACGCCTCCCAGGAGTGCCGATTCGTCGCGAACCCCGATCTGGCGGAGTTCGATGCGGGTGCGGAAGGTTCGGGCGAGGTCCCTCACCAGTTGCCGGAAGTCCACGCGGCGGTCGGCGGTAAAGTAGATGGTGAGCTTCTTCCGGTCGAACTGCCACTCGGCCTCGGTCACCTTCATGCGCAGCTCGTGTTCTTCCACCTTCTTCCGGGTGGTGGTCCGGACCCGTTCCTCGTCCCGACGCAGGCTCTCCAGGACATCCAGCTCGTTGTCCCGGGCCGGGCGCACCACCTGTCGATCCGGAACCGGCGTTCCGCACCCGCCCGAGGCGGAGCACTTCCGCTCGGCCACGGCGCCCAGCGCCAGGACCCGACCCAGGTCCTGGCCCCGATCCGCCTCCACGATGACGTGCTCGCCCGGAGCCAGATCCATGTCCTGGACGGTAAAGTACTCCTTCCGGCTTCCCTTGAATCCCACCTCAGCGAATGTGGACATCCGTCAACCTCCCTGCGGACCGGCGGCCTCGGAATCTCACCCGTTCTCCTTCCATGCGCCCAGCTCCCCGAAGCGGGCCCATCGGGCCTGGCGACGGGTGTCCGAATCCATGGCCCGGAGCTCATTCAGGTGCCGGGTGAGCGCCGCTCGCACGGCGTCGGCGGTGCCGTCCCAGTCGGCGTGGGCTCCGCCCGGCGGCTCGGGGATCACCTCGTCAGCCACGCCCAGTCGGTGGAGGTCCGACGAGGTGAGTTTGAGGGCCTCCGCCGCCTTGTCTCGATGCTCGGCCGAGCGCCAGAGGATGGCGGCGCATCCCTCCGGCGAGATCACCGAGTAGATGGCATGTTCCAGCAGAAGGATCCGGTCGGTGACCCCCAGCGCCAACGCGCCGCCGGAACCGCCTTCTCCCAGCACCACGCTCACGAGGGGAATTCGCAGTCGGGCCATCTCCCGGAGGTTCATGGCGATGGCCTCGGCCTGACCCCGCTTTTCGGCACCGATTCCCGGGTACGCCCCCGGCGTGTCGATCAAGGTGATGACGGGACGGCCGAACTTCTCCGCCATTCGCATCAGTCGCAGCGCCTTCCGGTAGCCCTCCGGATGGGGCATTCCGAAGTTGCGATGCAGGTTCTCCTTCATGTCCCGGCCCTTCTGGTGGCCGATCACCATGACGGGATCGCCCTCGAGGCGGGCCCAGCCCCCCACGATGGCGGCGTCGTCGCGGTACGCCCGGTCTCCGTGAAGCTCGATGAAGTCGGTAAAGACGCGCTCCAGGTAGTCCAGGGTGTAGGGCCGGTTCGGGTGCCGGGCCACCTGCACCTGCTCGATGGGCGTGAGGTTCCGATACGTCTCGTCGCGAAGGACCTCCAGCTTGCGTCGGAGGTCGGAGAGCTCCGACGAGACGTCGATCCCCTTCTTCTTGGCCATCTCCAGCAGCTTTTCGATCTGCTCCTGGACCTCGACCATGTCGCGCTCGAACTCCAGGTGGGGTTTGCTGGCCAAGATGTCCCTCCCTTCGCTTCCGGTGATTGGCGTTCAGTTGCCCGGGCCCGCTGTGAACTCTACGAAACCTAACCGACTCCCGGGGGAGGTGAGAAGGGAAGCTGAAGCTACGTTTCGCCCTTCCCGATCCACCGGGGGACCCGGGGGGCCTCGTAACGGCTCATCCGGTCGAGGAGCGCGACGGGGTCGGCTTCCACCAGGACCATGCGCCGGTGGGCGTCCTGCAGGAACCCCTCCTTGAGGGTCTGGTCCAGGAGCGAAACCAGGGGGTCGTAGTAGCCGTCCACGTTCAGTACACCGCAGGGCTTGCGGTGGAATCCGAGCTGGGACCAGGTCAGCATCTCGAAGAACTCTTCCAGGGTGCCCAGCCCGCCAGGGGCGGCGATGAAGCCGTCGCAGCGGGCGGCCATCTCCGCCTTTCGCTCGTGCATGGACTCGGTGACCACGAGGTCCGCCAGGTCCGGGTGCGCCACCTCCCGGTTCAGGAGGGCCCGGGGGATGACTCCCACCACCTCGCCGCCCTCGTCCAGGGCCGATTGGGCCAACCTCCCCATGAGGCCCATGCGGGACCCTCCGTACACCAGCCCGATTCCGCGCCGGGCCAGAAGCGCACCCAGGTCGGCGGCGGCTTCGAGGTAGCGAGGATCCTCTCCGGCGCTGGAGCCGCAGAAGACGCAGAGGCGGGCCATCCCTTCAGTGGAGTCGGACAAGGTGTTGCAGGGGGTGGAATGAAGAAGTGTGTCGGGTCAGTCGGCGGCGGTGGCATCGGTCCAGGGCTCGCCGCCGTGCACTGCTTCCAGCGGCTCGGCGGCGGCACCTTCTCCGTGGCGACCCCAGTAGCGGGCGGCGGCCGCAACCTGGTCGGGGTGCAGCGGGCTGTCGGCAGCGACGTTGAAGCCGGTCAGAACCTGGAGCTTCTCCTCGAGGGTCGAGTCCACGGGCATGAACAGGTCGGGTTGGAAGTGCTGGTCGGCGTCGCCCGCGTCGTAGCAGAAGACCCGCGGGATGTCGGGCCCCAGGGCCAGCGCCATGTCCACCAGCATCGGTGCCAGGGCGTCAGATCGGTTGGGGGTGGGCAGGTAGAGCACGTCGGGACGGGACTCAGCCAGCGCGCTTCCCAAAAGCGAGTGCACCTCATCCTTGAAGCCCTCCGGGTCGGAGCTCCGGACCGACCCCAGAAAGAAGCGGGCTCCCAGCCGCCGCCCGGCGGCCCGGATCCGCTCCCTTATCGCGGGCTCGTTGTCGGGGTCCGGATCGCCGGGTCCCATGGTCAGGAGCACCACCTGGTGGCCCCGGACCATGTGCCGTAGCAGCGTGCCGCCCACGCCGGCTTCGGCCTCGCCGGGCCGCAGGCTGACGGCCAGGACCGTGAGTGCGGGTTCGTGTCTTGCCCCCACCGCCGCGTCCGCCGCAGCTTCCTCGCCCGTCTCGTGGTCGCTCTCCTGGTCCGATCCGGAGATGAGGTCGGCCACTCTGGCCAGAAGCTCGTCCCGGTCGAGGGGTTTGAGGAGGACGTCGTCGGCCCCCTGCTTGCGGGCCTCGTCCGCGTATTCGGGTCCGGAATACCCGGTGGTGGCCAGGATGGGGGTGTCGGGGTGGGCCGACCGACTGGCGGCGACCACCTCCATTCCGTATCGGCCCGGAAGGTTGAGGTCGGTGACGACCAGCGCCCAGCCTCCCTGAGTCGCCAGCTCGCTCCCGGTGACGCCGTCCTGCACCAGTCTGACCCGATACCCGCCTTCCTCCTCCAGGAGAAACCGAAGGAGGTAGGCCTGGTCCAGGTCGTCCTCTACCAGGAGAATGGGGAGGAATCCGGCGTTCGATGATCCCTGGGCAGCGCCGGTCTGGGAGCTCATGGATGCACGACGGGTTGAAGACGGGATGTGGAAGGGGTCGGGACATCTCGGCCCCCTCCCCGGCACAAGGGAATGTACGGCATCAGCACGTCCAGGTCACTTCGGCGCCTCGGGTCCGGCCAGCCCTCCGGCTCCAGAGGCGGTCCCCTCGGCTACAGAGACTGACGTCGCGGTCGGCGCGGTGCCAAAAGAGGGTTCCGGGAGGAGGAACCACACCATGAGGCCCATCCCCAGCACACATGCGCCTGCCATGACCGCGGTGGTGCCGTATCCGGCACCGGCGTATATGAAGCCCGACACGGTGCCGCCCACCGCAAATCCGACCTGGCCCAGCGCCACGGTGAGACTCATGAGCGAGCCGCGTCGGTGGTCCGGCACCAGAGCTGTGAGGAGTGCCGAGAAGGGGCCGATGCGGAGGGCCACCAGCGCCATGACCAGAAAGAAGTAGGGGAAGGCGGCTGTGACGCTTCCCACCACCACCGTGGTGAGTGCCATCACCACCGACAGCCCGACGCACGAGGTCAGGATGATTCCCCGGCGGCCCACCCGGTCCGAGATCCGACCCGCCTGGGGCCCCACCAGCACGTTGGCGATCCCCCCCACCAGAAAGAGGAGTGCGATCTGGTTGGCGGTTGCCCCCACCTCCCGTTCGAGCCAGGTGGGAAGGTAGACCACGTAGAGCGATACCCCCAGGAACATAAGGAAGAAGGCCGCTGCCGCCGCCGCGATCTCCTTCTGACCGAGCATATCGCGGTAGCCCGCCACCGCTCTCCCGAAGGTTACCCTCTCAGCAGTCCGTTCCACGTCGGGCTGCGGGAGCGTCAGAAAGATGAGGACGAAGGTCATGGCCATGACGCCGGCGAAGAGGAGGAAGGGCACCCGGAACCCCAGGGCGCCGGCCAGGACGACCCCCAGGGGGATCCCGATGATCTGCCCGAAGGCGGCGCCGCTCATGACCCAACCCGTGGCCCAGCCCCGACGCCGGTACGGAAAGTAGTCACCGATGTAGGAGACGGCCGCGCCTGAGAGAATGCCGCCGGCCACGCCGGCCAGGACCCGGACCAGGATGAAGGAGAGGTAGCCCACCACCAGGCCGTGGGCCGCCAGCGCCAGGGTCATGAGGCCGGTCCCGGCCAGCAGGATGGTCCGGCGTCCCACTCTGTCGGAGAAGGGACCGGAGATGACGGCGAAGATTCCCACCATGATGGAGTAGGCCGACACCAGGGTGCCCAGCACCGCTTCCCGGATGCCCAACTCGTCGCCCACCAGGGGAAGGATGGGGGCGATGATCATGATCTGGCTGCTGGCGGCGAATACCAGGAGCCAGAGAGCGAAGACCACCAGGAACGGGTGGGGCCGGGAGATCTTCACCGGTGAGGAGTCGTCACCATCTGTCTCACGTGCCGGCTTCGTCCTGGTCGGGAGAGGAGCGATGCAGGACGAAGGGGCTTCGCTGGTCGGTGGGGTAGACCACGGTCTGGAAGATGTTCACGTGGGGTGGGGCCCCGGCCACGTACGCGATGACGTCGGCCACGTCATGGGGCGAGAGCGGGGTGTAACCCCGGTAGACCTCGTCGGCCCGTTCGTCGTCTCCCCGGAATCGGATCCGGGAAAACTCCGTCTCCACCAGCCCGGGATCCACCGTGGACACCCGAATGCGTGTGCCCACCAGGTCCAGGTTCATTCCCTCGGTGAGGGCCCGTACTGCGAACTTGGAGGCGTTGTACACGTTCCCCCGTGGATAGACGATGTGACCGGCGATGCTCCCCACATTGATGACGTGCCCCGAGTCCCGCTCCACCATGTAGGGGAGGATGGCCCGCGACATGTAGAGCAGTCCCTTCACGTTGGTGTCGAGCATCTCCTCCCAGTCCTGCACCCTTCCCTCGTGCAGGGGATCGAGACCCCGGGAGAGGCCGGCATTGTTGATCAGGATGTCAGGAAGAAGATTCTCGGACTCGAGCTCGGCCACCAGGTCGTCCACGCCGGTGCGGTCCCGCACGTCCAACCCGAAGACATGGACGTCCACCCCGTACCGGTCGCGGAGATCGTCTCGAAGGTCCCTGAGGCGGTCCAGTCGGCGTGCCAGGAGAACCAGGTGGGCGCCGCGGGTGGCGAAGACCCGGGCGCAGCTACGTCCGATGCCGGCGCTGGCGCCGGTGATGAGGACCCTGGCATCCTGCAGGCGTGCGTGGGAATCGGGCCCTGGCGGGTCACTCGGGTGTGGTGTCATGGGTGGATCGGTTCGCCCCCCGAAAGCGCTGGTGATGGATGGTTCGCCGCCGATCTGAGACCCTCTGGTTCCTGGGCGTGTTCCCCGCAGGGCGGGGGGAGGGGCGCCTTGCGATGGCGGAGTGGCGGGTGTATTTCTCGCTTCAGGAGAGTGGAGGGGGGACCCCCGTTCCGGTCGTCGTCGGTTTCGGCACCGGCGTACCCGGTCGGGTGTACCGAATGCGAACGAGGGGTCCGAGTGATGTGGACGACGGTGGTACCCTCCCGATATCCTGCCGAACGACGACAACGTGAAGGAGTAATCCCATGGACTCGCATACTACCTGCTCAGCCGGCATCCGGTCCTCAATCCGGGTCCTGGTCGCCCTGGGTTTCCTGATCCCCGCTCTGGCTTCGGCACAGGACGCTCCCGCGCCCGACGAGGTGGACGAGCGCCCCGGCGTGGCGGTCTTCCAGTTCGATAACGGGGGCTCCTACGGCCCCGAGCCGCAGGACTTCGAAGCGCTGGAGGTCGGACTCCAGCACATGCTCCTCACCGAGCTGGCCCAGAACTCGGAGCTTCGGATCGTCGAGCGGAGAGCGCTGAAGCAGATCCTCGAAGAACAGGACCTGGCGGCCACGGGTCGAGTCGACGCGCAGACCGCGGCGCGGATCGGCCAGCTGGTGGGGGCCCGGTGGGTGATCCTGGGCGGATTCACCGACCATTGGGGTCAGTTCAACATCAACGCCCGCCTCGTGGACGTGGAGACCTCTGAGGTGCCCACCGCCTGGAGCGTTCGTGACGACCGGGAGGCGATGTACGACCTCCTGGTGGAGCTGGCGGCGAAGATCACGGACGGCGTGGATCTCCCCCCACTTCCGGTGGAGGTGCGGGAGGCCCGGGAGCAGCGGGAGATCCCCTCGGAGGCGGTTCTCCTCTTCTCTCGAGCCCAGACCTACGAGGACTTCGGGGACCAGGATCGGGCCGTTGAGGTCTACCAGCGGATCGTCAACGAGTTTCCGCAGATGACTGAAGCCCAGGAGGCGCTGGAGCAGATCTCCAGTTCCTGATTCGGCGACACATCACTGGCGGGAAAGCGCGTCCATCAGGATCTGGATGGCGGGGGCCGGAACCGCCATGAGAATCCGGCTCTCGCCGTCGCGCCGCCCTCCGAAGAGCACGCCCACCACCCTCCCGTCACCGTCAAAGATGGGACTTCCACTGGCCCCGGGCTCCCCGTATCCCTGGATCTCCAGGTGACCATCGCCCTGACCCAGGAGGATGCCCGCACTCAGAAGGGGCCGCGCCGGTGCCCGGGTCTCGTCGGTGCCGGCGTTCTCGCCCCCCAGCGGAAAGCCCATGGAGGCCAGGGGCGTCCCGCTGCTGAGGGTGTCGGGCCGAAGGTTGATCCCCGCGACCTGAGGGACATCCCCGCCCACGTCTGCCTGCACCGCTGCCAGGTCCCACTCGTTGCTGGCGGCCACCAGCCGTGCCGGAAAGACCTGCTGTGAGTCGGTGAACTGGACCGCCAGCCGGACGGGTTCCCGGTCTCCCTGCTCGCCCATGAGCACATGTCGGCTGGTGATCATCGTCCCGTCTGAGGCTACGGCGAAGGCCGTTCCGGTGACTACGGTTCCGTCGTCCAACTCAGCGAAGAGGAGTCCGATGGCGTGGCGATTCGCCTCCTGGATCGCGTCAAAGTCCAGAGATGCGGCCAGTTGCTGTCGCTCCAGCGCCGCGGTGGCTTCCCGAAGCTGGCGGCGCAGCTCCTCCGCCTCCTCTGCCAGCGCAGCCTCCGAGCGGGCGGGATCCGCCCCGGCCACCGGTGGGTCCGAGGCTTGGGATTCGGCGGTGGCCAGGGCGCCCCGGATCCGGTCCAGCTCGGCTCTGGACCGCTCCAGCGCCGTCGCCAGCTCGCCCAGCTCCCCCTCCAGCGTCTGGGCGGTGCGCTCGCCGGCCTCCATGAGCGAGTCGGCCCGAGCCTCCAGCTCGGCCCGCTCCGATTCCCACTGCGCCCTCTGTACGGCGGTGGCCAGGACCAGCCCCGCCACCGCCAGGACCAGGAGCGCCACCAGGGCGACCACCATGAGGCGAAGCCCCATGCCCTGACCCCTGGAGGTGGCGGACGAGGGCGCGGAACCGGCCGGGCTGGAGGCCGCCGGCACGCGGGCCGTCTCCGGGGCGGGGGTTCTCTGAACCTGGCTCCTGGCCGGTTGCAGGGTGTCTTCGAGGCGAAGCTCCAGGAGGGGCCCTCTAGGCCCAAGGAGGATCTCGTCGCCGTGTCGGACCGGGACCGGCCGCACCCCCACGGGTCTGCCGTTGAGGAAGGTGCCGTTCCGGCTTCCCAGATCCTGGAGGAACCACTCCCCATCGCGGACCGTCAGCTCGGCGTGGAGGGCCGACACCTCCAGGTCCCGATCCGGATCCAACACTACCTCGAGGTCTCCTCGGCGACCCATCCGGGTGCGAGGATGGCGCAACAGGGGCTGGGCTCCGGCCCGGGCTCCCGAACGGACAAGCAGGTGGGGGGTCATGGCGCGGCTGCCGACCTAAGGAGCGTCCAGCTCGAAGGTTCGTCGCTTCAGATCGTCGCCGGGGCCCGTGGGGGCGACGCCGGTCCCGTGGATCCGGGCCACCACCACGGAGATGTTGTCCGGTCCGCCCCGTTCGTTGGCCAGGGCCACCAGTTCGTCACACGCAGCGGCCGGCGTCGATGCGTCGCCCACCGTTCGGACGATCTCGGCGTCGTCCACCGGTCCGGTGAGCCCGTCGGAGCAGAGAACGAGCTCATCTCCTCGCCGGAGCTGGTGGTAGGTCAGCGCCACGTCAACGTGGGGCTCGGTGCCCAGGGCCTGCAGGAGCACACTGCGGTGGACGCTCTTCTCAGCCTCCTCCCGGGTCATGGCCCCCTGCTCCACCAGTTCCTGGACCATGGACTGGTCCCGGGTAATCTGGACCATCTCCCCTTCGCGGATCAGGTAGGCTCGGGAGTCGCCCACCTGAGCCAGGTAGACGACGCCATCCAGGATCCCCGCCACGGTGGCGGTGGTTCCCATCCCCGCCAGCTCGGGTCGCTGGGACGCCCGCTCGTGGACTCTCCGGTTGGCCTCCTCCACCGCTTCATGCAGGTGCTGGGCGAACCGAGCGGGAGTCTGGACGCGCTCCCGGCCCCACGCCGCTTCGAGGGTTTCGGTGATGACCGAGGCGGCCAATCTCGAAGCCACCGCGCCGCCGGCCGCGCCGCCCATGCCGTCGGCGACCAGCAGGAGGAGCCCTTTCGTCCCCAGAGACACCCGGGCTTCTCCCCCCTCGGCCAGCTCAGGCGAATCCGGACCCAGCAAGAACCCGTCGTTCTCCGAGCTGCCGCGGAGCTCGGCCACGATGAAGGCGTCCTGGTTCTCGGAGCGGACCTGTCCCACGTCGGTGCGGCCCCAGACCGAGACCTCTACCTTTCGGTCGTCACCGGGGAAGCTGCTCATGGTCGTCCCCCTCTGTGTGCGTCCCTGTCGTCGATGTAGCGCTCGATGGGATCCAACCGGACGGCCTCCTCGAACCACTGGAGGGCTTCGATGGAGTCACCCAGTGGAACCAGCGTGTGGCCCAGGACCCAGGCGGCAAAGGCCCGGTCCTCCCGGGAGATGCCCTCCATGCGCCAGACGGCGTCCAGCGTATCGCGAACCGCCAGGAGTGTGGCTCGTTGCGCCTGGGGGTCCTCGGGAAGAGCCTCCGGTCCCGTGGCCTGGAACTGTCGAAACAGAAAGTCCCGGGCATCGGACGGATCCACCGTCACCGACACGGCGGGCTCGTCCGCTTCCTCCGGAGTGGGCGCCGGCTCGGTGGGTTGCGGGGTCGGATCGTCGGCCGGCGTGACGGGATCCGGCTCCCGGGTTTCCTCCCCACCGGCCTCCTGGACCGCGGCCCCCTCCGGCGAGTCGGAGGCGGCGGGAGGCACCTCCGGGTCGTCGTCCACCCCCGGAGGCGGAAGCTCAGGATCGAAGTCGCCGGCGTCGGCTACCTCTGCCGGGACGTCGTCCGGGCCCGCCACCGTGTCGTCGTCGCCACCGATGGGACCGAACCAGAGCCAGGCAGCCAGGAGGCCACCGCCCACGAAGAGGACCATGACCACCGCCAGCCCGGCCAGGAGGGCGATGAGCCCGGTCCTCCGTCCCCTGCCTCCGCCTTCTTCCGAGGGAGCGGAGGGCGTTTCACCTGAGCCGGCATCAGCGGGCGGACTGCTGGGCGGCTCGAACCCTCCGGTGGCCGAGGCGGACGGGGCCACGGTGGGAGGCGGCGCCTCCCCTCCCTTCGGGCCCTCAGCCGTCGGAGGTGCCGGACCGGAGGGGAGGGGGCCGGCGTCCTGGATCGCCTTGAGCACGTTCTGAGCGAACGCTCGGGCGTCGGGCGGTCGCTCGGCGGCCTTTCGGCGCAATCCTTCGGCCACCGCCAGCTCCAGCGCCTCGGGAAAGCTGCGACCCGCGGCCTCCTGGAGGGTCATGGGCTCGCGGGTGAGCCGCTGGACCATGATCTCCTGGGCCGTGTCCCCTTCGAAGGGGAGCCGCTCGGTGAGCATCCGGAAGAGGACCAGGGCCATGGAGTAGATGTCGCTGCGGCCGTCCAGGGGGTCTCCGGTGAGCTGCTCGGGGCTCATGTACTCCGGGGTTCCCACCACGAATCCGTGGCGGGTGACGGCGGGACCCTCCTCCTCGGCGGGTCCCCTGGCGATGTCGAAGTCCACCACCTTGACCCGCTCCGATCCGTCCCGCTCCCGGGCCACCATGATGTTGTCGGGCTTCAGGTCCCGGTGCACGATGCCCAGGGAGTGGGCGGCGTAGAGGGCCTCGCCCACCTGGCGGATGAGCTCGGCGGTCCGCTCCAGCGAGAGGGCGCCCTGGGTTTCCAGCAGGCTGCCCAGAGTGGGGCCGTCCACGTACTCCATGGCCAGGAAGTGGAAGCCCTCGTCGGTGTCGCCGAAGTCGTAGAGGGTGCAGACGTTGGGGTGGCGGATCCGGGAGACATTGCGGGCCCCCCGGGTAAAGCGGGCGATGGCCTCAGGATCCTGGGCCATGCCGGCCCGAAGGACCTTGATGGCGTCCTTCCGGCCGATGCGCATGTGTTCACCCAGGTAGACGGCTCCCATGGCGCCCACACCCAGTCGCCGAAGCACCCGGTAACGGCCGGCCAGGACCTCACCCACGAGGGTGGTGGGGTCGGGCTCTTCGCCGCTGCCCGACGTTTCGTCGCGTTCGTCGCTCATCCTGTGGCTTCACCCCCGGGGTCGCTTCCGGACCCACGAAAAACCTGCTCACACTCCTCCCGCTGTCTCCGCTCCTCCCACCGGACGGGACCGTCGAAGCGGGGGACCCGGACGATCTCCAGGGGATAGGCGTCGGCATCGAGCCTTCGGCAGCCCTCGATGGTTCGGACCACAATGAGGAAGTACTCCTGCTCCACCCCATCCACGGTGCGTTCGTCCACGAAGCCGGCGCTGTCTACCTGGATCCGGTCCTGCGGAGTCATTCGGCCGGTGCCCACCGCCACCACCATGTTCTCTTCGAAGTCCACCGCCGGCCGGTCGGGCGGCGAGGTCTGCCGGGAGGTGGCACGTTCCCAGAGCTCCTGCCACGACGACTCGTCCCGGGCCACGATTCGCACCGAATCGGCGATACCCCCGCTGTTGTCGTAATAGAGCCGTGCGTCGCTGGAAAGGGGGGCCAGGGGGTCCGGCTCGGGCTCGGGAGGCAGAGGCGCATCGGGGCCGCCTCGGCAGCCCACCAGGAGGAGAGCGGCCAGCGTGGCCAGGACAATCGTCTGAAAGCGGTACATGGTGCAGCTCCTTCCGGCGAGGGTTCTGGGGTCCGGGTGCCTTCCGGTCATCGGGCGATCCGGCTGGCGCAGCTCAGGTTCGACATGAAGTCGGCCCGGAAGACCGGGATGCCCCGGGCCAGGCTCAACACCATGGTGAGGTCCATCTGCTGTCCCGGAACGGGCCAGGTCAGTTCGTAGCTCCCCTGCCCCACCTGGTCCCATTGGGCCCGGCCCAGGAGTCGGAAGAGGGCCCACGGGCTGTCGGAGGCCTCGAGGAGGGTGACCTCCTGGCCATCCACCTGGCCGGTGATGCGAATGTTCTGGGCCCGGCCCCCTTCCCAGATGAAGGTGTGGGCCGCAGCCACCGTCCGGGTGAAACGGTGGCTCTGCCCGTCCATGCTCACGGCCACCTCCGGGAGCTCGGGAGAGGTCTGGGGCCGGAGGGCGAAGACGATCTCGGCTCCCTGTCCCTGCTCGCCGAAGAAGGCACTGGAAACCTCGCTGGCCCGATTGAAGAAGCTCACAAATTCGGGAGTCGGTTGGGGCGAGGCGCCAGGGGCCGCCACGTAGCGTCCGCCCTCACGGGCCAGCAGCGACTGGCCCACGTCGTCATAAAAGACCCACAGCGTACCCTCGTCCGGCCCGAAGAGGCTCTCCAGGTCGTCCATCGCCACCTCCTGCGACGCGTTGCGGTCGAAGGGGTAGCGGGCCAGGACCGGGTTGAACGAAGCGCAGAGCGACTCGCCCCGGGCGTTGACCTGGGCCGCCGGGAGTCGGGTCACCAGCGACTCGGCGAGCCTGGCCGGTGATTCCATGAGACTCTGGACCGCCGAGGCCACCGGCTGGGCTTCGCCGGCCACGCTGAAGTTCTGGGCCATCTGGCGCACCGAGCGACGGGTCTGCTCAGCGGCGGAGCTCACGTCGCCCATGGCCTGGTCGCGGCTGGCCCCGCCGGCGTCGGCCAACTGTTCCATGGCGGTGTGGAGGTCCACCAGGCCGGCCATGTACTCCTCGTTGGCCTCGCTGATGTAGCGGTCCCGGATCTCGGGCGGGGTGGCCTGGTGCACTGGTTGGAAGGCGGGAGCGATCTGCGCGGAGTCCACCACGGTGTTCCGGGCCGTCACCGCCAGCACCTGCAGGATGGGCGACTGGTTGCCGCTGAGGACGTCCAGGCTCCGGGTGGCACCGGCCGCACTCCCGAATCCGGCCACCGAGGCGGTCTGGAGAAAGCGTTGCCAGTGGGTCACGTAGTCCTCCACGTACCGGTTCCGGAGCTCGGAGGTCAGGCGTTCCCGGTCTTCTTCCGAGATGGCCTGCTCGCCCACCACCCACTCCTCGGCGGCGAAGAGCCGATCCACGTCGTCCAGCGCCGCCTGGACCCTCTGCCATCCCTCCTCGGTGAAGGCTCCGGGGACTGAGGCGTCGTTTCGGACCGTGCCGCCGGCTCCGGGGGCGATCCGGGCCAGCTCCACGGCCTCGATTCCGGCCGAGCCGTCGGAGAGGAGGGCCTGGTACACCCGGTCCTCTTCGGCGAACTGGAAGAGGAACCCCCGGGTGCGGGCCACACGGCTGTCGTCGGCCTGCCTGGGCAGGGGATGATCCACCGCCATCTCGGTGGCGAAGAAGTCGATCTGGGCGCGGGCCAACCCCCGGCGCGCCTCGTCCACCTCGCCGGCATAGGCCCAGTGGGCCATGAGGGCGGGGGTCACGATGTCCGGCTCGCTCCGGTCCGGGTGACGGGTGGTCACCAGGTAGGCCCGAAGGGCATCGTAGGTCTCCGAGTAATCGTCCTCCTCTCCAGGTTCTCCTTCCAGCCCGTCGAGGCGATCAACCAGGCGGTCGCGGATGGGAGACCAGAGGAGGGCGTCAAACCTCTCGAAGTAGAGGGGCCGGGCTGTCTCCAGGAGTGCATCACCCTGGTAGAGCCCCCACCGGAATCGTCGGGGCGGGCCGGCTTCAGCGTACTCGCGGAGGACGGCGAGCTCGCCTCGGAGCTCGTCCAGGGCCTCGAGCTCATCCGCCGCCGGGGGCACGCCTGGTTCCGGACTCAGTTGGGCCACCCCCTCGGCGGCGGCCACCACCCGGCTCTCCAGGGCCCGGTTCGCGAAAAAGGACCAGGTGGTCCCGACGATGACCACCATCGCCAGCAGTACCACCAGCCCCAGTCCCAGGCGACGAAGAACGTCCACCCGGGCTCCACCGGCGGTGAGGGCCCGGGCGTTGGTGTCGCCGGGCAGGAGTCCCTGGAAAAAGCGCTCCAGGAAGACCCACTGCGGGACCTTGCGGGCGCTCCCGCCGGACGAGGCCTGGGTCTGCCGGGCTCGAGCCTGAATCTCCTGGGCGTTGAAGACGCCGGTGGCTCCCACGTCGCTACCGGGACTCGCCGCCGGGTCCGGGCTCGGTGCCGAAGCCTCACTGTCACGGACTACCACCGGACGGACGCCCGTGAAGTAGAAGCCACGGAGGATCGGGCTCACACCCAACTGGCTGGGACGGCACAGCTCCACCAGAAAGGAGGTGGCCAGCTCCGAGATCTTGCGGAGCTCCCTGGGGAACTCGTAGGCGCCTCCCCGGACCTCCTGGTCGTTCTCCCTTGGAAGGACCCGGAGCCGGTTGGCGCTCAGGCTTTCGTGGAGCTCCTCGAGGGCCTCCCGGATCCGGCGGCCCTCCTCCCGACTGTGGGAGCCCGGGTCGGCATCGGTGCGCAAGGGCAGGGTGGCCCCCAGGGGATCCACCACCTCGTCGGGAGTGAGGCTCCGGACGTAATCCAGAAAGAAGGGGAAGCGATCAGCCCGGGTGAAGACCACGTACACCGGCACCGAGATCCCCAGCTCCGCCGAGAGCTGGGCCAGGCGCTTCCGGAGCTCCCTGGCCTGGGCTGGAACCGCCTCGCCCGCTCCCGGCTTGAGGAACTCGTCCACGCCGTAGCAGAGGACCACGGCCCGGGGCGCCTGACGACCTCGACCGAAGGCCGCACCCCAACTGGAGGGACGGATTCGGCGAAGCAGTCGCTTCCACCGGTCCTCATCTTCCAGGAGCCCGCCACCGGCCTCCAGGTATACGGTGCCGTCCCGGTACCAGAGGTTGATGCCCGCGGTCTCGACGACCGTGTCGCCCTGGAAGACCTCGCCGGCCAGCAGCTCGGGCTCGAGCCCGGTCCGGGTCAGGAGGGTGGTCTTGGTGCTGCCTCGGGGGCCCAGCAGAACCGTAAGGGGCAGCCGGCTCAGGCGAGAGTGGGGTGCGCTGGAGCGGGCCAGTCGGTCTTCCGCAGCCTTCAACGCCAGGGCCTCGTCGTCGGGTTCGTCGCTCTCGGGCATGGGACCCGTCACCCAGAGAAGACGGGCCAAAAGGCCGCCGGCGGCGAGGCCCAACGTCAGCAGGCTTCCCCAGAGGATCCAGGCCGCAAGGCCCTCCATGCCCAGGAGCCGGTGGACGATCCACGCCACCAGGACGAAGAAGAGAAACCCACCGATGCCGCCGAGCCACGCTCTGGCCTTCCTGCTCATTGCGAACTCCCGCCTGCCAGACTCGCCAGTTCGTTCATTGCGCCTCCCAGCATGAGCCGATACCCCAGGTACAGCCCCAGGCCCAGAACAACCAGGACCAGAAGGAGGATCACCAGGCGCCGCACCCAGCGATCCCGGGCTTTCGGGACCGTCTCCTCATCAGGTAGTCCCGCCCGGGGCGCCAGGGGAGGGTGTCCCTTCCGAATTCGCTCCAGCCGGTCCTGGATCGTGGAGGTGAAGCGGTGGATCTCGCCCTCGCCTCCGGCGCCGAACCGTCCCCGGTAGCCCAGGATGAGGCAGAGCTGGTAGACCTCCAGGAGGTCCGCCAGCTCCTCCGAGTCCTGTCGGTTCAGGAGCTCGGAAAGATTCTGGAAGAAGGTCTCTCCTGCCATGTGGTCGCCGAAGACCTCCTCCTGAAGCGGCTGCCTCGGCCAGTCGGCGAACATGGGCTGTGAGGAGTTGAGGACCGCTTCGTCGAGGAAGGCCACCACGGCGTAGACGGACATCCGAACCGTTTCACGGTCGTAGCCCGCATTGCGCGCCTCCTCGTCGGCCCGGGCCAGGAGAGTTTTCACGTGGGTCCGGAAGGTACCGGCGTCACGGCCCTGCTGCCGGTCGTTCTTGACCCGGACGATGACGGTGAGGACCTCCTGGAAGATCCGAGCCAGCTTTCCGTGAATTGTACCGGTCGTCCCGGCTGAGGGTTTCCCGGATGCGGTTGCGCTCACCGACATGAATCAATCATCCGTAGGCTCTGAGGTGGTTGGCTTCCAAGCCGGCTGTGTGGCACCGGTGGACCAGCGTGGAGCCGGCGTCGGGAGTGTAGGACGACAACATACGGCGGCGGGACGTCGGAGGCCATCTCCTATCCTCCATGCGCGAAGGGGGCCGGGACTCCGCCAACTGTCTCCAGGGCCGGCTCACTGATCGGGGACGACCACCAGCTCGAGCTGGGCCTCCGGTAGGGCCGCCGGCGCGTAGATGCCCACCGCCGACGTCTCCTGGATGGACGCCCAGCAGGGACCCGACTTTGTGATGTGAAAGTAGTGGAAACCCGGCTGGGGGCGGAGTACCGCAGGTGGAGAGGGGACGTGGGCCAGGGGCAGACCCGGGAAGGCTTCTCGCACCAGCCGCGCGATATGCGCAGCCGAGCAGACCTTCATGAGCCGGTTTCCGGCGTCGATGACCTTGCCGTCGCTCTCCGCCGCCTTCACCCCCACGTAGAGTTCCGCGGAATGCAGAGCCTCCCGGTCCGCTACTTCGGCTGTGTGGATGAAACGGTCTGAGGGCTCCACCGGAATCCGGTACGAACCGGTGGGCAGGGCCACCTCCAGACGGCTGCGAAGATGGCGCTCCAGCTCCTTGAGGCAGGGTCCCAGGTCGTCGTGATCGTACAGGGGCAGCTCGTCGGGGCTGGCGTCGAGGGCAAAGGTGCACAGGGCGCCACCCAGGCGAGCCAACTCCTGGTAGAGGACTTCGGGGTGGGCTCCCCGGCTGGCCCTCATATGACGGAGTGAGGGAAGGCTCTGGTGCACGGCGTGAGCCAGCCACATCTCTCCAACTTCGGCAGGTCCGGGGGTACCTCCGTTGCGGGCCCTGCGCTCCCGCTGAATGGCGTCGGCGCGGGCCTCGAGCATCTCAACCACCCGGTCCAGGAGCGAGCGAAGGGCGGGGACGGCTCCCACCCGCAGCGCCGGCGGGATGAAGTCGGGGTCGTAGGTGAAATTACCGGCGCCGTCGCGCATGACCCGGGCCACAGGCAGGGTCACCAGCCCCTCGGTCTCGGCGAGCTGCTCGTCCAGGACGAGGCGGAAGTTCTTCCGGGCCAGCGTCACCGGGTTGCGCTCCTCGCCGGTAACCTCGTCCACCCGTTCCTCGCGCTGCAGGGTGAACCGGAAGCCCGTTCCGTCTCCGTCCGCCTCGGCCGACGCCGTGTTGGCGGCCCCGGGCCGGTACGCCGGAATGGCCAGGTGCACGGTGTGGGCCGGCTGGGTGGGCGAGAAGAGCTCCCGGACGTTCAGTGGGCTGGGCGGCGGGTCATGGGGGAAGTGGAAGGCCAGGCCGTCGGGCAAGAAGCCTCGGGCGTGGGTCAGGCTGACCGTGCCGTTCAGGAGCGCCTCGCGGTCCAGCTCCAGCCCGGCGAACCCGTAGTGACCGAAGTGGAGCGCCGAGACGGCGAAGGCCGACGTATCGGAGAAGAATCGGCTTTGGGCCTGAAAGTGATGCTGCGCCAGGTGCATCCCTTCTTCCCAGACAATGCGCGCCAGCGATCTGGATTCCATGAAAACCTCGGGTGGATGATGACACCGGGTCGTTTGCCTCAGGGCCGCCCCGGCAGGTAGTATTCTAGGTGCCCCGATCGGGGCGAAACAACCATTCCCCAGGAAGTCGTCCTCCGGATGCACGGTCTATGACCCGAAAGGAACTGGAATCGAAGTACCAGCTCGTGGAGCAGGTGACCCACGGTGACATCCGCACCCACCACGCGGTAGCTGGTGGCGGCACGGTGGTCATGGTGCACTTCGTGCGCCCCGATTCGCCGAAGGGGCGGGCGGCCCTGGAGGCGGTGGAGGCCCTGGCCGGGGACGAGGCCGACAAGCTCCTCAGGACCCACGAGGTGGAGGGAGAGCAGGTCCTGGTGACCCGTTTCCTCATGGACGAGGGATCGCTGGAGGGATGGCTCGGTCTGGATCAGGAGCAATCGGACGCGGCGGGGGAAGCCGAGGAGCCCGGCGAGTTCACTCGGCTCTTCAAGGCCCAGCAGGCGCCGGAGGATCCGACCCCATCCGCCGCCCCGCCTTCCGAGGATCCACCGTCGCCGCCACCGGCTTCCGCTGCTCCCACCTCTTCAGCACCGCAGGACCCGGATCCCGGGTCGGACGCACCCGCGCCGGACACCGACGAGGCTGCTCCGGGGGAGTCCCCGGAGGACGACGCTCCCGGTGAGTTCACCCAGCTCTTCAAGGCACAGCAGGCGCCGGAAGACCCAACCCCCCCGGCCCCGCCATCGGCCGCCGACCCGCCGTCGCCGCCGGAGTCGGGGGCGGAGCGTCCGCCCGAGCCTCCGGCGACGGAAGCCACGCCGCCTGCCGACGAGGGCGAGCCCCGGCAGAGCGAGCAGGAGCAGGCGGGGGAATTCACCCGCCTCTTCAAGGCCATTCGTCCAGGGCCGGGCGAGGGGCCGGAGCCTTCGGACCCGGACGCCGGTGAGACGCCGCCGGCCGAGAGTGGCTCGCCACCACCCGCGAAGCCCTCCCCTCCCCCTCGCAAACCACCGTCCGCTCCTCCTCCCTCTCCCCCGCCGGCCGCACGGGGTCCGGACAAGCCGACGGAGGCCCCGGAGGACTCCACGCCGTCTCGGCCAGGCTCCTTCACCCAGGAGTTCGGGCGGGTGCCGCGTCCGGGCGAGGGGGCCGGGCCTTCCAGAGGTTCCAGGTCTGGGGGCGGGGCCGCCGATCCACCACCGCCACCACCGACCGGGCCCTCAAAGTCCGGTGGGCTCGGCGCCGGTGGGCTCTCGTACGGCCACCGGCCAGACCACGAGTCCGGCTCGGACGATCCCGCCCGAGGAGGGGGGGGATCGGGTGGAGACGACTACCTGGACCGCCTGCGGTCCCGAGGCGGACCCCCGCCTCCGCCGCCTCCGCCCCCCGGCGGAGGGGAGTCGGGCGCGGCGCCCGGACGATCAGGGAGTGGACCTGGCGGACCGGGCGGCTCCGGCGGACCCGGATCGAGCCCGAAGCCGCCCTCGGCGGGTGGAGGCGGGCAGAAGGGCTCCGCCGGACCCAGCGAGTTCACCCGGGTGGTCTCGGCCATGTCCAGTCCGCAGCGGCCCTCCACGCCGCGGCCGCCGTCGGCACCCAGGCCCTCCACGCCCTCGCCGCCCCGCAGGCCCCCCTCCGGGCTCGGGAGCGGCAAGGGGCCGTCCACCGTCCTCCTGGTGGTGGGGATGGCCGTGATCTTCGTCCTGGCCCTGGCGGTGATCCTGGTATTGGCCTTCGTCATGAACGGCGACGACGGCGAGGAAGCGCCGGCGGCCGAGGAGGAGACGGTGGAGGGGGAGTCCGCCGGTACGCCGCCGGCCCCGGACGTTGAGTCGCTGGTGTCCTTCCTCCCCGAGGTCTCCGCCGGCGGCGAGCCCTCTACTCTTCAGGGAGGATGACTACCAGCTCCAGCTTCGGATTCACGAAGTCCGAAGGCACGTGAACCGCCAGGTTGCGGGCCCGCCTCACCGCCTCCCACTCGTCTCCGCTACGCTCTAGCGCGAAGTAATGGTGGCCGGTGCGGACGGGGACGGCGCCCGGCGGGTTGGGTACGTGACGGATCCCCATCCCCGGCAGGGCCTGCCGGACCAGTTGGCCCACCCGATCCCCGGCGCCCACCTTGAGGAGCTGCGGCGCCTTCTGCAGGATCTGGCCCTGGTCACCTTCGGCCCTGAGGGCCAGGAAGAGCTGAGGCGCCCTGACGTACTCCTCCTTTTCCAGGGCGGTGGCATAGGTGGCCGATCCGGTGGACTTGAGGGGCAGCGTCACATGGTTGGCCGGGACCACGGTTTCGAGGAGTTCCCGGAGCTGCTCGTCGAGCTTGTGGAAGATGGGACCCAGCTTCAGGTGCTCGTACGCCGGAAAATCCCCCGGGGAGATCCGGCTGGAGAAGGTGCACAGCGCCCCGCCAAGCTCCAGCATGGCCTGGTAGAGAAGGGCCGGGTGCCCTCGCCTCACCTCGAACAGGTGGCGAAACCGGGGGATGGCCGAGTTGAGGGTGTAGAGGAGCCAGAAATTGGCCACGTTGGACGAGCCGAAATCGGCCAGCCCGCCGGCTCGCTCCCGCCGGCCCGCCGCCAGCGTGCTGCTGCGGGCCACCAGAATCTCCAGCAGCCGACGGGCCACCGAGAGGAGGTACTCGCTGGCCGCGATGTCCACCAGCGGCGGAACGAACTGCGGATCCATCTCCAGCTCGCCTCCGCTCCCCTGCCGGACCCGGGCCACCGGCAGCACGGCGAAACCCTCGAGGCTCTCGCCCTCGGCCAGGATGCGGACGTTCTTCCGTGCCACCTGGATGGGCTTCTCCATCTGCCCGGTGTTCTCGTCGCGGCGGAGCTCCACCTCGGCCAGGAAGCGGGCGTCGTCCCGGGTTTCCTGGACGCCGACGTTGCGCCCCTCGACCCGGCGCTCGGGCACAGCCAGGTAGAGGAGCATGGTCTCCTGGTCGGGCTTCCAGAGATCGTCCAGGGGCCGGGGCGCCGGCACCGGATCGCCACCGGGCATGTCGAACGGGAGGCCGTCAGGGAAGATCCCCGAGGCGCGGCTCAGCGCCAGCGATCCTCCCTCCAGCGCCTCCCGGTCGATGTCCAGCCCCCGGAATCCCCAGGGGCGAAAGCTGAGCGATGAGACCTGGAACTGGAGGAGGTCCTCCAGAAACTGATCCTGGATCTGGAGATGCTGGGGGGTGAGAAGGGTGCCCTTCGTCCAGAGTACCCCTTGCATCTGACGCATGGTCGATCCCGGGAAGTTGGAAGTGAGTCGGAGAGCGCGGCGAGCGCCCCATCTGGCATCTGCTAAAGTCGAGGGCCGCCGGGGCTCCGGCAAGGGTGGGTGGGGGTGCGGACGCTGTGTCGGGGTCCGTGTCGGGCTTCCGGTTCCTTCTACGTATTACCTAACGGACCCCGGGTTGAAGCGCCGATCCGGGATGCGGCGTCCGTCTCGGCTTGACTTTGGCCGGGGGGGAACCGTATGGTGCCAAACTACAGAGAAGTGGAGGTGTCATCCGGTGGAGCGTCACCCCGACTCCCCCTCCTCCGATTCCCAACTCGTTCCCAGTTCTCGCCGGCCAGCCGGCCAGGAGTGACCATGGCAGAGAGTATTCAGAAGCGGCTGGAACGCGTCCGGGCCCCCCGGGTGCAGATCAGCTACGAAGTGGAAACCGGCG
>SLNQ01000179.1 GCA_007132965.1 Gemmatimonadota bacterium | reverse complement strand
GCCCAACAGGCATGCGTGTGGGCGTCCACGAAGCCCGGAACCAGTACCCTTCCCTCGGCCTCCACCACCCGGGAGCCCGGCGGAGGAGCGATCCCCGGCCCCAGCTCCCAGACCCGTCCCGCCTTCACCAGGACATCGACCCGGTCCATGAGTTGGAGGACGTCCATCTCCCGACCTCTCCGGTAGCCGGCACCGGCCTGGGGTGTCACCACCCGTGCTCCCCGGAAGAGGAGGCTGGTGTGCCCCTCCTCGTCCACCGCGACGTCCTGCGGTTCCGGCGTCATCCCCTCCCCTCCTGGCTCCGGTGGGCGAAACCCTCAAGAAACGCCAGGAAGAGCCGCACCGCAAGGCGGGCCGTTCGCCCCCCCTCGTCGTGGGGTGGTGAAAGCTCCATGAGGTCGAAGCACCCCACCCGATGGTTCTGCCCCGCTGCCCGGGCCCACGCCTGGGCGCGCTTCGGTAGCCATCCCACCGGATTCATGGCGCTCACCCCGGGAGCTGCGGCCTGATCCACCACGTCCAGGTCGAGGCTGAAGAAGAGGGGATCGGGGGGCCAGGGATCGTCGGGGCCGAAACCGGTGTTGGCACCGCCATGCTCCCGGAACCAGGCCAGGTGCTGGGCAGAATTGGAGAAGGGGTCCAGACCCCGAACCTCCAACCGACCCACCCCGCACTCCTCCACCAGCTTCCGGAAGCTCATCCCCGAACCCTGCTCCTGCCGGACATCCAGATGGGCATCCAGGTAGATCCCGGTGAGGGGACGCTGGGTGCGCCGTGCCAGCGCCCGGACCAGCGGAAAGGTGAGATCGTGGCCTCCCCCGATCCCCACAGGGGTCAACCCCAGGTCCAGGAGGACCTCGGTGACCTGGGTCACCCGGGCGTGGGTGTCCTCCAACCGATCAGTGGGCACCACATCGCCGGCATCGAAGACTCCAGGCCACTTGAGCCCTCCGGGTCGCGCGGCACCGTAGCGAACGAGCGCCTCCCGGAAGGCTCTGGGACCCTGGGCCGCACCTGCCCGTCCCTGGTTCAATCGGACGCCCAGGTCATCGGGAAGCCCCAGGAGCGCCACCTGACAGCCGGCCGGATCCTCGGACTGGATGAGGTGGGCCAGCCGGGTGGGAGGGTCCGCGTGAGGCCATTCCCATGACCGGTCCAGGGGTAGGTCAGCAGGCAGGCGGGAGCCGGTCATCCGCCCCCTCCCTTCTCCGTCGACGCTTCACCCGCCGAACCCTCCCCCGCTGAACCTTCAGCCGCTGAACTTTCACCCGCCAAATCCTCATCCAGCAAACCATCATCCGCCAAACCCTCACCCGGCAGGCCTTCACCTCTCGACCCGTCATCCAACGCGTCCATGGGAACGCGAACACCGTGCTCTTCCGCACAGGCGCGGGCTTCAGGATACCCTGCGTCCAGGTGGCGGAAGACGCCCGTGAGGGGATCGTTGGTCAGGACCCGCTCCACCCGTCGAGCCGTCTCGGGCGTGCCGTCGGCCACCACCACCTGCCCGGCATGCTGGGAGAAGCCGATTCCCACACCTCCCCCGTGGTGAAAGCTCACCCAGGACGCTCCCGACGCCACATTCACCATGGCGTTCAGAAGGGGCCAGTCGCTGACCGCGTCGGAGCCGTCCCGCATGGCCTCGGTTTCGCGGTTGGGGCTGGCAACGGAGCCGGCGTCAAGGTGATCCCGGCCGATCACCAAGGGTGCGCTGACGGTGCCGTCCGCCACCATCTCGTTGAATCGGAGGCCGGCGCGATCCCGCTCCCCATATCCGAACCAACAGATACGCGCCGGGAGTCCCTGGAATCCGAACCGGGGACGGCAGTCCTCCAGCCGGCCGTCCAGAAGCGCCTCCGGCTCGGCATGACACGACAGAAGCCAGCGGCGGAGGGCTTCGTCATCGGGAAACAGCTCCAGCAACGCATGGTCGGTGGCGTAGATATCCCGCGGATCGCCGGAGAGCGCGACCCATCGGAAGGGCCCCCGTCCCCGGCAGAACTGGGGCCGGATGAAGGCGGGCACGAACCCCGGAAAGGCGAAGGCCCGGTCGTAGCCCCGATCCCGGGCCTGCTGACGCAGGTTGTTGCCGTAGTCGAAGGTTACCGCGCCGCGTTCCTGGAGCGATACCATGGCTCGAACGTGCCGCTCCATGGACGCCATGCTCCGTTCCACGTAGCCGTCCGGATCACTCTGCCGCCGCTGCCGCGCCTCCTCCAGCGACCAGTCCACCGGCACGTAGCCCTCCAGGGGATCGTGAGCCGATGTCTGGTCGGTAAGCACGTCCGGGACCACGTCACGCTCCAGGAGCGTCTCCAGGAGCGTCACCGCATTACACTCCACCCCGACGCTTCGGGCCGCCTCGTCGGCGGCCAGATCCCGGGCCCGCTCCACCGCAGAATCCAGGTCCGACGCCACTTCGTCCAGGTATCCGTCGGCTCGCCGGCGCTCCAGACGAGTGGGATCCACGTCGGCAATCAGACAGGTCCCTCCGTTCATGGTCACCGCCAGCGGCTGTGCGCCTCCCATCCCACCACATCCGGCCGTCACCGAGAGCGTCCCTGCCAGGGAGCCCCCGAAGTGCTGCCGAGCGCATTCGGCGAAGGTCTCGTACGTCCCCTGCAAAATCCCCTGGGTGCCGATGTAGATCCAGGACCCGGCGGTCATCTGACCGAACATCATGAGCCCCTGCTCCACCAACGCGTCAAAGTGCTCACGGGTCGCCCACCGGGGCACCAGGTTCGAGTTGGCGATGAGCACCCGGGGCGCGTCGGCGTGGGTCCGGACCACGCCCACCGGTTTCCCCGACTGGACCAGGAGGGTCTCGTCCGGCGCCAGTCCCCGCAACGCACGGACGATGGCGTGGAAGGCGGGCCAGCTGCGAGCGGCCTGCCCCCGGCCCCCATACACGATGAGCCGGTCCGGATCCTCGGCCACTTCCGGATCCAGGTTGTTCATCAGCATCCGGAGCGCCGCCTCGGCCTCCCAGGAGCTACAGGTGCGATCCGGGCCCCTGGGGGCACGAACGCGGGGTGCGCGGCTACTCGATCCCTGGTCAGACGTCATGGGCTCCCTGGAGGTGATGGACTGAATCGGCCTCAATGGCCTGTCACTGAGACGCCGGAGCGTATCCCCATGTCGGAACGGGGGGAGTCCCCTCGGGGTGAACGTCCCCTGGTCCTGAGCGGCTCCTCCGCCTGGGCCCTGGTCTATAGGGGCTCCGTCCTGGGCAGCTCCGGCTTGAGCGGCCCCGGCCTGAGCGGCTTCCTTCACCCCGGCGCTCCCTCTTCCGACTTCCGACTGCCCGGGCCAGCCCTGACCCAGGGGGGGCCTGCCGAAACCTTCCGTTCGGTCTGCTCCAGCACAACCCCCCTGACGCACGACGACCCCTCTTCCCCCTTTTCGGAACGCCGCAAAACGTTCCGGAGGGGAGGAGGGGCCGTGGAGCGGGAGTGACGCACCGGCGCTGCGGCCGACTACGCTCCCACCTTGTGATTCGCTCCGAGGTCAGCCTCCGAACAGAACTCCCACTGAGATACTGACAAAGCCGTTCCCGGTAGTGCTGTACTGAAGCTGCGCGAATGCCGGGATCTCTCCAACTCCGAAAAATATTCCACCCAGAAGGTTCAAGCCGCTGTTTGTGGACGATACTCCGGTCGCCGACAGTCGGAAGACATTGATGCCGGCTCCGGCGTAAGGAGTCACGTCCGCTTCAATGTCGAAGGGCACGTTGGCGTTGGCTCCGAACATGAGTGCGGTAGCGTCGCCGAACCCCGTCACAAAGTTTCCGTCGATGCTCGCGAACAGATTCTGGAAGACACCCTCCTCGATCCCGAAGCTGTCGCCGAGACCGATGTCCACCCGTCCACCGATGGTCAATTCGTCGAAATCCCAAAGTCCCACCTGCGGGCCGAACGAAACCTGAGCCTCCGCCTCCTGAGACGGAATAACGATCAGGAAGGCGAGCGCTGCCAGGACCACGAACCATTTCTTCATCATCAGCTCCTTAGGAGTGTAGGGATTCAACACTGCTCACGTAATCATCTGTTTCCATCAAGCTACGATACACTATGTCCCTCTGACTCCTAATGCGCAAGCAGGCGGTGAACCCCGCCATCGGCTCGGAGGGGCAACCCCGCCAACAGCATGGTCACGCCTTGGTCGGTCCCGGTGCGACACACCCCTTGCGGAGGGTTCCTGCCCAGGGCGCCCGTCAAGGAAGCCTGAACCCGACCCACGCCCTCACCCGGCTCCCGAGGACCCCTTCGTGTCTTCCGGAGCAAGTGTTCCCGGGACGCGGCCTCCCTCTTCCGTTCCAGAAGCCGGAAACGCCCGGCTCATCCCTCATGATGGCTCGCCCCGCACCGTCGGAGGCCGCCGACGTCAGTCCAGGGATCGAGACCCGATCTCCTCCTTGAGTCGGTCCAGGAAGGCACTGCGGTCGAAGACCTCCTGCTTCTTCCCGGCCCCTCGCCTCCTCACAGCCACCGTTCCCTCACGGGCCTCCCGCTCTCCAATCACTCCCATGTAAGGGATCTTGCGCAGCTCGGCTTCCCGGATCCTATAGCTCAGACTCTCCCTCTCCTCCAGCCGAGCTCGGATCCCGGCCTCCCGCAGACGGGCCACGTAGCCTGAGGCTTCTTCCACCCACTGTTCGGAAATGGGTAGGATTCGCACCTGCTCGGGTGCCAGCCAGAGGGGAAACGCCCCGGCGTAATGCTCGATGAGGCCACCGACGAAGCGCTCCATGGAGCCAATCAGGACCCGATGCAACATCACCGGTCGATGCCGCTCGTTGTCGTCGCCGATATACTCGATTTCGAACCGCTCGGGAAGATTGAAGTCCAACTGCACGGTGGGTCCCTGCCACCGACGCCCGATGGCGTCGATGAGCTTGAAATCGAGCTTGGGACCGTAGAAGGCCCCTCCTCCCTCATCCACGGTGTAGGCCACGCCCCGCTCCTCCAGGACCGCCCTCAACTCGCTCTCGGCCTTACGCCACATCCGCGGATCCCCCATGGCCTTCTCCGGCCGGGTGGCGAGCTCCACGGTGTATGGGTAGCCGAATGTGGTGAGCATCTCCTCCACCAGGTCCAGCAAGGCCTCGATCTCCGCCGGGACCTGGTCTTCAGTACAGAACACATGGGCATCGTCCTGGGTGAACCCCCGAACCCGCAGCATCCCGTGAAGCACCCCACTTCGCTCGTAGCGGTAGACCGTACCGAACTCCGCATATCGGATGGGGAGCTCCCTGTAGGATCGCTGGTGCGCCTGGTAGATGCAGATGTGACCCGGGCAATTCATGGGTTTCGCCCGATAGCGTCCCCCCTCCATCTCCATAGCCCCGAACATGTTCTCCTCAAAGTTCTCGAGGTGGCCAGAGATCTCGAAGAGCTTCTCACTCATCACGTGGGGAGTGTAGACGATCTCGTATCCGTGCCGTTCGATCAGATCCTTCTCATACTCCTCGATCTCATTTCGAATGATGGAACCGGCAGGTTGCCAGAGGATCAGACCCGAGCCCACACGCTGATCCACGGTGAACAACTCCAGCTCACGCCCCAGGACCCTGTGGTCTCTCTTCTTCGCCTCCTCCAGCCGTTCCAGGTGTTTCGTGAGTTCCTTTTCCTTGAAGAAGGCCGTGCCGTAGATCCTCTGGAGCATCTGGCGGGTCTCGTCCCCCCTCCAGTACGCCCCGGCGGCGGAAAGCAGCTTGTAGTTCTTGAGGTAGCCCGTAGATGGGAGATGGGGGCCCTTGCAGAGGTCCAGGAAGGGCCCGTCCCGGTAGACCGTGATCACCTCGTCGGAGGCGAACTCCTCCAACCGTTCCAGCTTAAGGGGATCGTCATGGAAGAGCTCCCGAGCTTCCTCCTTGGTCACCTCCTGACGTTCGAATGGATAATCCGACTCGACGACCTCCTCCATCGTCTCCTGGAAGGTCTCCAGGTCCTCGGGCGTGAACGGTTCGTCCACGCCGAAATCATAGTAGAACCCTTCCTCGATGGGCGGCCCGAATCCGATCTCGGCCTCGGGGCGGTGCTCACGAACGGCGGTGGCGAGGACGTGGGCCGCTGAGTGCCGAAGGAGCTCGAGTGCCTCGGGATCTCGATCAGTAATCAGTCGCACCGCGCAATCGCCCGGCAAGGGCCGGTGGAGATCCACCAATTCGCCGTCAACCTCGGCGGCGAGCGCGGCCTTGGCCAACCCCGGTCCGATCTTGGCGGCAACATCATACGAGGAGGATTCGGCTGGGACTTCGAGGACCTTCCCGTCCGGGAGGGTCACCTGGATGGTCTGGGCCATCGGTAGCGTGTGTGGGATGAGAGCTTCGGATCACCTGCGAGGTGCGCAGGCAGTAGAGAACCGCGGCCGGAGATTAATGGCGAGAGGTGCCAGGGGTCAACGGTCATGTCTCACCTTGAGCACCCCCGCTTCTGTCATTGAGAACTGTTGGTCCCATGACGCCATGGGCGAGGCCCGCCAGGTGATCCTTCTTGGAACCCAGCCAGCGACGGTCACGCATTGCCGCTCCACACGCCGTAGCCATCCGGTCGAACGAACAGCTGAACTCGACGCCCCTGCATCCGATGACCGGCGAGTTTTCCCGCCCAGGACTTCCTTCCGACACCAAGCCGGAGCATCGGCCCGGCCGCGCTGTGCCTTGCAGGGCTGATCTCGGACCGAACCCCTGTCATCCCGCCGCGGCCCTTCTTCTCAGCATCGTGCGAAGAGTGCGCTTCTCCTCCGACACTCCGAGCGCCTGTCAGCGCTGCAAATCCAGCCAAGTCATTCGATGGGGGCGCTTCTCGGGCCGGCAGAGATACCGATGTAAGGTCTGCGGAAAAACCTTCAGCGATCTCACGGGGACGGCCCTGGCCTATTCCAAACGGCTGGACCTCTGGATGGACTTCGGGCAGTGCATGATCGACGGGCTATCGGTCCGAGCCGCAGGTCGGCGCCTCGGCATCACCAAGGACACCGCGTTCCGCTGGCGCCACCTGCTTTGTGACCGTTACCGACTCCGGTCCAACCCGCCGATCACCGGCGCTGCGGTGCTCGGTGCGATCTACCTTCCGATCTCGGAGAAGGGTCGCAGACCGAGGGGCCGCCCTTCACGCAAGAAGCGAGGCTGGCTTCGTGGTCCCAAGTCTTCTGGAGTGGCCCACGTCATCTTCGCCCAGGAAGAAGAAACGCTGGATTGGCGCTTCGCCCTCTTTTGTGGAAGAAGGATGCAGCCACCTTCCCAAGACCTGATCAAGCGACTCAGCCCACTCTTCGCCTCGGGTTCAGACCTCATCCTGGACCGTGCCCCCTCCCCCTCGCTCGCGGCATTCGCTCGGGAGGGCGACCACCGACTCCTGGACGAGGCGGGAAGGCGCTGGCTCCTTTCCTCGCGCCCAAACGCGCGACCTTTCCTAGTCGCCGCAAGGGTTATGGATCCCTCTCGGGCGTCGCAGGCGGTGAACCGGATTCGTGTCCTGATCCGTAATTGGCGTCTCTGGCTGGGCCGCTTCCAGGGTGTGGCAACCCGTTATCTCTGCAACTACCTGAGCTGGCATCGACAACTCAAGAGGGTGAATGCAACCACCGCGATGAAGGTCCCAGCTCGAGAGCCCATGAGGGCCTCGGACTCGTGGGACCGCCTCCCTGCCGTAGGGATGCTGGTTCCGGGCCTGACGTGAGTGGGATACGTGCTGGTGGTGGCAGATCGGAATCCCTGCTCCCTCCGATTTCCGGGCTGGACTGGGGGATGGGTGAGGGAGATCCAGGGAGACTGAGTGGAACGCCATGCTGGACTTGCTCGAAGCGCGAACTTCAGGGAACGCACACCTGGCGACAGTCCACCAACAATTCCAAACGACACAGACGGGGGGGTAGGAAGGCGCACATGGCTCCTGGGGTCCAGGGCCCGTGATCAGCCTGGCGGCCATAACGCAAAAAAAGAACGTCCGACCCCCATCCTTCGGGGGCCGGACGTCCATGGACCCGGCTCCAGTGCCGGGTCGTAGCGCGAGGAGGTTGAAGCGTCTTGCCCGTGGTGCCTCCTCGGCCCGGCGGTGGAGCGCTGGGTTAGTACATACCGCCCATGCCACCCATGCCGCCCATGCCGCCGGCACCACCACCGGCGCCGCCTTCGTCGTCCTCCTCGGGATGCTCCACCACCACACACTCGGTGGTGAGCAGCAGCCCAGCGATGGAGGCGGCGTTCTGGAGCGCCGTCCGGACCACCTTCGTCGGGTCGATCACACCGGCCTCCACGAGATCTTCGTAGACCTCCGTGGCGGCGTTGAAGCCGAAGTTCTGGTCCTTCGACTCACGGATCTTGGACACCACAATGGATCCCTCGACTCCGGCGTTGTTGGCGATCTGACGAACCGGGGCCTCAAGGGCACGCTGCAGGATCTCGACTCCGATCTGCTCAGCCTGCTTCTCCACCTTGAAGTCGGAGAGGGCCGTCTGAGCCCTCAGCAGGGCCACACCACCTCCGGGGACGATGCCCTCCTCCACTGCGGCACGCGTAGCGTGGAGTGCGTCCTCCACCCGGGCCTTCTTCTCTTTCATAGCCGTTTCGGTGGCGGCACCCACGTTGATCACGGCTACGCCACCCGCCAGCTTCGCCAGGCGCTCCTGGAGCTTCTCCTGGTCGTAGTCGGAGGTGGACTGATCGATGGCGGCACGGATCTCCGCGACCCGGCCTTTGATCTTGTCGTCATCACCGGCCCCATCAACGATGGTGGTGTTGTCCTTGTCTATCACGATCCGCTTGGCCTCGCCCAGATCCGACGCCACCGCGTTTTCCAGCTTGAAGCCCATCTCCTCGGAGATGACCTGGCCACCGGTGAGGATGGCGATGTCCTGCAGCATGGCCTTCCGGCGATCGCCGAATCCCGGGGCCTTCACGGCGCAGACCTTCAGGGTTCCGCGGAGCTTGTTCACCACCAGGGTGGCGAGCGCTTCGCCTTCCACGTCCTCGGCGATGATCATGAGGGGCCGTCCCATCTGGGCCACCTTCTCCAGGATGGGAAGCAGGTCCTTCATGTTGGAGATCTTCTTGTCGTG
>SLNQ01000104.1 GCA_007132965.1 Gemmatimonadota bacterium | reverse complement strand
TCTCGAAGAGGTGGGTGGCGCCGCGGATTCCGGTGGTGAAGCGCAGCGCCTGGCCGTCGGGAGTCCAGGTGGGGGATCCGGGGGGAAGGTCCCAGTCCGCGGTGAGCGTTCGGGGTTCATCCGTGAAGCTCCCGTCGGCGTCGATCTCCACCACCTTCAGCTCAGAGAGCGAGCCCCGCTGGCCGTCGGACCAGGTGAAGGCGAGCCGGCCGCCGTCGGGTGAGACCGCCGGCGAGGAGAACGCGCCCTCGGCCGCCGAGACCCGGCGCACCTCGCCTCCCTCCCGGGCCACCACGTAGATGGAGCGGATGGTCTCCTCCCGGTACTCGTCGTCCTCGTTCTCGCTTCCGGTAAAGAAGAGAAGTCGCTCGTCGGGCGACCACTCCACCTGACCGACGTTGAAGGGGAGGTCGGTAAGTTGCACCGGCTCGCCCCCGTCGGCGGGGACTACGAAGAGCTGGGACTTGTCCCGGACGGAGGGGTGGGGCAGGAGGGAGAAGGTCCCGTCGCTCTTGAAGTTCATGTGCGTGATGACCCGGCCGTCCATCCGGTCCCGATCCAGGGTGCTGGTGACGGCGTCCGGCGCGATCCAACCGGCCCGTTCCTCGTTCTCGTTCTCGTCGTCGTCGGGGGTGCGGGTCATGGCGATCCACGCTCCGTCAGGTGACCAGATGGGCGTGCTGTCCACCCCTTCGATCTGGAAGGCCTCGCCGGGTCGGTCCACGCGCAGGAACCAGATCCGGTTGTCCACGTCGCCTCGGCGGGAGTTGAAGGCGAGGGTGGTTCCGTCAGGCGACCAGGTGGGCGACGACGAGGAGTGGGCGGGATTGGTGAACTCGAAGGGGTCCTCCACCGGCGCACCCTCCCGGAGCTCCTGCATCCAGATGGTGGTGTGGCGGTCGTTCTCTTCCTCCCGGACATCGGTGCGAGTGAAGGCCAGGTAGTCGCCGGCGGGAGAGAGGGCCACCCCGCCCACCGAGACGACCCGGTAGAGGTCTTCGGGCACCACCCCCCGTTCCTGGGCCAGCGCTGTAGTGGCCGAAGCGAGGAAGAGCAGCGTGAGAAGGGGAAACAGGCGTGTCATGATCCAGCCCTCCGGGGCGTTCGGTGTGGAGCGTACCGCGTGCGTGAATGTATCGCGAATGCTCACCATACACTCCATGGATATCGGCGGCAAACCGGTGGCGCTCCTGCCGCCACCCGGAGGGTGTTGCAGAAGCGCGTGTTGGGGTTAATATGCACGAATCGGCCCCGTGCCCACGAATCGGTTCCGTGCCGGTGACGATGGGTGCGCGGAAGCCGTGCGATGAGCGTTAGCAGGCCTTCGAAGTCGGTGTCGGGCTTTCGGAATCGGAACGGTCCGCGCAAAGCACGCGAGCCTACGCCGATGCATTCCTTCTCTCCACCTTCAACACCGCAGACATGGCCACCCAGCCTCCCGACCCGGTGAGGGATCCGGCTCGCCTCCAGGCCCTGAGGGTCCTCCATGTGCTGGACACGCCGCCCGATGACGGGATCGACGCCCTGGCCGACCTGACCCGCGAGATGCTCGGGGTGCCGGTCTCGCTGGTGACGCTGGTGGATGAGGACCGCCAGGTCTTCAAGGCCTGCCCAGGGCTGGACGAGCCGTGGTCCGAGGAGCGGGAGACGCCCCTCTCCCACTCCTTTTGTCAGCACACCCTGGGCGTGGATCGGTATCTGGCCATCGACAATGCCCGGGCGGATCCCCTGGTGGCAGAGAACCCGGCCATCGACGACCTCGGGGTCGTGGCCTATCTGGGGGTTCCCCTCACCACCTCGAACGGTCAGCGGGTGGGCGCGCTCTGTGCCATCGACCGGGAGCCCCGGAGCTGGACCGAGGGCGATGCCCTCACCCTGGAGCCGCTGGCTCGTGCGGTGTTCCAGCGCATGGAGTTCGCGGCCAGGTTGCGGGAGCTCGAGGCGGCCCAGCAGTCGCTCTCGGAGCAGGAGTCCTACTTTCGTTCTCTCATCGAACAGGGCATGGACGCCGTCACGGTGGTGGACGAGACGGGTCAGGTCATGTACTCGAGTCCTGGCAGCGAGGAGATCCTGGGGACGCCACCGGAGGCTCGAGTGGGCCGATCGGCCCTGGAGGACGTTCACCCGGAGGACCGGGCCGCCGTGGCGCGCGAGCTGGAGAGGGTTACGGCGAAGCCCAAGCGCACGGCCCGGATCCAGTTCCGTTTCCGACACCCGGAGCAGCGCTGGATCCACCTCGAGGGGGTGGGGCGGAACCTGCTGCAGTCAGAGGAGGTCCAGGGGGTGGTCTTCAGCTTCCGGGACGTGTCCCGGCGGGTGGAGCTGGAAGAGGAGCTGCGCCAGCGGCGAAAGATCGAGACCATCGGCGAACTCACGGCGGGAATCGCCCACGACTTCAACAACCTCCTGGCGGTGGTCATCGCCAACTCCGAGCTCCTCCGTGATCCGCTGGCCGAGGGGACGGAGGAAGCCATGCAGGACCTGGAAGACCTGCAGGCCGCGGCCCGAAGTGGGGCGGAGCTCATCCGTTCGCTGATGACCTTCGCTCGACGGGGGAAGCCCACCATTCATCCCACCCACCTGGGCCCGGTGGTGGAGCAGGCCGGCCGCATGCTCCGGAGGATCCTGCCCTCGGCCATTCAGGTCCAATGGGAGGTGGCGACAGACCTTCCCCCGGCGCTGGCCGATCCCCGGTCGGTGCGGCAGATCCTCCTCAGCTTGGCCACCAACGCCCGGGACGCCATGCCCACGGGTGGGATCCTCACCGTTCGCCTCCGGCACGACGGGCAGGCGCTGGTCCTCGAGGTCGAGGATACGGGAACGGGGATGGACGAAGAGACGCGGGCCCGGGCCTTCGAGCCCTTCTTCACCACCCAACCGCAGGGGCGCGGGACGGGACTCGGTCTGGCCATGGTGGCACAGCTCGTAGAGGAGCATGACGGCACCGTGGAGCTGGAGAGCGAGCCGGAGGTGGGCACCCGGGTAATCATTCGGCTGCCCGAGGCCACTGGGCCGGCGGAGGGGGAGCTGCGGGCGCTGCCCACGATGCTCGAGGCCAGGGCCGGGGAGACGGTCCTGGTGGTGGAGGACGAGGAGGCCCTTCGGCGCACGGCACGGCGGGTGCTGACGCGGGCGGGCTACCGGGTGCTGACCGCCCCTGACGGCCATCGCGGCCTGGAGCTCTTCCGGGCACACGAGGACGAGATCTCCCTGGTGCTCTCCGACCACGACATGCCGGAGCTCAACGGGCTCGGTCTTCTTCGGCAGATCCGAGCTTCGGGAAGCGGGGTTCCCTTCGTGCTCACCACCGGGTTCACCCGACGGGAGGTGCTCCGGGACGACGAGCTGGCCGAGGAGGTGGTGGTGGTCCCCAAACCCTGGTCCCTCGAGGACCTCACTCGGGAGCTTCGCCGGGCGCTGGATCAGACGGAGCGAAGCTGAGGGCCAGCGCACCGACGCGGGATCGGTCTCAGCCGGATCGGTGTATCTCTGATACCCATCCCACAGCTGAAGTCGTTGCGTACAGCGGCGCCGCTTCCCGGCGGCATCGCTTTCAGGGCTCCACCTCGTGCGAGATTGCAGGATTCCTTCGCGGGCGGGCCCCGTACCCCTCGAGCAGCCGATTGCGGCCGTGGTATATGCAGAACGCCCTGCTCGGAGGTTCCGCTCTTGGCTCAGGAAGGCAGCTCGAAGCACGTTGGAAGGTTCACGGTCGAACGACGGGGCGCCGCACGCCTCTTCGGAATGGCCAGCCTGAGCGTCGTTCTGGGCGTGGTTCTGGCCGCCCACCACTTTCCCGGCGGCTTCGACTGGGTCTACACCGTGATCTCGCGCCTGGCATCGCACCGCCGAAATCCTGACGGCGCCATCTGGCTCGCCGGTTCCGTGCTGGTGGCGGTGTGCCTGCTCTGGCCCGTGGTGGGTCACCTGGAACGGAAGCTGTCCCGAGGAAGTGCGCCGCGGCCCCGGCTGTCGTTGGCCGCCCTTCGCATGGGACTCGTGGCCGCAGCCCTCCTGGGCATCGAGGGGATACTCGATCTCCGCTTCTCCACTATCCTCTACAAGGCTCACGAGGCCCTGGCCATCCTGGCCTTCCTGGGGTTCTACGGAGGTGTGCTGGGTCTTCACGTTCATCGGATCCGGCACCTCGGGGCCTCGGTCTGGCCTCCCCTGACGGTGGTGCTCCCCCTGGTCGCCGTGGGGATCACGCAGCTTGCCCTCTACTTTGACCAACGGGATCTGGGGTGGGTGGACACGGCCTGGCGGGAGATGGGCATACCCTTCTGGCTCAGCTTCGCCTTCTGGCAGTGGCTCGCCGTGGCGTTTCTGGCTTTGGGGTTGGGGTGGCTCGTGGTGGCGGGGCGGGCCTCCGGCCGTCACGCCTGATGTCCGGTGGTAGGGGGGTGCGACGTATTCCCGTGTTGAACGGTTCACACCCCCCATCCACGGAGGCATGTATGTCGACTCACGGTACTGTTCGCCCCGCGCTGGCAGCCGGGAGGATTCTCCCGGTCATCCTCCTCTTGGTCTTCGTCGGTGCCATTCCGGCCCACGCCCAGGAAGATCCGGGAGGAGACACGCTGTACGAGAGGTTGGGGGGCCTGCCTGCCATCTCCCTGGTGGTCAGCGATTTCGTGGATGTATTCATCGCCGACCCGGTGATCCTGGCGAACCCGGCGGTACGCGAGCGGAAGACACCCGAGCAGGCGCCCTACATCAAGTTCCAGGTGACCACCCTGATGTGCCAGCTGGCCGGCGGCCCCTGTCAGTACACCGGGCTGGACCTCAGGACCGCCCACGAGGGCCTGAATGTATCGGCAGAGGAGTGGGACCGGATGGTGGTGATCTTCGCCGAGACGCTGGCGGACCACCAGGTTCCGGAAGCCGAACAGGAGGAACTCTTCGCATTGGTGGGGCCGGCCCGGGACGACATCGTCGTCGGGGACGACGGCTGAAGGTCCCGGGCCGGTTGGTCGGGCGTGCAGGTCAGCCGTCGCCCTGCACCTCGCACGATGCTGCGGTGATGGTGAAGGCCACGCCCTCCACCTGCTCACCCTCGCCCACCTCTACCCAGGTCGGATCCACGTCGGCGGTCCACTCGAGGGTGGCGCCTGTGAATTCGACCTCGTCGATGTAGCTCAGATCGTAGTCGTCGGGGGCGAGTCCCAGGATCTGGAAGGTGCCGTCTTCGGCGGTGAAGCCGGTTCGGACAACGGGGTTGCCCTCGTCGTCGGTGCGGTTCTGCGCAATGGCCCGGGGCACGAAGTCGGTGAGGTCGCGGGCGGTGTCCTCGGGGCACTCAGGGATCGAGACGATAGGGTCGTCGTCCTCATCGGTGGCCAGGGCCACGGTTCCGGTGATCTGGCCCATCTCCACCATGCGCACGCCGTGGATCACCGGCCGCATGACCCACATGCCCGACTGGCCTGCCTGGCGTCCGAAGCTCTGGGTCACGTCGAAGTCCAGGAGGATGTCGTTCATCCCCTCCTCCATGACCAGATCATCGCCCTGCAGCACCACCTTGATGCCCGTCTGGGAGCAGCTGGGGCATTGCAGCTGTCCGGTGGCTTCGAGGCCGTCGGGGTGCTGCGCGCCGTCCTTCGAGTAGACGGTGCCGTCGGCGGCCTCGAGCACGGCGCCTCCGATGACGAAGCGGAGCTGGCCGTACGGGCCCGGCTCCACTTCCTCGTCCTGGAGCAAAGGCTGGGTGATCCCCACCAGCGCGGTGAGCTCGATGAGCTCGGTGGGCTCGTCCAGGAGGTCGACCCGGCCATCAGGGCCGCCCTGCAGGTAGATTTCCTCCACCTCGACCCAGACCGCCTCCACGTCGCCGGGTGCGTCGGTGAGGTAGACGGAAACCAGTGCGGCGCCGTTTTCGTCGTTGTCGTTGGTTGCGTCGACGACGCCCTCGTCGCAGGCTGCCACCAGGGTTAGCAGTGGCAGGAGGAGGGCGTATGCGATATGTCGGGTTCGGATACTCATGGGTTTGTTGCTCCGATTCAGGTCGTGTTTCGACCAGGTCGTGGTTCGACCCGATTCAAGGCGTGGGTCGTCTGGTCAGTCCTCGATCCACTTTGTGAGTCGATGATCCGCGGTAGTGGCCTTGTTCACGGTAAGTGGCCTGGTGCGGGCTCGTGTCCCTCATCGAAGTCGCAAGGGTCGTTCCAGAGGGGAGGGCCTTGCGTTTCAAGGGTTTTGGGGGGGTGTGGAAAGGACGCCTCGGAAGCATTTTCCGGGGGTACGGGGAAAGGTGATCCACAGGACCGGGTCGAACCTTCCAGGCCGGCGCCGGTACCTGTGGCGTGGACCGGATCGTCGGGAATGTGCCAGGCCGTGGGGCGTGGACCGGAGTTCTCCCGGCGGTCCGTCGTGTGATTCCTCCAACTCCCGGACTGGCCGTGACCGAACACTCAGATGACGGAACAGCCTTCGCCCGCACTCGATTCTGGTTCTTCGTTCTCTTTCTGTTGGTGCTGGTGGTCGTGGCCTTTGCGGTCCGGAATGCCCAGTTCGTGGAGGTGGACCTCCTGGCGCACCGGACCCAGGTGCCCCTGGCCGTCCTCCTCATGGTGACTTTCGCCGGAGGGATGTGTGCGGGGGTAGCCGGCGCCACGCCCTTTCTCCGCCGGTCCCCCGAGCGGCCGGGGAACCTCCGACTCCTCGCCCTCCTCCTGGGCCCCCCAGGTATTGTGATTCTGCTGGGGTTCCTGCTCCTGTTGGGATGGTGAGGTCTCGTTGCCATGAAAGCCGCTGACCTGTTCGTAGAGTGCCTGGAGGCCGAGGGCGTGGAGTACATCTTCGCCGTCCCCGGCGAGGAGAACCTGGACGTGCTGGAGGCACTCCGGGAGTCGTCCATCCGATTGGTGGTCGCCAGACACGAACAGGGGGCCGGGTTCATGGCCGCCACATACGGGCGGCTCACCGGCGATCCAGGGGTCTGTCTCTCCACCCTGGGTCCTGGAGCGACCAACCTGGTCACCGCCGCGGCGCAGGCGAACCTGGGCGCCATGCCCATGGTCATGCTCACCGGCCAGAAGCCCATTCGCTCGAGCAAGCAGGGGGCCTTCCAGATCATCGATGTGGTGGACATGATGGCCCCCATCACGAAGTACACGCGGCAGGTGGTGGGTCCGGCCTATCTTCCGGCGAGGGTGCGCGAGGCCTTCCGTCTTGCAAGGGAAGAGCGGCCGGGGGCCACACATCTGGAGATCCCCGAAGACATCCTGCAGGAAGACATCGCAGGGACGACACCGCTAACGGCTAGCAGGGTTCGCAGGCCGGTGGCCGACGCGCTGTCCGTCCGGCGTACGGTGGAGTTGCTGGAGAAGGCACGCCGGCCTCTCATGGTGATCGCAGCTGGGGCCAACCGGGCTCGGGCCTGCGTCCGCATTCGCGAGTTTGTGGACGAGTACCAGGTGCCCTTCATTACCACTCAGATGGGGAAGGGCGTGGTGGACGAGCGGAGCCCTTCGTACCTGGGCACGGCGGCCCTCAGCGCCGACGATTTCGTCCACCTGGCGGTGCAGGAGGCAGACCTGCTGGTGAACGTGGGTCACAACGTGGTGGAGAAGCCGCCCTTCATCATGGGCCGCGACGGGATGGGGGCGAACGGAGCCCCCGAGGACGGGGTGCCGGTGGTCCACGTGGACTTTGGCGCGGCGCAGGTCGACCCGGTGTACTTCCCGCAGGTGGAGGTGGTGGGGGACATAGCCGAGTCCTTCCGGAAGATCATGGCGATGCTGGAGAGGCCCGCCCACTGGGACTTTTCCCACGTACCCCGGATCCGCGAGGCGGCGCGGGAGCTCTTCGAGTCCCGCGGCCGGGACGATCACTTCCCCCTCCGGCCCCAGCGCCTGGTCACCGACGTGCGTCGGGCGATGCCCGAGGACGGCATCCTGACGCTGGACAACGGGATGTACAAGATCTGGTTCGCCCGGAACTATCCCACCTATCGCCCCAACTCCCTGCTCCTGGACAATGCCCTGGCCACCATGGGCGCCGGACTGCCCGCGGCCATTGCCGCCGCCCTGGTCCACCCTGATCGACCCGTGGCCGCCGTCACCGGTGACGGTGGCTTCATGATGAACTCGCAGGAGATGGAGACGGCGGTCCGACTGGACGTGAACCTGGTGGTGGTGGTGCTCCGGGACGATGCCTACGGGATGATCCGGTGGAAGCAGGAGGAGATGGGCTTTCCCGACTTCGGCCTGAGCTACGGCAACCCCGACTTCGTACGGTACGCCGAGGCGTATGGGGCGGTGGGGCACCGGATCGGATCGGCCGGTGAGCTGGAGCCCCTTCTGCGCGAGCGCCTGGAGACCCCCGGGGTGGACCTCATCGAGGTACCGGTGGACTACAGTGCGGATCACCGGATCCTGAACGAGGAGATCCCCGAGCTGGTGAGGTCCATGGCGGGTGAGGGCGAGTGAGGTTCCGGCGGCCTGACTCCGCCTCCGGTTCGGTACCCGAACGACAGACGAGCGCAACCAACGGACGTGTCCGGCACGGGCCCCGTTTCTCTGGAGGAAAGCCCGCGCCGCCAAGATGGGATCCAGCCGCCCATGAAGGGTGCTTACCCACCTGCGAGGACGCTCGGCTTTCTATGAAGAATGCCCGTCCAGCGCGAGGAGGCCTGAATCCCCCACGAACGATGCCCGTCCATCTGCGAGGGCGCTCAAATGACCATGCAGAGTTCCCAATCTGCTATGGACAGCCTTGAGGCCGGGGTGGCCGGAGTAATCCGAGACGCCCTCCGAACCCGCCCATCACCCGGTCTACCGGCCCGCCTGAGCCGCCTCGGCCGCCTCCCTGCGGCCGGATGACCTGAGAGGGCCGATTTCGCCGTCCAGCGCCGCGTGAGAGGGTCGCCAGACCCACCGTTATATTGGTGCAAGCAGATGGAAGACCTGCACTTGGAGGATGGCATCATGGATGGGGTGATGGAGGTGAAACGAGCGGCGGCGACGGACCAGTCGCCGGGGATCGCGGTGGACGTTTCAGGTGAAACGTACGCTGGGGGGTCGTCTTCCGCCGCTGGGGAGCCGGCTTCCGCTCCGGCGCACAGGCGACCGGTATTCCAAGGTGCGAGCGAAGGCGGGGGATGGCG
>SLNQ01000284.1 GCA_007132965.1 Gemmatimonadota bacterium | reverse complement strand
GGGCCCACTTTCGAATCAACGTACTTTGGCGAATCGACCCATCCGGGCCGATCACCTGGAACCTGGAATGGCCATAATGAGCCCGAGGTCGGACATGGACCTCCCCCTGGAAGGCGACACCGACGACCGCGTCCCGCCGTCCTCCCAGCGACGAACGCTCCGCGATCGGCCCATGGTGCTCATCGGTGAGCGCCATGAGTGGATGGCTCGCTCGCTGGCCTCGGTGATCGCCCCCCGCGGATACGACATCTTCCACGCCTTCACCGCCGACGACATCCTGCAGGAGACCCGGCAGCGGATGCCGGACGTCATCGTCCTGGGCGCCAAGCTCCCGGGCAGAGACTGCGTGGAGATCTGTCGCGACCTTCGACGCATCGCCGAGATCGGCCCGGTGACGCCCATCGTGGTGCTCACCTCGTTGCAGGTCTCGCAGGCCGAACGACTGGAGTTCCTCGAGGCCGGAGCCTGGGACTGCATCAGCTTCCCCGAGCAGGTCCCCGAGCTCCTGGTGAAGGTCCAGACCTTCGCCCAGGCCAAGGCCACCGCCGAGCGGGGCCTGCGGGAGGGACTCCTGGATCCGGAGACCGGGCTCTACAACCTTCGGGGCCTCCTGCGCAGGGCCCGCGACGAGAGCGCCGAGGCCTGGCGCTACAGCACGCCGCTGGCCTGCGTGACCCTGTCGCCCGACCCGGAGAGCGAACAGCGGCTCCTGGAGGACCAGGACATGGAGCTGAAGCTGGTCCGACGCGTCTCCGAAACGCTCCGCTCCGAGATGCGCAGCTCCGACGTGCTGGCCCGACTGGGTCGTCTGCACTTCGGGGTCCTGGCGCCCTCCACCGACGGCGTGGGCGCCTCCATCTTTGCGCGGCGGCTCATCGAGGTCTTCGACATGATGCTCGAGAGCGATCCGCTCATCCCGGATCACCCCATCGTCTTCCAGGCCGGCTGCTACGGGGTCCAGGACATCCGCAAGGAGGGTCTGGATGCGGAAAAGATGGTCCGGCGGGCCAATACGGCCCTGAAACGGGCCCGGACCGAGGGCCCCGGGCGGCGCGTGGAGCCCTACAGGGAGGACCGGCTGGCCTCCTGAGCGAGGACCGGCTGGCCTTCTGAGCGAGGACCGGCTGGCCTCCTGAGCCGGGCGAGGCGCCTTCGCCACGCTCCCGCCGACCTCCCCTCGGACTGAGCGCCGCCGTCCCGCCACCGGCTAGACGCTTTGCCACCGTGGGGTTTTCCGGCAATTCGGCTCAGTATTCTGTTGCATTCTTGGTTCGCGTCTTGCAACTTGCGAGAACGTGAAAGGCGCCGACAAAGCCGCTCCCACCCCGCTGTGCCCCCTGTTTTGTAGTCTTTTCGCAACGCTGTAGGGGGATTTCCTCACATTGGGGTCGGTGCCGGAGAAGTCTGGTACGAACCGTGCACCCTGGGCACCTGCAGACCGAACAGACGATTCGGTGGCAGGAGGGTGCGACCCCGCCCCTCCGACGGCGAAACTCTTCTCTTCAGAAGGAGCGGTTTTCATGGGATCCACGGATCGGGCCAAATCAAACCGGTGGGCCAGTCCGCCATCCGGCCAGGATCCCTCCGGAAGTGAGGCTCCCGGACCCCCGTCAGTGGATCGGGACACCCGGGAAGAGATCAGCGTCCTCATCGTGGACGACGAGGACACGATCCGAGAGAGCTGCGCCAGCGTGCTGGAGCAGGAGGGCTTCCAGATCAAGACGGCGCACCGGGGCGAGGAGGCTCTCCAGCTCCTGGAGCGCCGCAGTTTCGACATCGTACTCCTGGACCTCTACATGAAGGGCGTCGGGGGGATGAAGCTCCTCACCGCCTGCCTGGAGACCTCGCCGGACACCATCGTCATCATCATGACGGGGAACCCGTCGGTGGAGTCGAGCCTCTCGGCGCTCCGGGCCGGGGCCTGGGACTACCTCCCGAAACCCTTCTCCTCGACCCAGCTCCACGTACTCATGGGGCGGGCGAGCCACGCCGTCATGGTGGCCAAGGAGAGCCGCCAGCGTCAGACCTCGCTCCAGATGGAGCACGGCCACGGCAAGGACTCGGAAGTGGCCTTCATCGGCGAAGCTACCGGGTTCAAGGCAGCGCTGGAGCTGGCCCGCAAGGTGGCCCAGACCGACGCCTCGGTCTTCCTTACCGGTGAGAGCGGCTCCGGAAAGGAGATGTTCGCTCAGTACATCCACACCCACAGCCGACGCAAGGCCCGGCCCATGGTGGCACTGAACTGCGCGGCGCTTCCGGAGACCCTGCTGGAGTCAGAGATGTTCGGCCACGTGAAGGGCGCCTTCACGGGAGCAGTCAAGGACAAGCCCGGGCTACTGGAGGCGGCCCACCGGGGAACGCTCTTTCTGGACGAGCTGGGCGAGATGTCGCTCACCATCCAGGCCAAGCTGCTCCGGGTCCTGCAGGACGGCGTGGTGCGGCGGGTGGGCAGCTCCTCCACCGACGCGGTGGTGGACGTTCGCTTCATTGCCGCCACCAACCAGGACCCGCTGGAGGCGGTGGAGTCGGGACGGCTCCGGCGAGACCTCTACTACCGGCTCCGAGTGGTCCCCATCGACGTACCGCCGCTGCGGGCCCGCATGGCTGACATTCCGGTGCTGGCCAACCACTTCTTTCTGCAGTACTGGAAGCGGCACCGGGACACGGGCGAGAAGCCGCCCCACTTCTCGGACGAGGCGATCCGGGAGCTCCAGAAGCGGAACTGGCCCGGCAACGTGCGGGAGCTGCAGAACGTGATGGAGCACCTGGTGGTCCTCACCGAGGAGGGCCAGGAGATCCAGCCCGAGGACCTTCCGCACACGGAAGGGGGTTCTTCAAAGGGCGCCGGCGGACTCGCGGGCCTCACCGATGGCTTCCTGGACACCGAGTACCACGTGGCCCGCGACCGGCTCATCGCCGAGTTCGAACAGGCCTACCTGGAGCGCCTGGTGCAGGAGAGCGGCGGCAACATGTCCGAAGCGGCCCGTCAGGCCGGTGTGGACCGCACCACCCTCTACCGGCTCATGCAGAAGCACGACCTGGAGAAGCGCGATCTGATGGAAGGAGCCTGACGTCATGGGGACTGCGGAAGAGCCCACACCCGGGTATCGCTCGCCGCCCCGGCACCCCCGGAACACGGGTGCCTTTCCGGCCTACGAGCCTTCCTCCGACCGCACGTCGGGATCCCCGCCCTCCGAGGACGGGCTCGCCTCGAGCATCCCCCTCGCCGACCTCCGCCGCGCCCTGATGCGGGTCCTGGACGGGTGGCGCGAGGACACCCGGGAGGAGGAGATGGGTCGCCAGGTCGAGCTCACCCACCAGCTCGTCACGCTGGCGGAGGCCGTGTGCGACGCCCGGGCAGGCGAGGAGATCGAGCCTCCGGAAGACGGCCAGGTGCTTCGGCGCCGGCTCCTGGAGTTGCTCCGCAGCGAGCTGGTGGACGTGTGGAGCGAGGCGTCGGAGCTTCGGCCCGAAGCCGACGAGATGGCCCGAACCCTTCAGGCCTTCCAGGCAGTCCACGATGCGCTGTCGCCGACGTGGGACGAGCGGTTCGCGGTGGACCTGGCCGGACCCAGCGGGCTGGAGCTGGCAGTGGAGGTGGCCCACGACTTTCGCTCTCCCCTCTCCTCCATCCTCTTCCTGGCCGATACCCTCCGGGAGGGTGGCAGCGGCAGCGTGAACGACCTGCAGGAGCGCCAGTTGGGGCTCATCTACGCCGCGGCGCTCTCCATGGTGTCCATGGCCAGCGACGTGGTGGACCTGGGTCAGACCGGCCGCCGCATCGCCGACCGGGAGCCCAGCCAGTTCTCCATCGCCGAGGTCATGGAGTCGGTGCGAGGGATCGTGGAGCCCATGGCCGACGCGAAAGGCCTCTCCCTGGCGGTGCGAACGCCCCAGGGCGACGTCAGGCAGGGCGACCCGGAGGCACTTCGGCGGGTCCTGCTGAACCTGGCCACGAACGCGGTGAAGTTCACCTCGGAGGGGTTCGTGGAGCTCAGCGCCCGCTCACAGGGGCCCCAGAGGGTCCAGTTCTCCGTGCGGGACACCGGCCCGGGGATCCGGGAGGGAATGCAGGAGGAGCTCTACCGACCCTTCCGTCCCTTCCAGGGGCGCTCAGGCTTCCACTTCTCCGGAACCGGCCTGGGCCTCACCATTGCCCGGAAGCTGGTGCGGGCCATGGACGGTGAGCTGGACTTCGAAACGCAGAAGAACCTGGGGACCCGCTTCTACTTCACCATTCCCCTGCCCAGGACCGACCGGCTTTGAGGCGGGCTGTCGGGCCCCACGGGCTCAGCTACCCCTGGCCGCAGGGATCGGCCGGAATCCGCACCGCCCGGTGCTGGTAGTTGCCGGGACGAAGCACCGCCCCGGTGACCTCGAAGTACTCTTCCCAGAAGTCCCGAACCCGCTGCGAGGCGGAGGTGTCGACCCGGGCGCCCACCACCACGATGCAGGCCCCCGAGAGGTCGGGAAGGGTGCCTCGTTCCGCCTGCTCTTCGATCCACCTGGCATGGGGCATCCGGACCAGCCCCTCCATGTTCATGACCTCGTTGGCCTGCAGCATGTCGCTGAAGAGGACCACCGTGGCCCGATGGTGGGGATACGCCGACAGCTCGGCGGCCACCAGGTGGAGGGTGGAGAGGATGTCGGTGCCCATGGCGGGCTCCCGCTCATCGGTGTTCGTGTACCGGACCAGGTAGTCCCGAACGTCCTGTATGAAGCGAGCCCGGTTCACCGAGTCCCGGGGCATGACGCGGTCCTGGCGCTCCCGCGTGGGCACGGGCTGGGACCACCGGTTCGGATCCTCCTGCAGTGACAGCTCCAGGATCTCCAGGGCCACCAGGTGGTCGCCGTGCCGAAGGGTCTCCAGCCGGGACCGGGTGAGCTCCTGGTAGTGCTCCAGCTCGTGGTCCACGATGCTGGACGAGCGGTCGTAGACCAGGACCAGGAGCTCCGGGACGTGGTCGTCGGAGGCCTCGGGGGGCGGGGGTGGGGGATCGCCTCCACACCCTGCCACAAAGGCCAGGACGAGGAGGACGGCGAGGGGCGCGAGACGAGAGAGTCGCATCATCACCAGCTGGAAGTGGCTTCTTCGTTGAACCGACTGCGCACCTCGTTGAACCGGTTGGCCAGCTCGGCGCGCTCGGCCTCGTAGTCGGCGGGGTCCCGGGTGGCCAGATCGGTGTCGATGGTGGGCTCCCGGATCTCCAGGCTCGCCGAATTGGCGAAGGCCGGGATGCTTCGGGGATCGATGCCCCGGGCACGGCCGTTCTCCGAGCGGTACAGGGTGATGACCGACTCGAGCTGATGCACCACCGACGGCCAGTCCGTCATGGGGCCCATGGTGGTGAAGGCCTTCATCTCCCGGATGTCGCGGACCACGTCGGCGAGCTTCTTCGAGGTCTCGGAGGCCACCGTCTCGGCCCGCTCGATGAACTCCTCTCGTTGATCCTCGAAGGGCGACTCGTTGAAGTGCTCCTTGCGGGCGTCCCTTCGGTGGAAGTACGCGGCGCAGATGGCGCAGAGCACCAGCGTCAGGTTCAACAACAGGATGGGGAAGCTCATGCGGGCCATGGACTGGGAGTACTCCCGGAGCTCGATGGCGGCCTCCTGCATGTCGTCGGCCCGGTTCGTGAGCTCGTTGGCGGCAAGGAGCTCGCCGTCGACCCGGAGCCAACCCGCCTCCCGTTGGTACTCCTGCACCTGGGCAATGTCCTGCTCGTAGCGCTCCTGGCCCACCTCGCCCAGGGTGATCCGGGCGTCGTAGAGGACCCCCAGGACCAGGACGATCCCCACGGTGGTGAGGATGACGGGCACGACGTTCTCCATTGCCGAGCGGGCCTGCACGGTGTAGCGCCGGTCCTTGCGCTCGCGCTGCATGACCAGCTCCCGGAGCGAGGCGCCGAAGAAGTGGCAGAGGACCAGGAGAAAGACGATGACGCCGGCGGCCAGGAGGGTGGCCTCGGGGCGGAAAACGAGGTGCGCCATGGCCCGCTCGACGCCGGCGAACCAGCCCTCGGAGGTCTCGGTGAGCACCCGGATCTGCCGCTCCGTCAGCGGATCCCGGGGCAGCAGGGCCGAGAAGACCGGGGCGTTGGCAAAGAACTCTACCATGCCCAGAAAGAGCAGGGCCAGCCCGTAGAGCGGGGTGGGGATGGCTCGACGGCGGCTGCCGTGATCGTCTTGCAGCTCGTCGGTGACCTCCTCCTTGCGCAGCGAGTAGCGGACCTTGAGGCGAATGAGCTCGTTGGTGAGCCGCTGAAACCGGTCGATGCCCAGGGAGATCTGCCCAAGCTTGTCCGAGGCCCGCTCCTCGGCGGCGGCAATGCCCCGGGCGGTCTTCCGCCGCTGTTCGGTGAACCAGCGCTGGAAGAGGGCCCGGCAGCGCTCCCGGAGCTCGTCCTCGGAGTCCGGAGGCGTGGCGGCGTCGGGGTCGGGGACGTCGTGGGCCGCGTCGGCCCGGGCGGTGCGGCGCGCCTCCTCCCGGAGTCGCTCAATGGACCGGTCCAGCGCCGTGGCCCCATCGTCGGCAGAAGCACCGTTGGAGTCGGTCTCCGGCTGGGGCATGGGGATGCGGGCCGCCCCTCGACGGGCACCGGCGTCGGAGTCCTGGCGGCCGTCCATGGCCTGGAGCCAGGACGGGCGCCCCGACTCCTCCGTGGGGGCTGTGGCCCCGTCGCCGTCGGCGCCGTCCAGGGGAAGGCGTCCCTGCTCCGGAGAGCTGCGCGTCTTCTTGTTGCCGTCACTCATGGGTGCCTCACCGTCCACGTCGGTCTCCCCTGCTGGGATGGTCATAGCCCGGTCCCGCTTCGGGCTTTGGAAGATCGATGAAATAGCTCTCGCAGGCGTCGGCCACCAACTCCGTGGAGAGGTGGGGCTCGATCCCCGTGTAGCGGGCGGTGTCCACCAGGTCCGACATGAGGTCGCCGGGGTGGCAGGCCCGGGGAGCAATCCCCTGTTTGTCGTAGTAGTTGCTGAAGATGTAGTCCACCGCCGCCGGATCGAACTCGATGCCCCGCCGGACGCACACCCGGCGCAGGATCTCGGTGTACTGCTCCCGGTTGGGGTCGCCCATCTCGAGCTTGTAGCGGATCCGGCGGAGGAAGGCCTCCTCCACCAGGTCGGCCGGGTTCAGGTTGGTGGAGAAGACCACCAGGCAGTCAAAGGGGAGCTCCAGCTTCTGGCCCGTGTTGAGCGCCAGGTAGTCGATGCCCTTGTCCAGGGGGATCATCCAGCGGTTCAGGAGGTCCCGGGGTCGCACCCGCTGGCGGCCGAAGTCGTCGATGACGAACACCCCGCCGTTGGCCTTCATCTGCGGGGGCGCCACGTAGAGCCCGGCGCTGGAGTCGTACTGGAGCTCCAGCTCGTCCAGGGTGAGCTCACCCCCGACGATGACCGCCGGCCGGCGGATGCGCACAAAGCGGGGGTCGTACTGCGGCCCACTGGAGATCAGGGGGCCGTCCTCGCCCCCCGACTCGCGACGGCCCGGGTCATCCACCACCTCGTGGAGGTAGGGGTCGAAGAGCGAGATGGGCTGCCCCGCCACCTCCACCGTAACGGGGATGTAGATGGAGCTGCCCAGGATCTGGCTGATGGCGTAGGCCACCTCCGTCTTGCCGTTGCCCGGAGGACCGTAGAGGAAGATGGAGCGCCCGGCGTTGATGCCCGGCCCGATCCGCTCCACGAAGGCCTGGTCAAGCACCAGGTGACGGAAGCCCCGCTCGATCTGCTCTGCGGAGATCTGCTCGCTGCGGAGGCTCTGGTGGCGGATCCACTGGCGGTAGACGGGCCCGGGCACCGGGGCCGGACCCACGTACCCGCTCACGCTCAGGGCCTCGCGGGCCCGGTTCCGGCCTTCCTCGGTGAGCTCGAAGCGGTAGCCACGGCGCCCGTGGCCCTCCACGCCACTCACGCTCAGAAAGTGCCGCTGCTGTAGCTCCAGGAGCAGCTCGTCCAGGATGGCGTAGGGGAGCCGGATCAGCTCCACCAACTCGGTGCCCGAGAGGGAGCCCCGGTTGTAGAGGACCTTCACGATTAGGTCGAGGACGAAGGGGCGGGCCAGCCCCGCGTCGTCCAGCGACTGGGGCACGGCCGGCGCGGCGTGGTCTTCCGCACCCGTATCGGCGGTCCGTAGCTCGGGCTCGACGACCTGCGTCCCGAACCCCCGGGTCAGCTCTTGTTCGTCCATTCCAACCTGTCTCCCTCTTGAGTACCAGACGCCTCGATGGTACCAACCGGCACCTCAAGGGCGTAGCGGGCGCTGCGGTGGACTGACGACCTGCTCCGGGGCTCGAGCCCCGGATAGAGCGCCTCCACCCGGCCGTCCTCGTCCAGAAAGATCACGTCCAGCGCATACCGCATGCCGTACATGTGCACCGCCCGCGACGGATGAATCAGCAGCCCCTCGCCCTCCTGCGGCTCGGGCCGGCCCAGCATGCCCCGGAGCCGGAGCCACCGGGTGTCGGCCAGGCCGATGCGGTCTCCCAGGGTGGCCGAGCGGGTGGTGTTCTTCACCTCGAGAAGACGCATGGCGACCTCTGCTACATGATTTCCTGAATGTGGAAGATGGCCGGCCCCAGGATCACGATGAAGATGGCCGGGAACACGAACAGGACCAGCGGGATCAGGATCTTGACCGTGATCTTCGCGGCCTCCTCCTCGGCGGCCTGCTGCCGCTTGTCGCGGAGCTCTTCGGCGTGGATCCGGAGCGAGTCGGCAATGGAGGTTCCGAACCGGTCCGTCTGGATGAGCATGCTCACCAGGGCCCGGATGTCGCTCACCCCTGTGCGCTCGCCCAGGTTGCGCAGCGCGGTCTCCCGGGGTGTGCCGGCCCGGATCTCGAGGCTCACCAGGGTGAGCTCGTCGGAGAGGTCCTCGCTGATCCGTTGCATCTCTTCGCCCACCCGGACCAGCGCCTGGTTCAGACCCAGTCCCGCCTCCACGCAGACCACCATGAGGTCCAGAGCATCAGGCAGTGTCCTCCGCAGCTCCGTCTGCCGGCTCCGGACCTTCCGGCGAAGAACCAGGAGTGGGAGCATCCAGCCCAGCAGGACGCCCATGCAGACCACCAGGACCCGCATCATGAAGTCGGGGCCGACAATGGTTACACCGACGAAGCCGAGGAATCCCAATCCGGCGGCACCCACCGCCCGCAGTCCCACGTAGACGGCCGGAGCCGCCGCCGAACGGTACCCGGCCTGGATCAGGAGCTGGCGCAGGCCGCCCCG
>SLNQ01000128.1 GCA_007132965.1 Gemmatimonadota bacterium | reverse complement strand
CCTGGCGGCGCCGGCCCTGACCGCCCAGAGCTTCACCATCGACGAGGTGCTGAGCCCCGCCTTCGCCTACGACCTGGTGGCGGCCACGGGGTCGGATCGCATTGCCTGGCTCGAGAACGAGCGGGGAATGCGAAACGTCTACACCGCGGCGGCACCGGACTTCGTTTCCGTCCGCCTCACCACCTTCGCGGAGGACGACGGCACCGACCTGGGCGGCCTTCAGATCTCAGCCGACGGCTCGGTGGTCGTCTTCACCCGGGGACACGCACCGAACCGGGAGGGATGGGTGGCGAATCCGTCCAGCGACGCCGACGGGGCGGAGCGAGCCATCTGGGCCACGGGCACCGAGGGCGGCCGACCCTGGCGGGTGGTGGAGGCCAACAGCGCGTCCCTTTCTCCCGATGGCCGGTGGGTGGTGTATCTGCGGGACGGGGAGGTGCATCGCGCCCCGGTGAATCCCGGAGCCGACGGAGACTTTCCCGACCGCACCGGTCCCCTCTTTCGGGTCTGGGGACAGCCCCAGAACCTGACCTGGTCGCCGGACAGCCGGCGCATCGCCTTCGTCACCGAGCGGGAGACCCACAGCTTCATCGGAGTCTACGACCTCCAGAGCCACCAGATCACCTACATGGCCCCGGGGGTGGACCGGGACCGGAGCCCCACCTGGTCGGCGGACGGCCGCGAGATCGCCTTCACCCGGCGTCCGGGCCGCTCCTTCGGCGCCGGCCTCGAGGTGCCCGACGAGCTCTCCCGCGATGAGATCCCGGCGGGCCTGCTGGACCCTACCTTCGAAGACGGCCATCAGCTGGAGATCTGGACCGCAGACGCCCGGACGGGAGAGGGGGACCGGCTCTGGCACCATGATCCGGATGACGACACCTTCGCCGGCATCGGTTCCATCAGCTGGCAGGCCGATCACCTGGTGTTCAGTCTCGAGCCCGACGACTGGCGACGGTACTTCTCCATCAGCACCAGGGATCCGGCGCCCGCGCCTGTGGCCCTGACCCACGAGGAGGGGCTCCCCGAGCAGGTCGCCTTCTCAGCTGACGGGCGCTTCCTCTACTTTGCCACCAACCACGGTGACATCGACCGCCGTCACCTCTGGCGTGTGCCCACCGCCGGGGGCGAACCGGAGCAGATCACCCGCGGACAGCAAATCGAGACCTACCCGGCCGTCCTGGCGTCGGGCCGTCAGGTGGCCCTCCTCAGCGCCGGAGCCAGCCAGCCCCAGACCGTGGGGTTGGCGCCGGCCTCCGGAGGAGACGTGGAGCTGGTCTCCCGGATCGCGGAGTCGTTCCCGGCCCACGGCCACGTCACGCCCGAGAACGTGGTCCTCACCGCTCCCGACGGGCTGGAGTTCCACAACCAGCTCTTCCTCCCTGCGGACCTGGCCCCGGGCGAGGAGCGCCCCGCCATGATCTTCATTCACGGTGGGCCGCGGCGGCAGATGCTCCTGGGCTACAACTACGGCCACTTCTACCACATGGCGTATGCCATCAACCAGTACTTCGCCGCAAAGGGGTACGTGGTGCTCTCGGTGAATTTCCGGGGCGGGATCGGCTACGGACGGGAGTTCCGCACGGCTCCGGACATGGGCCGCCGGGGCAACTCCGAGTACCAGGACATCCGGGCGGCGGGAGAGTACCTGCGGGATCGGGCCGACGTGGACCCCGAACAGATCGGCCTCTGGGGGCTCTCCTACGGGGGGATCCTCACCGCCCAGGGGCTGGCCCGGGACTCGGACCTCTTCGCAGCGGGGGCCGACATCGCCGGCGTGCACTTCTGGGGCGACAGCCTGGACCCCGCCAGCACGACCTACCAGTCCTCAGCCGTGTCGCGCATCGAGGACTGGCGTTCTCCGGTACTCCTGGTGCACGGCGACGATGACCGGAACGTGGCCTTCTCGCAGACGGTGGGTCTGGTCCAGCTCCTGAGGAGCCACGACGTGCCTTACGAGCTCATCGTCTTTCCCGACGAGGTGCACTCCTTTCTCGTGCACGACCGGTGGGTTCGAACCTTCGAGGCCATGGACGACTTCTTCGATCGCTGGATGCTGGGGGAAGGGGGCGTCCGGGCGGACGGCGACGGAGTCCTCAGAAGACCACCTGGGGTCCCAGCTCCAGGCGGGTGATCCAGAGCCCCGAATTCAGGTCCGACGAGAAGAGGTGGCCCTTGAAGGGCTGAACCCCCCAGGTCATGGGCCAGTTGGGAGCCATGCTGTGCTCGTCGGTGGTCTTGAGCGCCGCCAGCTCGCGCCCCTGCCGGTAGAGATCGCCCCGGAGCTCGCCGGAGACGTCCACCACCCGGATCCCCGCCTGGTAGTAGCCCACGTAGAGGAGGTCGTCCTCGACCCAGAAGTTGTGGACGCCGGCCTCCGGCACCTCGTAGCGAGCCACCTCCACCGGGTTCTCCGGATCGATCATGTCCAGCACGTGGATGTAGCCGCGAGCCTCGATGGGACCGCTGGGATCCCAGTCCATGGGGAAGATCTCGTCGCCCACGAAGAGGTAGCGGCCGTCGCGCCACGCCGTGTGGGTGTGGCCCTCGGGATAGGTGAACCGGCTCACGAAGGCGGGCTCGGTGGGCGTACCCCCGTGGGTACCGGCGCCAACGTCGAGCATGACCAGGCCGTCATGCCAGTAGGACAGGTAGGCGTACCCGTCCTGGACGATGGCATCGTGGAGGGTCTTCTGCTCCCGATCCAGCCCCCAGCGACCCACCTCCCGGGGGTTCTCCGGATCCGAGATGTCAATGATGTGCATGTCGGACGTCCCGTTGTGGCAGGCGTAGACCAGGTCCCCCTCGATCCACACGTTGTGGACGCCGCCGGTGACCGTCTCGGTGTACTCCGAATAGATCCTGGGGTGGGCAGGTTCGCTGGTATCCAGGATCACGATGCCGTTGCGACGGTCGGAGGCACCCTCCCGGGTGGCCACCGCGACGCGTCCGTCCCAGCTCACCTTGACATCGTTGATCCGGCGGGCGTCCATCCAGAGTGAATCCGTCAGGATGGGTCGGGCCGGATCGGTGACGTCGAACACCTTCATCCAGTCGTGCTGGAAGGTGCCGATGTAGACGTAGTCCCGGCCGTCGGCGCCCTCGAAGACCCACATGTCTCCGGAGTGGTGGCCGTCCAGGAGCCCTCGTCCCCGGAGCTCCAGGGCGGCGGGCTGCGCCCGAGGCTCCACCTCCACGAACGCGCTCCGGACCGTGGACTCGCCCAGGATGGCGGTGACCCGGTATCGGCCCGGCTCCTCGGCCACGAACACGCCCTCGCCCCCCTCCTCCTCCACGGATGCTCCGGGGCGATCCACGCTCCACACCGGGTAGAGCGGAGTCGGCTGCCCGCCCCCCGGGCCGCGGCCCTGGAGCCGGAAGCGCACCACGTCACCGGTACGCGCCGAGGTCTGCCCGGGATCGAGACGGACCTCCATACCCGCCTCATCGGTGACCCGGACCCGGAGCGACGCCGAGGCCTCGGCGGCCCGGGCCTCCACGCGGGCCTCGCCCTCCGACACGCCGTGGACCCGACCGTCGGGTTCCACCCGCAACACCCCCGGATCGGAGGAGCTGAACCGGAGGTCGGCGGACTCCACCGGCAGGTCGTCGTCTCCCCAGGCCTGCACCCGGAGGGGCGCGCTCGTTCCGGTCCAGAGGGCATCGATGGGAAGCGTCATCTCGAGCCGTCTCGGCGTGGGCGGCAGGACATCCACAACGGCCAGGGCCACCTGCCCATGGGCCACCACCGTGATCTGGGTACGCCCTGTGGAGCGGGCCTGCACCTGCCCACCGAATCCCACGGACGCCACCTCCTGGTTCTTCGAGTACCACACGAAGCTCCCCTCCAGGGGCGTGGCACCGTCCGGTCCCACCGCCTCTACCCGGAGACGCCCCTCTCCGCCGTGGGGCAGCTCGAGGCGCTCCGGCGTGATGCGTACCTGGAGGGTATCGCCGGAGATGAGGGAGGGGGCCGGAGCCACCGCCGTCAGGGGAGACGCGGCGAACAACGGAGGGGGGGATTCGAGCCCCGGAACCAGGAGGACCGCCGAAAGGGTCGTCAGAAGGATCGCCGGGAGGTTCACGCGGGGCGTTGCGGAGGGCGATTCGCCCCCGGTGGCCCGGTGGGCACGGGGAGGGTGGGTCATGAGGAGGTTCCAGTTCGGAGGTGCGTTCAGGGCCCGCCCGACCCTACGGGGACGTCGCCGGCCGGGCTGTGACACGGCCCGGTGGCCTACGGCGACACCGGCTGGGCTGCGGCGAGACAAGATACCACCCGCCGTGGCGCCTCGCACGCACCGGACCGAGACCGGTACGCCGCAGGTAGGGGTGGGGCCGGGCCGATTTCAACATTGGACGGGCGTCCGGGTAGCATATCGATCCCACCGGCACTAGGGCCGGTAGGTCATTGAAGCTCAACACCGGGAGGAATAAATGAGGCGCTCAATCATCGCCCTTGCATGCATTTTCGTCTGGGCTGGCTGCGAGCCGCCCGAGACCATGGACGACCTCCCTGAGGATCCCACCGTCACGCCGGAGGTTCCCGCCCCGGAGTTCGTGGACGAAGGACCCCCTGAACCCCTGATGTTCGATCCGGGCGACATCGAGTGGCAGCCTGGTCCTGCCTCGCTCGAGGAGGGTGCCGAGTACGCGGTGCTCGAGGGAGACCCCGGCGCCGAGGCGGTCTTCACCATGCGGATCCGCATGCCTGACGGGTTCCGGATCAACCCCCACACCCACCCGGCCGTGGAGCGGGTCACTATCGTCTCCGGCACCTTCCACCTGGGACACGGTGAGGAGTTCGACCGGGACAACGCCACCGCGCTGGAGGCGGGGAGCTACTTCTCCATACCCAGCGGTCATCCGCACTACGCCGAAATGGAGGGCGAGACCGTCATCCAGCTCAGCAGCATCGGACCCTGGGAGATCCAGTACGTGAACCCTGAGCACGACCCCCGGAATTAGGCCGTAGCCCTCGAGGACCGCGCCTACTCCCCTTCAGGGTCCGGCGAGGTATCCGGCAGGGCGCCGCCGGGGGCGTGCCCCCGCCGCTCCTCGTCCGGAGGCACCTTTGCAGGGCCCGGCGGGAGGGGTCGATCGCGGTTTACGTTCAGGGTCGTGATCAGCTGTCCTACATGACGGGTGACGTGCTCGCCCATGTGGTAGAGGAGACCCCGGACGTTCGACGGCAACTCTGCACGGCCCACCAGCCGCTCGTCGTCCAGCTCGTGAGCCGACACGACGCGGAGGTGGGCGAGTGCCCGGTCGAAGACCTCCTGGACCTCCTCCAGGAGGAGCTCGGCGGGGAGGCCGGGCTGCGGCTCCTTCTCGGTCGCCAGATGTCGCTTCTGCTCCTGGGAGAGTTCCTCGCCACGGGCGTAAGTCAGAAGCCGATCGGTGCTCCCGGCCAGGTGCCGAAGGTGAAATCCCGGTGACGCCGCTCCTCCGGGGGCAACCCAGAGTTCGGCCTCCGAGACCATCGGCACAATGCGGTTCAGATCCTCACGGGCTTGGACCAGTGAATGGGCCACCGGTTGCAGTTCGGGGATCACGTCCTCGACGGGGCCGCGGAGCCACGCTTCTGGAGTCATGGTACCGGCACCTCATGGGCGGAGCTTTGGTCGAACCACGAAGGGACCATCGAAAGGCGATAGTCCTACCTGAAGGTAGGATCGTCTCAACCCCACTTCAACCAAAAATGGTGAAGTCATGATACATACACGCATCCTCACCGTCCTGAGCCTGAGCGTCGCTGTGGCTCTGGTCGGTTGCGAGCTCGACGAACCCGAACCCGAGATCGAGGTCCCCGGAGACCTTCCCGCCCCCGTGGCGGAGCAGGCCGACGCCGAGCCACAGCCGTTCGCCCCGGGGGTTGTCCCCGCTCATGGTGACGTGACCTCCGTGGCTCCGGGTCCGGGCGGCGAGCGGATCTTGCTGGCCATGTCAGGAGAAGCCGACGAATTGTCGCGGATCTGGGAGTCACGCTGGGACGAAGAGAGCGAACGCTACGATGAGCCCAACCCCCTTCCCTTCTCCAGGATCGGCGATGCCGACCGGGAACCGGCCCTGGCGCCCACGAGCCGGTATCTCGTCTTCTCGTCGGCGCGGCCCACCCCCATCGACCCCGCCGGCGGGTTCAACATCTGGGTCACCGAATGGCAAGACCCTGAAACCGCAGAAGAGGAGGGCAACCAGGAGGGCTGGAGAGATCCCTGGCTCATCCCGCTGGTGAGTTCCCCTGTCTGGGATGGCGGGCCCACCCTGGCCGCCAGCGGAAACCTCTACTTCGCCTCGCTCCGCGACGGGCCCGCGGAGGGCCGGAGCCTCTACGTATCCGAGATGGAGGACGGCGAGTGGGGCGGTGCCGACCCGCTGGATCCGCCGGTGAGCTCGCTGGCTGACGACGTGGATCCCTGGGTAGCGCCGGACGAGAGCTTTCTCCTCTTCGCCTCGGACCGCAACGGAGCCTTCGACCTGTACGTGTCCTTCCGCTCGGAGGTGGGCGGGTGGCTGGACCCCCTTCCCCTGGGAGACGCCGTGAACACCTCGGCGAACGAGACCGCGCCCGCCATGAGCGAAACGGGGGAGTACCTCTTCTTCCACCGGGAGGGCGAGGGCATCCTCTGGATTCCCACGGAGCACGCGGACATCCAGCGGCCGGATGAGGCGGCGGACGGGGGGGACTGGGAGGAATGACCCAAAACCCAGAGGTACAGGCCCGCCAGGTGGCCGCCGAGCTCTCTCTTGAGACCCGGCAGGTGCAGGGCGCCATGGAGCTCTTCCGAAGCGGCGCCACCCTTCCCTTCGTGGCCCGCTACCGGAAGGAGGCCACCGGAGGGCTGGACGAGGTCCAGCTCCGGGACGTACGGGATCGGGCCGCCTACCTGGAGGAGCTGGAGGATCGCCGCCACACCGTCCTGGCCTCGATCCGGGAACAGGGAGCGCTCACGCCGGCGCTGGAGGCCGCCGTCCGGAAAGCGGAAACGAAGCAGGAGCTGGAGGACCTCTACCTGCCCTTCCGGCCGAAACGGCGCACCCGGGGGACGATGGCTGTCGAACGGGGCCTCGAGCCCCTGGCGGACCTGATCTGGCACGGGCGAGCCTCCGACGGGGAGGCCCGACAGGCGGCGAGGGGGTACGTGGACCCCTCGGCGGAGGTTCCCGATTCCGACGCGGCGCTGCAGGGAGCCAGGGACATCCTGGCCGAACGGGTGGCCGCGGACCCGGGACTCCGTCGGCGCATCCGGGAGCTGCTCCGGAGGGAGGGGGCGGTGGTGTCACGGGCGGCTCGGGGCAAGAAGGACGATCCGGCGGCCGCCCGCTTCCGGGACTATTTCGACCACCGGGAGCCGGTGCGGCGCATTCCCTCCCACCGGATGCTGGCCATCCGCCGTGGGGAGGCCGAAGGGGTCCTGAAGTGGAGCATCGATGGGCCAATGGACAAGCTCCTCACCGAGGTCCGGCGGGTGGCCGTGGGACGCCGGGCCGCCCGGGGCGTGCTCCTCACCGTGGCCGAAGACGCCGCCCGGCGGACGCTCACCCCTTCGGTCGCCTCGGAGGTAGCCGGTGAGTTGAAGGAGTCCGCCGAGCGGGAGGCGATCCGGGTCTTCGGAGAGAACCTCGAGCATCTCCTCCTCCAACCCCCGGCGGGAGAACGACGGGTTCTGGGCCTCGATCCAGGGTTCCGCACCGGGGTGAAGGCCGCCATGGTGTCGGCCACCGGAGCGGTGATGGCCACAGACACGCTATTCCTGCATCGTCCCCGTCAGTTCGAGGAGGGGCTGCGGGCGCTGGCGGCCGAGCACGACCCGGAGCTCATCGCGGTGGGCAACGGAACCGCATCGCGAGAGACGGAGAAGGCCGTGCGCCAGGTCCTGGACGACCGTCCCGTGATCCTGGTGAACGAGGCCGGCGCGTCGGTCTACTCCGCGTCCGAGCTGGCCCGGGAGGAGCTGCCGGAGCTTGACGTGTCGCTGCGGGGAGCGGTGTCCATCGCCCGCCGACTCCAGGATCCCCTGGCCGAGCTGGTGAAGATCGACCCCCGCTCCATCGGCGTGGGGCAGTACCAGCACGACGTGCACCAGCCCAGCCTGAGGCAGCGGCTGGACGAGACGGTGGAACTCTGCGTGAACCGGGTGGGGGTGGAGGTGAACACCGCGTCGGCGGCGCTGCTGGCGTACGTGGCCGGAATCGGCCCCAGCCTGGCCCGAGGCATCGTAGAGCGGAGAACGGAGAAGGGAAAACTGCGGTCACGGCAAGAGCTGCTGGAGGTCTCGCGCCTGGGCCCGAAGGCCTTCGAGCAGGCGGCCGGCTTTCTGCGGATTCGCGACGGCACCCACCCTCTCGACCGTACCGGCGTGCACCCGGAACGCTACCCCCTGGTGGAGCGGATGGCCCGGGACGTAGGCCGATCGGTGGACGAGCTGGTGGAGGACGAAGGCGCGGTCCGGAAGCTGGAGGGCCGGCTGGACCGCTACGTGTCCGGCGACGTGGGACGCCCCACCCTCGAGGACATCTTGGCCGAGCTCCGCCGTCCGGGCCGCGATCCCCGGGAGGCCTTCGAGGCCCCAGCCTTCCGGGAGGACGTCCGGGAGCCGGCCGACCTGAAACCGGGGATGCGGCTCCAGGGCGTCGTGACCAACGTGGTGGCTTTCGGGGCCTTCGTGGACGTGGGCGTCCATCAGGACGGTCTGGTCCACATCTCCGAATTGGCCGACCGGTTCGTGAAGGATCCCGGCGAGGTGGTCCGGGTGGGCCAGCGGGTGGGGGTCACCGTGCTGAAGGTGGAGCCGGACCGGAACCGCATCGCGCTCTCCATGAAGGCGGGAGGCGAAGGGTAGCGCCTCGCTCCATACCGCTCCCTGAAACCTTCGGCGCAGCCACTTCGTCAGATGAGATGAGGGGGAGGCTGTCATGCCATTAATTGCTTTGGCATGCGGCCCCCCAAACGCTCTTTAACTTCTGACGGAGTCACTACCATGTCCAGAACGATGCCCGTTTACTTCGATACCCTGCGCCCCTACCTGACCGCCGCTCTCGCCCTGAGCATGATCCTGGCCGCCGGCGTGATCCCACTCGCCGCTCAGGATGCCGCCCCGGAGGCCGAGGAGCACGCGCTGGCGCTCGAGGCCCAGGCTGAAGGCTACCTGGAGGCGCCAAACCGGGTGGAGCGCGCCGCGGACCTCTACCGACGTGCGGCGGAGCTCCGCAGCGACGCGGACCCCCGGAAGGTGGAGAACCTCCAGAT
>SLNQ01000295.1 GCA_007132965.1 Gemmatimonadota bacterium | reverse complement strand
TGCTCCGGTGCCCCTCGGGGGTCGTCGGAGACGTCTGGTTCTTGGTGAGCCCGTAGATCGCGTTGTCCAGGAGGAGCGCCGTCATGTCCACGTTGTACCGCAGGGCGTGAATCCAGTGGCCCGCGCCGATGGAGCAGCAGTCCCCGTCGCCCATGACCACGAAGACGTCCAGCTCGGGACGACTCAACTTCACCCCGGTGGCCACCGGGAGCGCACGCCCGTGCAACCCATGGAACCCGTAGGTCTTCATGTAATGGGGAAACCGGCTGGAGCACCCGATCCCCGAGACAAAGACCGTCTTTTCCGGAGCGAGCTGCTCGGTGCGAAGCAGCCGCTGGGCCGCCGCCAGCACCGCGTGGTCGCCACAGCCCGAACACCAACGGGCCAGGGCACCTTCGTAGTCCTCGATCCCGAATTCGCGCTCCTCGTCCAGGACTCCGGCGAAGAGGGGGCAGGCAACATGGCTCATGCTTCTTCTCCCTTGTCCAGACGCCCGCGGATCCCGTTCAGGATGTCAGCGGGGCGGAGGGGTTCGCCGTAGACCCGGGTCCAGCAATCCACGTCCACGAGGGTCTGAGCCCGGAGGAGCCAGGCCAGCTGCCCTCGGCGGCGATTCTCCGCGTCGATGTACGGAGCGTCCGGCTCGTCACTGTAGTTGATCTCCACCGTCATCACCCGATCGAATCGGGCGAAGATCTCTCCGAGGCCGGGCTGCAGTGGAGAGAGGAAGGTGAGGTGGGCGGAGGAGACCCGGAGGCCGTCCTCCCGGGCCCGGTCCACCGCTTCCTCGATCGCACCCTTCGTGCTTCCCCACCCCACCACCAGGAGGTCGCCCTCCTCGTCACCGTAGAGCGGAGGCGGTCGGAGCGTCTTCTGGAAGACGGCAAGCTTGCGGCTCCGCATGGAGCAGCTCTCCTGGTGGATGGCTGCGGCGTAGGCCACCCGGCTGTGTCTGTCGTGGCTGAGACCGGTCACGGTGTGCATCCCCCCGGCCCTGCCCGGCACAATCCGTTCGGAGAGCCCCGTGTCCTCGTTCCAGTCGTAGGGGAGGGTCCCCTCGGGGACCGGCGAGAGGTCCGGGGCCACGCCAAACCATTCCTCCTTCGGTTCGGGGCGCGGGAAGGGCTGCACGCCGGTGGCCAGGTTCGCATCGGTGAGAACGATGACCAGGCATCGCAGCGCCTCCGCGATCCGCCGGGCCGCCACCACGGAGTGGAAGGACTCCTCGATGGTGGCCGGGGCCAGGATCACCTTGGGAGCATCACCCGGCTGCCCGAACAGCGCGGCCAGCAGATCGGACTGCTCCACCTTGGTGGGCAGCCCGGTGCTCGGCCCTCCCCGCTGAACGTCGATGAGGACCATGGGGATCTCGGCCATCACCGCCAGACCGAGGAATTCCGTCTTCAGAGCCATCCCGGGGCCCGAGGTCACCGTGAAGGCAACCCGGCCCGCGTATGAGGCGCCTATGGCGACGCCCGCCGCGGCGATCTCGTCCTCCGCCTGGTGGACCCTTCCGCCAAAGCTTTCGAAGATGTCGGCCAGGTAGTGCGAGACCGAGGTCGCAGGGGTGATCGGGTACATGGAACAGAGCTCCATCCCCGAGGCCGTGGCCCCGAGGGCGAGAGCCTGGTTCCCGTTCATCACCACCTTCGCTCCATCGGCAGGCTTGACCGGCACGTCGATGCGGAAGTCGAGCTCCTCGTCCGCCCACCCGTACCCCAGCTCCAGGAGCTCCACGTTCCGGTCGTAGACTTCCTGGGACTTCTTCCGAAAGGCATGGGCGATCTGGGCCCGCACCAGCTCCAGGTCACGCTGGTAGATCCAGGCCAGGATCCCCAGCGCGAACATGTTCTTTCCGCGCCGGGTCTCCTCCACCACGGTCAGACACCGCTCCTCCATGGGAACGGGGATGACCCGGTAGGAAGCCTCCCGGGCGAGTTCGTCCATCGCCGCCGCCCACTGGGTGCGGATCGCCTCGTCCGGGTGGGTCTCCCACATGTTCTCCACCAGGACGATGGCGTCGGGGGCCAGCGCATCGAGACGATGACGGCGGAGGAGGACCTGCTCATTGAACGCCACGAGGAGGTTTGCCGCATCGCCCCAGTTGGTCACCGGGTCCGTACCGATGCGCACGCGGTTTCCACTGGCGCCGTCGGGAAGGCGGGGCGGGGGCTGGATCTCGGCGGGAATGATCTCCACCGTCCAGACCCCGTTGCCCATCTTGGCCGACAGGGCTCCGAAGATCTGGGCGCACTTCTGGGCGCCCTCCCCCGGGTCGGATACGATCTCGAGGGTATGCTCCCTCACGGTACGGACGGTTGGATCCGCTCGGGGTCCAACCGTTGCCACCGCCTCGTCCGGTCCTGCCGTGGCTCCACTCGCCATCGTCATAACCCTCGGTTCCGGGTGATTCCCGTCTCACGGATCGTGCACGGACCGTGCCCTGTCCCTCCACCTCACCTGCGTGACTCCCAGCGCCGACAGGTGGCGACTCGGTTTCGGTGCCCTTTCGTCCCCTGGCATCTGCCATCGGTTCTCGCCGACAAGCTCTCTCCAGGCGGGTCAGTATGACTCCTCCCGGGCGCCCGGCAGGGGACAGAATCTCCCCTCCCCTGAATCCCCGTCCGCCGTGGTCCCCCTCCCTCTCATCGTCGCCCTCGACAGGACGGGAGCATGGCTATACTATAGTTTTGTACCAACAAGTCGTAAATACCCTGAGCCAAATCCGTGTGGTATCGCACTTGCCATAACAGTCCACACGTCACCAAGGGTGGAACCACCCCGTCGATTCGCACCGGCGGCCCCAAGGCAAGGAGGAACCGATGGAGCTCGAACGCGCCTACTGTCCCGTCTGCAGGCGGAAAGTCGTTGTCGTCACGACCCCCGCCGCACGCCATAGCGGCGGCCATGCATCGATTCCGGACGAACCCCGTCGCGTGTGCCTCGACTTCGGTGATGCCTGCGATCCTCGTCCGACCGGAAGCCAGGCACTTCGACATCGTGGCGCGGAGTGTCCCCTCTTCCACGTCCCGGCGGTGGTCATGGGGGTGACGAGGGCGCGTGCGGGGCTCACCCCGGATCCCCGGCCCGAACTGGAAGCGTTTTGCGACGGCTGCGGGAAGGAAGCCCGGCAGGAACGGGTGGGGCCGGCTTTCGCTTTTTGCCGTGTATGCGGCAGCACCAATGTCGTTGGCTTGAGAAAAGGGAGGCCCGAATGACCAAGCTCAGGACGTACCTGGCGTACTGCGCCGGGCGAGACCAGAAAGTACGGGTGATCAGGAGGTCGGAGATACCAATGGGCTTCGGCGCCACGCCCTCGAGGGCCGGCCAATCCGACGTGCTCTGCCTGGACTACGGCGCCAGGTGCACGGGGGCCGTCTGTCCCCTCTTCGATGTGCCCACCGGAGAAATGCGACGCCGGCTGGTGCACGCCGGACTCATGACGTGCTCGTGTGCTTCGACGCCAGAGCCTCGGCCATCTGCTCCAGCGTAGTCTCGCGTAGATATCGCTTGATCTCTTCGCGAATAGGCTTCCAGGTGTCGTGAAGCGGACAGGGGACCTCGTCGGAGCATCGCCCGAGGCCCACGGCGCATTCCTCCAGTTCACCGGTGCCGTCCACCACGGATTTGATGTCGTGAAGTGATACCTCATCGGCGGGAACACTCAGGGCATATCCGCCGGTGGGCCCACGGGCAGATTCCAGGAGCCCTGCCGCCACCAGCCGCTTGAGAATACTGGCAAGGAAGGGGGAAGGGATATCCTCCGCTTCCGCGATCTGGCGGAGCTTCACGAACTCGCCGTTTCCCCGGAGGGCAATGTGCGTGGCGGCTCGAATCGCATACTCGCATGCGGCGGAGTAGATCATGGAGATTTCTTGTTGTGCATGGGAAACTACCTAACTGACGCCAACGCTTAGTTTCACCTGCCGGGCAGACGAGGTCAACGGCACGTGCACGCCCTCCCTCCGGCGCTGGCACGACTCTGGCACGTCGAATCGGGCCCTGGCTTCGGGACCTGGACCCCGGGGCTGGCCCGGAGACCGAAGCGGCGCCCCGCCTCCGAGCCGAACTCCCCCCGGCGCCGGAGCTTGAGCTGGAACGATGATGAAAAGGACTCCCGACCCCGGCTTTCGCTACCTGGACCAGGCCGGTCCCGGCGACCGGTTCCAGGTGCGAATGACGGCGCTGGAATTCCTACCCCAGTCCATGTCGCACCTCCCTCTCCGCATGGGCGACGAGTTCCGACACGTCGAACGGCATCCGGACGGTGTCGTCGTGGAGAGGCCCAATGGGGAACGCCTCCTGATCCCGGATTCAGCCATCCAGTTCATCGGTGTTCGTCCGCTGAACTGAGTGTGTGCATCGCCCACGAAGTCGCCTGAGCAGGGCGCAGGGCACAGACGGGCGCCGGAAGGGGGAGGGAGACCGCAACCCACTCTTCGCCGCAGATCCCCTTCTTCCCACCCTTTTCCGCTACCTTTGGGACTGTATCGGAAACTGAGGGCCCGGGAATCGCCTGGCGTCGAGGACTACGGTTTCCAGGACCCGAAGGGGCCCCGACACGGGGCTCAGACCGGCATATGACACACCAGACCACCGATGACTTCGCCTCGCTCGGGCTTCACCCCGACCTCCTGCGGGCGATCCGCGACATGGGCTTCACCGAACCCACCCCCGTTCAACGGCAGGCACTCCCGGCCGGACTCGCCGGGCGCGACCTGCTCGGATGCGCCATGACGGGAAGCGGGAAGACCGCCGCCTTTCTGCTTCCGATCCTGCAGGAGCTACGGGGGAGGCCGAGGGGCACGACGCGTGCCCTCGTACTCACCCCGACCCGCGAGCTGGCGGCACAGGTCGACGAGGAGCGCCGTGCGCTCGGGCGCCACTCGGGGGTCACGGGCGCGGCGGTTTTCGGAGGGGTGGCCATGGGCCCGCAGGAGAAGGCCTTCCGGAAGGGCGTGGACATCCTGGTGGCGACGCCCGGGCGGCTTCTCGACCACTTCCGGCGCGACTACGCGAAACTCCAGGGCATCGAGTTTCTCGTCCTTGACGAGGCCGACCGCATGCTCGACATGGGCTTTCTGCCCGACATCCGACGGGTGCTGAAGCACCTTCCACCCGGGCCCCGGCAGACCCTCTTCTTCTCGGCCACGCTGCCCAAGCCCATCGTCCAGCTCTCTCGCGAGCTCCTGAACGACCCGGTGCGGGTCGACGTGGCGCGCCCCCAGGGCACGGCCACGGGGATCAGCCAGGCCCTTTTTCCGGTTCCCTCACGACGCAAGGTGGCCCTCCTCATCGAGCTGCTCCGGCGCGACGAGATCGGCAACGTCATTGTCTTCTGTCGCACGAAGCACCGCACGAACCGCCTCTACCAGAAGCTCGAACGGAGCGGGATCCCCACAGCACGGATCCACGGAAACCGGAGTCAGAACCAGCGGACCAAGGCGCTCGAGGGCTTCCGCTCGGGGTCCTTCCGCGTGCTCGCCGCCACGGACGTCGTGGCACGCGGGATTGACGTGGAGGAGCTCGACCACGTGGTGAACTTCGACGTGCCCAACGTGGCCGGTGACTACATCCACCGCGTGGGCCGGACCGCACGGGCAGGTGCCACGGGCGAGGCGTACACCTTCGTCTCGCCGGAGGAGGAGGCCGATGTGCGTGGAATCGAACGCGCGGTGGGCCGGCCAATCGTGCGACGTACCCTCGAGGACTTCGACTACGGCGCACCGGAGGAGGAGCGCTTCGAAGTCCCCGTCGGGGAGCGGGTGGCGGCGCTCAAGGCACGGCGGAAGCGCGAGCGGCGAAGGGGCTGAGGCACAGCGGGACTGGGGGCTCCGGGCCACCCGGGCTCACTCCGCCTCTGCGGCGGTGAGCTCCTCCCGGAGGATCTTCAGCTCCAGGCGGGCGCCTTCGAACTGGAAGTTTCGGACGAAGCCGGCGATGCGCCGCGCGCTATCCGAGAGGCGGGTGCCGTCCAACTCCTCCTCGAGGTGATGCACCACCTCCACCGCCTCCGTATCACCGGAGGCCACCAGTTCGGTGAGCTCCTCCACCACCTCCATGGCCGCCTCCGGGTCGAAGCCGGCGTGTTCCTCCACCGACTCCCGTCCCTCCCGAGCCGCCTCCAGCTCCTTCCGGAAGTCTTCCACGAGGGTGACGTCGGTGGAGATCCGGCATACTGCTTCGGGCTCCCCCTGGCGACCCATCACGGGCACCGCCGTAGTGACGAAGGTTCGAACCCGTCCCCGGATCCAGATCCGTTCCTCTAGTGTGACCGCCCCCTCCTTCTCCAGGGCCTGCTGGTCCACCCGCTGCCGCTCCACCGCCACCTCCATGGCGAAGATCTCTCTCTCCGGCTGCCCCAGCGCGTTCCCGCGGCTTACGCCCATGACCCGCTCCCACTGGGCATTCACCATCAGGTAGCGCCCCTCCAGGTCCTTCACCGAGATCAGGGCCGAGCTGTTCTCCAGCACGGCCTTGAGGAATTCCTCGGCCCGCTCCACCCTCCGCCGGCCCCTCAGGTCGTGTAGGATCACCAGTATCAGGGCCCCTTCACCGACACCGGAATCCAGGGGACGCACCGTGACGTCCAGGGGGATGGGCTCCAGTCCGTGCCGCTCCAGGGTCCAGTCGCCGCGGACTTCCTCACCCTCCCGAGCACGCTCCAGGAGCGCCCGCAGCCACTGCCCGTCCCCCTCCTCGTCCAGGTAATCGGGGAGATCGCTGCCCACCACCTCCTCCCTGGAGTCCGCTCCCGTGAGGATGATGGCGGCGTGGTTCAGATCCACCACCGCCCCGTCCCGCACCAGGATGTATCCGTCCGACGTCCCTTCGAAGAGAACCTGGAGCCGCTCCAGGGCCCGGAACTCTCCGGTGAGGTCGGTGACGGTCTCCACGTACCCCCCCTCCGGCCGAGCCGTCGTCCGTACCTCCAGAGTTCGTCCACTCGGCAGCTTCGCCAGAACGGGTGATCCCTCACCCGACCGTAACCCCTCCAGCACCCTCCGGGTGAGACCCTCCACCTCACCCTCCCCGTACGCACCCCGCTCCACGTCGTAGCGGACGAAGCCCTCCCAGCGGCCCCCCGCCTCCACCAGGTCCCCCGGGTACTCCCGGAGCTCGGCCCAGCGAGGGTTGGAGTCCTGCAGCCGGAGGTCGGCGTCGAAGACCGCCGTCCCTTCCCGCGTTCCGGCGAGGACCGTCTCCAGGAGGGCGTGGCGGCTCCCGGCCTCTCGAGCGACGCGGGCGGCTCGGCGCCTTGCCGTGTACAGGGGCTGGACGCGTCCGGCCACGAAGGCGAGGAGAAGGGAGACCAGGAGCACGCCGGCCACGTCGCGGGCCACCAGCAGCGGCCGAACCCATCCGCCTTCGGGCTCCAGCGCCACGATCCAGGTGCTGCCCGGTACGTCGAAGCTCCAGACCACCGGATCGTCGAGCTCGCCGGGCGAGATCCCCGCCACCCCCGGCCCCTCATCCTCCGCCGACCCCAGGTACAGGGCGTAGCGGTATCCCATCTCCTCCAGCTCGCCTCGGTGCGCGGCATCGAGGATGTCGTCCAGGTGGAGCGTTGCCGACACGAACCCCCAGAATTGCCCAGGGTCGCCGGTGGCCGGGAAGAAGACCGGGAGGCGGAGCGCCGCACCCTGGCGTCCCTCCGGGAACTGGACGGGAGCGGCGACGCCCAGGACGTTGCCGTCCACGAAGCTGCGGGACAGCGCCCCCGTCTCCGGATCGGCCAGAACGTCCCGGCCCAGGGCGTCCTCGTTGCCGGCCAGGGGCGCCACGTGGGAGCCCACTCCGCCGGGCTGGAGCTCGAGCGTGGCCACCGCAGGATGCCGGTGGAGGATCTCTCGGGATCGCTGCTGGAAGGCCCCGGGCGGGCCGGCGTGAGCACGGACCAGGGCCTCCATGGCATAGACGGCTCCTGCAGCCTCCAGGAGTCGTGCCTCTACCGCCGCTGCATGGTTTCGGGCGTGGTGCACCGCCGCCTCGCGCTCCCGATCCTGGCGGACATCCGAGATCCACAGCACCAGGGCCAGCCCCGCCACAACGGCGAGAACGAGGGTGAGCCCCATGGCCAGCCACCGGGACACAGCCGTGTCCTCGCCGGCCGTCGGCCGTCGGATGCTGGATCCGCGATCAGGCTTTTCCGCCATTGCGTCTCACCGGCTCGGGATGGGGCGCCCTGAACTTCGTAACGCGAGCGAGTCGGAAGCCGCCCGGGCACGAAGGCGGCCTGAGTGATCCCCAAACCCGCAGTGTCGGGGTTGGGCCTCGCCGGCACTCCAGCGCCAACAGGCCCTCAGGTAGGAAGATGCAAGATACGGCGGCCCGTTCTCAGCGGGCAAGGGAGCGGCACCGGGGAAAGACGGATCCCCGGCGCGCCCTTCTCTCGGAACCCCTGTACGCGAGGGGGGGTGGATGTGGAAGGTAACCGCTGCGCCCCGGCCCCTGGCCGCACCCCGTTCACGAACCCGCCACCCGCATTCCCCGACCCCAATGCCCACTCCAGATAGCGCCGAGCCCACGAGTTCCCCGGCCGCCCGGGGCGCGGTAGCCTGCGGGCACCCGGTGACCCGTGACGCCATGATGCAGGTCCTGAATGCCGGCGGCAACGCCTTCGACGCTGCAGCGGCGGGGCTGTGGGCCGCCTGCGTCGCCGAGCCGCTCCTGTCCTCCCTGGGGGGCGGGGGTTTCCTCCTGGCTCGACCGGCAGACGAGGAGGCTCGGCTCTACGACTTTTTCGCCCAGACCCCTCGGCGGCGCACCCCGTCCGACGCCCTGGACTTCCGGGAGATCATGGTGGACTTCGGCACGGCCCGCCAACCCTTCCACATCGGGCTCGGCGCCGCGGCCACCCCCGGAACCGTCGCGGGCCTCTTCGGCTTCCATTCGGACCTGGGACGACTCTCCATGGACGAAGTGGCATCCCCCGCCCTGGCGGCCGCCCGGGACGGCGTGGAGGTCACCTCCATGCAGGCCTACCTGGCTCGGGTCCTGACGCCGATCCTGGACGACACACCCGAGGCTCGGGCCACCTTCGTCCCCGGTGACACCGGGATGTCGGAGCAGACGGTGCACACCCAGCCCGAGTTGGCCGAGTTCATCGAGGCACTCATTCGTCACGGGCCGGATCTCTTCTACCGGGGCGAGATGGCCGACGCGGTGGATGAGGCCTGCCGACATGGAGGCGGCCACCTTCGGCGGAAGGACTTCGAGGCGTACCGGGTGCTCCGCAGGCGCCCCCTGAAGGTGGAGTACGAAGGTCGGCGAATCCTCACCAACCCTCCACCCGCCTCCGGCGGCCTCCTCGTGGCTTTCGGGCTCCGGGTCCTGGCGGCGATGGCACCGGGTCCGGATCCGTACGGACCGGGCGAAGCCCGACGCCTGGCCCTGGCCCTGGCCGCCATCCGTGACGTGCGGGCCGGCGAGGACCTGGAGGAGGACGTGGACCTGGAGAAGGCCGCCCGGGTCCTGTCGCCGGAGACCGTCGAGCGGTATCGAGCGCAGGTGGCGAGCCATCCGCCCTCATACCGGGGCACCACCCACCTGAGTGTCATTGACGGTGACGGCAACGCCGCGTCCCTCAGCGTGTCCAACGGCGAGGGCTGCGGATGGATGATCCCGAACACCGGCGTCATGCTGAACAACGTCCTGGGCGAAAGCGACCTTCAACCCCGGGGCTTTGGCCGCTGGCCCCTGGACACCCGGCTCACCTCCATGATGGCGCCAACGCTGGTGGAGAACCGGGAGCAGAACCACCTTCTGGCGCTGGGGTCCGGCGGCTCGAAGCGGATCCGGTCCGCCATCCTCCAGGTTCTGGCGGGCGTCCTGGACCTCGGCCTCACCCTGGAGGCCGCCGTGGCACGGCCTCGGCTGCACCTCGAGGGATCCCGGCTGGAGATCGAAGGGGGCTTTTCCGAAGAGGTCATCGGCGCCCTCGGCCGACGCTGGCCCGACCCCGGCGTCTGGGCCGAGCAGAACCTCTTCTTCGGCGGCGTCCACGCCGCAGAGCGCCGGGGACGCGAGTTCGGAGGCGCCGGCGATCCCAGGCGGGGCGGCGTCGCCGGAGTGATCGCCGGCCACTGAGCCGGCCGGGGCGCGGCGTCAGGTCCCTGAAGCGGCGTCAGGTCCCGGAATCGGGCTCCCGGGTGAAGGGGCTCTGGACCACGACACCTCCAAGGTCCTGACCATCCTGGAGATCCTCGGTCAACAGCACCGAACATTCCAGGCGATGGGCCGAGGCGACGATGAGGCTGTCCCAGAAGGAGAGTTCATACCGATCCTCCACCGTCCACGCCTCCTCAAGGAGTTCGGTGTCGGGAGGCAGGGGACTCCAGACCCTCAGTGCGGCCACGTCTTCCCGGGCCTCCGGAGGGGGGAGGCCGGGGTTCAGCTTACGCGTGACGGTAACGTAGTATTCCTGCAGCACCTGAAGGCTGAGGCGACCGCCTCCCGTATCCCACAGATAGGCCATCCACCGGGCCGCCGCACGCTGCTTCTCCGGATCGGACGAATCCCGAAGATACACCAACACGTTCGTGTCCACGAAGACGGATGAACTCACGGGGACACGTCTCCGCTCACGTCCCGTGGCTCCCGGTCATGGAGTTCCTCCCGAGTGGGGAGGGGGTCCCGGGGTCTTCGGAGCAAACGGGGCTCGCGGGCCATGAAGCGCTCCCGAGCCGCCTCGTACCCCTCGCTCCGGCGGCGGCGCTCCTCGAGCACATCCCCCAGGAACTGGGAGACGCTCATGTCACACTTCGCCGCCTCGATACGGACCCATCGGGCGGTTTCCTCGTCCATGGTGACGGTGATGTTCCGTTTCATGGCACGAAGATCGTGCTGCACGACATTCGTGTCAACTGCTGTCCCTGCACAGCTCAGAACATGACGATCATGCCGCCGGGCGAGCCGCCCATCCGGGGATTCACGATGTTGGAGTAGATGGACCCGAAGGTGTAGGTGATCCCGAACGACGTGAAGTAGCGGTAATCGGTGGCCAGCTGACGCTGCCGCAGCAGGATCTCGTCGTCGGTGGCCTCGCCGCGGGGAAGGTCGAGCTGGTCCCGAACCCGCGAGTACGAGCCGTTGACATTCAGCGAAAAGCCCCGGAAGAGCCGGAGATTCAGACCCGTATTGAGGCGCACCTGACTGAGCGAGGTGTCGTGGAGGTACTGGGATCCGGTCACGCTGGTGTTCACCGTTCCCCATGCCTGGCGAAGGTTCAGCGAGAGGGTCCCCCGATGCTGGAACCGCGACTCCTGCTCCTGCTCGAAGATGGTCTCCTCGGTGTAGTTGAAGTGGTTCACCCCGGTCCAGTACTCGAAGGTGAGGGCCCGCCGGGTGGATTCCTCGTAGGGAAAGAGGCTCCACTCCACGGCTGGACCAATCTCCAGGGCCAGGTCCTGGTTCGCAAAGGTGGAATGCCGGGCGGAGGCCCGGACCCCGCCCGAGGTGCGAGCTCCCAGGCTCTTCACCACGAGCCCCGTGCCGCTGTAGCTGCGGGTGATGCTCCGGACGGTTCGGTCGGGGAGGTCGAAGCGCCGGTCGCCGTAGCTGCCACTGGCACTCATCCGGATGCGCCAGTCGTTCGTCGTACGGGTGGCGGAGAAGGATCCGTTGTAGTTCTGGACGCTGGAGGCGGACTCCCCGTTCAGTGTGGCGCGGGCCGAGGTGGAGAACACCCAGAGATTCCACGGATCATCTGCCGCTGCCGCCTCCGGGGCGTCGGTGTCGGGTGTCGGAGAGGCCGTGGCGAGATCGTCCGTCAGCCGGACTTCCAACCGGTCCGCCAGGGGCGTATCCGAAGCGAAGCGGACGAAGCCGAAGGAAAGGGTTCGGAGGATCCCCCGCCGGCGCTCGTCGGCGGTATCGTCGGCACGCGAGGTGTGGGTGAGGGTGAAGCGCTCCCCGTCGTACTCTCCGCGCCCCTCGAAGCTCATGTCAAAGAGCCTGCCCCCTCCGCCGGTGGCCTGCGAGGTGACGATGACGTGGACGTCCGCGTCCTGCCGGTCGCGAACCCAGTCCACCCACGTCACCTCGGTGCGAAAATAGTCGAAATCACACCCGAAGGTCTGACAGTCCAGGAAGATCCGCACGGGGTCCGCCGTGGTTCCGGGGACCTCCGCCGCCGAAAGCACGCCCTCCGGAGACGAGAGAAGCGACGAACCCTCCTCGGAGGGAGCCGGCTCCGCGCCCGTCGGGACGGCCAGCAGGAACAGAACGAGAGCGAGGACACTTGACGACATGGGAAAAAGCTCCGCTCGGGGAGAAGGACGGCCTCTCAATGGTGGGACGCATCAACGATAAGAATCGTTGCTCTGCCTCCACCATGCCCGACAGTGCCTGAAAAGACAAGGCATACGTCGGCCCGGTCCGTCAGGTCACGGCAGGACCCACCGTAGCGGTCCGGATGACCTGCACGTCGGCCGCCCCTCCCTCGAGCGCCTCCTCCGCCTCTCGCAACTCCGATTCCCGGCGGAAGAGTCCGAAGACCGCCGAGCCGCTCCCCGAGAGGAGGGCCGGCCGGGCACCGGCCTCCTCCAGCAGCCGTCGGATGTGGGCCAGCTCGGGCCGCAGAGGCTCCAGCACGGGCTGAAACGCATTCCCGGCCAGGCGGGCCATTCCCTCCCAGCTGTCCAGGTCGGCGTGATCCAGCACGGCACCCCCGGCGGCGCCAACTCCCTCTCGTTCCCGGTGCTCCGCCAGCGCCCCGTAGGCCCAGGGCGTTGCGATGGACTCCGGGGGCAGGGCCAGGAGCACGGGACGACGCGGGAGCGCTCCCAGGGGAAGGAGGCGGTGGCCCCGACCCCATCCCAGGGCTCGGGGCGCGTCCAGCACGAAGAAGGCCACGTCCGCCCCCAGCTGGCCCCCCAGCTCCACCAGGCGGTCCCGACCCAGGGCCCCGCCGTGGAGCTGGTCCAGTCCCCGGAGCACCGCCGCCGCGTCAGACGAGCCGCCTCCCAGGCCGGCGCCGTGGGGAATCCGCTTCGTGAGCCGGACCCGGATCTCCGACACCGGCGTCGCCGGACCTCGGCCGTCGCCCAGGGCATCGCTGTAGAGTCGGGCCGCCCGCACCGCCAGGTTCTCCTCCGGCGGACCCAGCGTGTCGGCACCTACCCCCTCGACCTCCAGTGCAATGCGGGGGAGGGCGCTACCGAAATCTCGGGGGCTCCCAGTCTCCGACGGCCGACCCAGTACGATCCGGAGCTGGTCGGCCAGCTCCAGGGCCTGGAAGACGGTCTCGATCTGGTGGTGTCCCCCCGCCTCCCGGGCCAGGACCCGAAGAAGGAGGTTCACCTTTGCCGGCGCCCGGCCCTTCCACGCACGTTGCTTCACGCTTCCTCCTCCACTCGTTCGTCGGCCCGCCCCAGATCGCTCCAGCTCATGCCCATCTGGGCGGCGTACCAGAGTCCCATGAGCGTCACCGGAATGAACCCGCCCAGGTGATAGCCGAAGGCAAAGGCCAGGGTGGCGCTTCCGGCGGCGCCGTAGACCTCGGTGAGCCCCACCACCGCGGCGGCGTGAAAGGTCCCGAAGAAGCCCGGCGCCGACGGCACGGCCACGCCGATGGCGATGATCCCCTGAACGAAGAGGGCGGCCATGTATCCCTCCTCGATCCCGAAGGCCATGAATCCCAGCCAGAACGACAACCCGTTCCACGCCCAGAAGGCGAAGGACCAGGCCAGGGCCCCCAGCAAGAGCCGCGGGCTCCGCAGCGACTCGAGCCCCGAGAGAAACGACACGAGCCCTTCCACCAGAAAGCCGGCGGCCCGTTCCGGCAGAAATCGGGCCACCCAACGGGTCACCGAGATGACGGGAGCCGGCAGGAGGAGGAGGACCAGGAGGCCGAAGAGGAGCACCAGCAGGAGAACCACCAGGGTGGTGATCATGGCCCCCAGGCTCTGTCCGCCCACCGTCACGTCCCGGGGAAAGGAGGGATGGAGCATGGCCATCGCCATGAGGCTGAAGACCGCCACCGCATCCAGGAACCGTTCCACCACCAGCGACCCCAGAGCCCCGCTGGCCGAGATGGGCTCCAGCCGGGAGATGGCCCAGGCCCGGGCGAACTCTCCCACCCGGGCCGGGAGCAGGTTGTTGGCGGCAAACCCGATGTTCACGGCGGCGAAGCGGGGTCGGAACCCGATCCCGGCGCGGAGCGGATGCAGGAGAAGCTTCCAGCGCATGGCCCGCACCGCGAACCCGAAGGTGGCCACCGCTACCGCCGCCGCCAGGAGGTCCCAGCGAGCGCCCCGCACCACGTGCCACACCCCCTGGAGGTCCACATCCCGAAGGACCCACCAGATGAGTGCGGCGCTGATGACGATCCCCAGGATCGCCTTCCAGTCCCACTTCATGGCCCCCGGGCCCACAGTCGGGCGTGGTCTGCCCGTTCGCCATGGGTTTTCGGGGGCACGTTCAGTAGCCGAGGGGCGGGATCCACCGGCCGGGCTCCTTTACCCGGGCCGGTGCCTGGCGCAGGAGTTGGACCATCTCCCGCACGGCCCGCTCCAGCCCCACAAGGACGGCCCGTGAGACGATGGAGTGTCCGATGTTCACCTCCTCGATCTCCGCCAACGCCGCCACCGGAATCACGTTCTCGTAGGTGAGGCCGTGGCCCGCGTGCACCGCCAGACCCAGCTCCCGGCCCAGCCGTGCACCCCGGTGGAGCCGAGCCAGCTGGCGGGCCCTGCCCTCGTCGTCACGGGCATTGGCGTACTCGCCGGTGTGGAGCTCCACCGCTTCCACCCCCATCTCCCGACTGGCTTCCAGCGCCGCCGGATCCGGGTCCACGAAGAGGGACACCCGGATCCCATGCTCCCGGAGCCGCTCCACGGCCTCGCCCACCCTTTCCGTGGTCTCGGGTCGGCTGAGGTCCAGTCCCCCCTCGGTGGTCACCTCCTCCCGGCGCTCCGGGACCAGGGTCACCTGCATCGGGCGGGCCTCACAGGCGATCTGCGTCACCTCCGGCTCGGCGGCGACCTCCAGGTTCACCCCCGAGCGGCAGGTGGCCATCAGGAGCCGCAGGTCCCGGTCCTGAATGTGTCGGCGGTCCTCCCGAAGGTGCACGGTGATCCCTTCGGCACCGCCCAGCTCGGCCAGCACAGCGGCCCGGACCGGGTCCGGCTCATCGGTCCGGCGGGCCTCTCGGATCGTGGCCACGTGGTCGATGTTGACGTAGAGTCTCATGCGTAGCGTTGGAAGAGTTCGTCCAGTGCGGCCACCACGTCGGCAGGCAGGTCGTCCCGGGCCTGCTCCAGGGCCAGGAGGCCCATGGCAGCGTAGAAGCGGGCATCGACGCCCTCCAGCGTCCGGAGGTGGAGGTCCACCGTCTCCACGTCGCCCCGGACCACCGGTCCGGTGAGGGCAACCTCCAGCCCCAGCTCCTCCACGTTGGCCAGGCTCCCCTGGGCCAGCGAGACCATGGCCTGCACCGCCTCGTGGTGTCCGGTCCCCGTGTCTTCCAGGAGACGGATGGCCCGACTCAGAAGCACCACCAGGTAGTTGGAGCCCAGCACGGCGGCGGCATGATAGAGCGGACGACGGTGGGTGGGAACGGCGATGGAGCGGCCCCCCAGGAGGGAGACCAGCCGACGAACCACCGCCAGCGCCTCCCGCTCCCCGGAGATGGCAAAGGTGGATCCCATGAGGCGCTCGGCCCCGGTCACCGGGTGGGCGATGGCCTGAAGCGGGTGAAGGGTGCCGGCCCGGTATCCCACTCGGTTCAGGGGCTCCAGCGGCTCGGCGCCCTGGACTCCCGAGGTGTGGAGTACCGGGCAGCCCGACGGAGCCTCACCCCGTCCGGCCATGGCCACGGCAATCTCCGGAAGGACCCGGTCGGGCACCGTGAGGATCAGGGCGGTGGTGCCCTCTTCCGGCCGTTCCAGACCGTAGCGGTACTCGGCGATGCCCTGGTGAAAGAGGGGATGCGAGGGAGGATCGGGGCGGCGCCCCTGGTACACCAGCGAAGCCACCGCATCGGCCTGCACCAGAGCGTATCCCAGGGCCAGCCCCACGCGTCCGGGTCCTACGAAGACCAGTCGTTCCACCCGCTTTCGCCTCCCGCGTTCAGATTCCGGGGGGACACCCCCCCTCAGCTTTCCGTGAGCTCCACCTCCGGCTCCTGCCTGAGCCGTCCCAGGAGCGGCTCGGGAATCCGGGCCAGGAGGTGCATTCGGATCCCGTTGCGTTCCTGCTCGAGCACCTCTCCCTCCCGGTACACGGCCGCCAGAAGCTCGCCATCCGCAGCCGGAAGCGCCACCCTCACCCGGGGATACTGGTTCCGCACCCGGGCCCGGAGCGTCTGGACCAGCGCGTCCAGACCGTCGGACTCCACCGCCGAGGTGAAGACCGCCGGCGTGGACTCCAGCGCCCGCACCCGATCCCGGATCGCCGACTCCTCGCCGTGGGTGAGGCGGTCCACCTTGTTGAAGACCAGAATCTGGGGCGTCTCGTCCAGCTCCAGGTCCCGAAGTACCTCGTCCACGACCACCTTCCGCTCTTCCCAGTCCGGGTGCGCGGCGTCGATGACGTGAACCACCAGGTCCGCCTCCCGGGCCTCCTCCAGCGTGGAGCGAAACGAGGCCACCAGGTGGTGGGGAAGCTTACGGATGAATCCCACCGTGTCGGTGAGGAGCGCCTGGTAGCCCGAGCCCAGCTCCACGCTCCGGGTGGCCGAATCCAGAGTGGCGAAGAGCCGGTCCTCCACGAAGAGGTCGTCGCCGGAGAGGGCCCGGAGTACCGAGGACTTTCCGGCGTTGGTATAGCCCACCAGCGCCACCCGATATTCCCCTCGCCGACGGCGTCGCTGCACCGCCCGGGACTCGGCCACCGCCTCCAGCTTCTTCTTCAGGTCGGTGATCCGGCGGCCAATGAGCCGGCGGTCGGTCTCGAGCTGGGTCTCACCCGGACCCCGAAGGCCGATTCCGCCGCGGATCCGCGAGAGGTGGGTCCACATGCGCTGCAGTCGGGGGAGCAGGTACTCCAGCTGGGCCAACTCCACCTGGAGCTTGGCTTCCCGGGTTCGGGCCCGGGAGGCGAAGATGTCCAGGATCAGCTCGGAGCGATCCATGACCCGCACGTCGAGCCCCTGCTCCAGGTTCTTGGCCTGGTCGGGCTTCAGCTCCTCGTCGAAGATGACCAGGTCCGCGTCCCGGGCCTCCACCAGCTCCCGGAGCTCCCGCACCTTTCCGCTACCGATGTAGGTCTGGGGCGTGGGGGCGTCGATCCGCTGGATCAGGGTGCCCACCACGTCCCCGCCGGCGGTGTCGGTGAGCCGGCGAAGCTCCTCCATGTGTTCATCCACGACCCGGGCTTCCATCTCACGGCGGGGAGCCCCCACCAGCACGGCCCGGTCTACCGGCGTTCGATTGTCGATCAGCTGCGTCGGAATGGCCTGGTTCCTCCTCTTGGGTTGACGTTGCGGGGTGCGAGGGACCATGTCCCGGCACCCACGTTGCTGGTCAGGGCGTCAAGCTGCCGGTGGAGCGGAAAGGAAGGTCCACCCGCCCCGCCGGCCCCCGGGCCACGATGTCGCCCTGCACCCGATAGTTCATGGCCCCGGTGTCCCACCAGCTCCGAAGGGCCGTGCCCACCGCCTCGTACTGGAAGGGCACCTCAAGCGTGACACGCTCGACGCTGCGGCGGGGCAGCCGAATGCTCTCGGCCGTCCTGCCCTCGGCCAGGCGACTCCACCGGTCTTCACGTCCCTCCACCTCCAGCAGGTACTGGAACTCCCGAACCTCCAGGTGAAAGAAGTTCGGGTTGTCCACCTCCAGGATGATCTCGGCGGTTCCGGAGGTGAACCCCAGCCCCACTACCCGCACGTCGGCAATGACCACCGAAGGGCTCCGGTAGAAGAGGCTGCACCCGCCCAGCAGGATCACCACGAGGGGCAGCACGAGCCAGCGGCCCAGGATGGGGAGTCGGCGTTTCATACCACCCTGATACCCGCGACGGGCGGCTGGGTGTCGGTTCCCGACTACCGGTCTGATTCTTCCTCCGGGTCCTGACGCCGGCGCTCCCACTCCTCCATGCGCCGGGCCAGCTCCGGCTCAAGGCCGTGGGGCCCCGGTCGGTAGAAGCGCTGTCCCCGAAGCTCCTGGGGAAGGTATTCCTGCCGGGCCACTCCTCCGGGCTCGTCGGGATCGTACCGGTACCCTTCCCCGTAGCCCCACGCCTCCATCTCGGCGGTGGGCGCATTCCGGATGTGCATGGGCACCGGAGCGCCCGGGGTCTCGGACGCCGCCTTCCGGGCCTCGCCCCACCCCCGGTAGACCCGGTTGGACTTGGGCGCGGTGGCCAGGTACACCGCGGCCTGAGCCAGGGCCAGGTCTCCCTCCGGCGACCCCAGGAACCGGTAGGACTGCCAGGCGGCCACCGTCACCTCCAGAGCCCGGGGATCGGCCAGCCCGATGTCTTCGGTGGCCATCCGCACCAGGCGCCGACACAGGTACAGCGGATCCTCCCCTCCCTGGATCATGCGAGCCAGCCAGTAGAGGGCGCCGTCGGGGTCGCTTCCCCGAATGCTCTTGTGGAGCGCCGAGATGAGGTTGTAGTGCTCCTCGCCGGAGCGGTCGTAGATGGCGAAGCGGTGCTGCAGCGCCTCCCGGGCCACCTCCTCGGTGATGCGCCCGCCTTCGCCGGCCAGGCGCGCCGCCGCCTCCAGGGCGCCCAGGGCCCGCCGGGCATCACCGTCGGCACCGGCGGTCAGCACCCGCAGGGCCTCGGGGGCGGCGGCCAGCTCCATGGCGCCCAGCCCCCGATCAGGATCCGTCAGCGCCTCCTCCAGCACCTCGCTCACCGCCTCCGCGCTCAGAGGCTCCAGAATGAAGACCGGAGCCCTGGAGAGCAGGGGCCGATTCACCTCGAAGGAGGGGTTCTGGGTGGTGGCCCCCACCAGAATCACGGTGCCGTCTTCCACATGGGGCAGGAAGGCGTCCTGCTGGGCCCGGTTGAAGCGGTGGATCTCGTCACAGAAGAGGATGGTCTGCCGCCCGGAGGTCTGCTGCCGGGTGCGGGCCTCCTGGATGATCTCCCGCACCCGGGCCACCCCTTCGGTGACGGCGGAGAAGGCCACGAAGGCGGCGTCTCCGCGGCGGGCCAGGAGACGGGCCAGGGTGGTCTTCCCGCTCCCGGGCGGACCCCAGAGGATGCACGAAGAGAGCTCCCCACCGGCCAGCATCCGCCCCAGGGGTCGGTCAGGTCCGAGGAGGTGGTCCTGACCCCGCACCTCCTCCAGAGTCCGGGGGCGCATGCGAGCGGCCAGGGGCGCGGCGGGATCCGGCGCCTCGGGCTCCCGCCGTTCGTCGGGTTGCGGCGAGGGCCGCGTCCCGCCGCCGCCAAACAGGTCCAGGTCGTCGCTCATGGGCCAGCGTCCTCTGCGTGTGCCAGTGCCTCGCCGGTCGTCACCCCACCTCCTCGTCCCGAGCGGCCATCCACGCCTCCGCTTCGGCCGCCAATGTCTCCCGATCGTTCAACGTCGGATCGTCCAGCACCCGGTCCAGGAGCCACCGGAGGAGCTCACCGAAGCGGGGTCCGGGGCGGTATCCCATCCGGATCAGGTCCCGGCCCGAGAACGCCAGCTCGTCGGTGGTGAGGGCCACCGGGGCCCGGGCTGTGGCCCGCAGGCGTCTCACCAGGTGTTCCAGCTTGTCCCGGTCCCACGCCCCTTCCCCTCGGTGGCCCACCAGCTCGTCGGAGCGGAGCTCGGCGATCCAGACCCGGATCAGGTCCGGGAGCCGCTCCCGGCCCACCTCCGACAGCCAGCGGCGGAGATCCGCATCAGGGGCCTCGGCGCCGGGTGGCCGACGAACGAACTCCACCAGTCCGGCCACCTGCTGGATCCGGGCGTTGGACGACCGCAGCCGCTCCAGGAGGGCGGCGGCCCGAAGGAGGCCTCTCCGCCCCGGGGAGGGGACCGGCGGCGTATCGCCTCCCGCCGCGGTCGGCTCCCCTTCGTCCGGCTCTCCCGCCCCGGCCAGAAGGGCCGCCCAGCGCAGCGCCGGGCGATGGGGCGCAAGCAGATCCACGGTCCGAAGGGCGTGGCTCCAGAGGTCGCCCTCCCTTCCCTCCTGGGCCCAGCCCACCTGCCGGTCCAACTCGGGATACCGGTGGGCCAGGGCGCCGGAGGCGGCGTAGAGCGCCAGGGCTGCCGAGGGCGGTTCCCGACCCGTGAGGATCTTCTCCATCTCCTCGCGAACCCGCTCGGGAGACAGGACGTCGAGCCGGGCCACGGCACCCACCAGCGCCCGCCAGGTGTCTCCCTCCATCTCAAGGCGAAAGGTCCCGGCGAACCGGAGCGCCCGAAGCACCCGCAGGTAGTCCTCAGCGAAGCGCTCCTCCGGTCTTCCCACCGTCCTCAGGATCCCCTTCTCCAGGTCGGCCGCCCCGTCATACGGGTCGTGGAGCACCTTGCGCAGCGGATGCCAGGCCACCGCGTTGATGGTGAAGTCCCGACGGGCCAGGTCGTCGTCCAGCGTGTCGGCGAAGGCCACCACGGCGTGCCGCCCGGTGGTCTCCACGTCACGACGAAAGGTGGTGACCTCGTACATGACGCCGTCACCGGCGATGACCCCCACCGTACCGTGGTCGATCCCGATGGGGACCGTTCGTCGAAAGATCCGCCGAACCCGCTTGGGCGGCGCGGCGGTGGCCAGATCCCAGTCACCGGACGGGCGTCCGGCCAGGGCGTCCCGGACTGCCCCTCCCACCGCCCAGGTCTCGTACCCCGCCTCCTCCAGCTCCCTGCAGATCCAGCGGACGGCGCCGGGGGGCCGCAGATCGATCATCCCGGGCGCACCGCTCCGCCATTCACGTTCATCACCTCGCCGGTAACGTGCCGGGCCAGGTCCGAGCAGAGGAAGGCGATGGGGCCGGCCACGTCCTCGGGGGTGGCGATCCGGCCCAGGGGAATGCTCTCCAGCGCCTTCGTCCGACCGGGCCCCGAGAGCACCTCCTCGGTCATGTCGGTCTCGATCCAGCCCGGGGCCACCGCATTCACCGTGATGCCCCGGGGCGCCAGCTCCACCGCCAGTCCCTTCACCAGCGAATTGAGTCCGCCCTTCGAGGCGGCATAGTCTCCGTGAAAGGTCTCGCCCCGCTGCGCGGCGGTGGATGAGACCACGACGATGGCCCCTCCGTCGGCCACTCGCCGGGCCGCCTCCCGGCAGACCAGGAAGAGACTCTCCAGGTTCACCTTCAGCGTGCGCTGCCAATGCTCCAGTGTCATCTGGGCCAGCGGAATGTCCGCCGACGGCCAGATCCCGTGGTTTCCCACCACCAGGTCCACCCCACCAAAGGCGTCGTCGGCCCGGTCGAAGAGGGCCTCCACGTCGGCCTCCCGGGTGAGGTCGCCGGCCAGGGCGAAGCCCGCCGAGTTCAGCTCGTGCATGCGGCGCACCACCTGGAGGGCCGCCTCGGAGCGGGAACGGTACCCGATCCCCACCCGGGCACCGGCCCGGGCCAGCAGAAGGGCGGTGGCCCGGCCCACGCCCCGGGACCCGCCGGTGACCACCGCCCGCCGCCCCGAGAGGTCCAGCACACGACGGCTCATGCCGACATCCACTTCCCCCGGAGCTGCTCCCGATGTTGCCGCTCCGAGTGAAGGATCTCCTGCAGGATCTCGCGAGTCTTCTGGTCCAGTTGCCTGGTGAGCGCCGCCTTGTAGAAGGCCACCTCGCCGGCCTCCCGGGCCCGGGCCTCGGCCTGCCACCCGTCCAGCTTGGTCTCACCCTTCACCGGAGGCAGGTTCTCCGGGGTCCCGCCCAGCTCGATGAGCCTGGCGGTGAGCCGGGAGAGGTGGTGCTGTTCGTCGGCCAGGAGCTCGTTCAGGCGCTCCACGTCGTCGGCCAGCCCGGCGTCTTCGGCGGCGGCGGCCAATCTCCGGTAGAAGGAGCTCTGACTCCGCTCCCGCACCCGGCCCTCTCGCAGAATCTCGACGATCCCGTTCATCGCTTCAGTCACGCTTGAGTCTCCCTTCGTGGGGGTCCCGTTGGGAGGGCCGGCTACGGCCCATTCACGTTCCACCGCTGATCCGTCATGCCACCGGCCCGCCGAGGGCCGGACGCGTCGTGGCGCACTCACCACCTAACCTCATCACCGAGGGCGGTCCGGTCCAGCCACCGGATCGACCACCTCAGCGAAAGAGAGAGGTGAGCCGACCCCAGAGCGATTCTCCCCGGCCCACCGGGTGGACGGGCACCGGGGCCTCGCCTGCCACGATCCGCCCGGGATTGCTCCGGGTGAGGAGGTGCCACGCTTCGGTCTCGGGCCCGGGCTCTCCGTCGGCGGTGCGGAAGTGGTCCCTGGCTTCAGAAATGAAGAGCCGAAGACTCGCCCGACCGTGAAAGTCGGTGGCCAGGCATTCGACCCAGCCCCGGGCCAGCAGCTCCAGGGCGGTCCTGCGCGCCTCGGCCCCGTAGGCCCCCACCAGCGATCCATAGTTGACCTGAAAGAAGGCCCCGGCCTCCCGCCATTGGGCCAGACGCTCCATTGCCCGGTCTCCCAGGCGGTAGCGTTCCGGGTGTGCCAGGAGGAGCCCTACGCCCTGCCCCCTGACCCGGTCCAGGACCCTGGCGCTTTCGGGGGGCACCCGCAGGCGAGGCCACTCCACCAGCACGTATCCCCTCCTGTCCAACTGCAGCCGGGGATCGGTGAGATCCGGCTCGGGGTGGTCCAACGCCACCTCGTTGGCCCGGGAGAAGGTCATGCGTGGAAACGCCTCCCGAACCGCCGCCTGAGCCCGGGCGAAGGCCCGGTCCATCTCGGCCATCCTCGCCTCGAACCGATCGGACATGAGCGTGAGGCTGCCGTCCAGGTGGGGCGTGGTGACGATGTGACCGATGTCGCGATCCACCATGCGGGAGACGCCGTCCACCACGTCGTCCACGGTCCGGGCGCCGTCGTCGACCCCGGGCACCAGGTGCGAGTGGAGATCAACAACGACGTGGTCCCGAGTGGGATCGGTCACGGGGTGTCGATCTCCCGGAGTCTGGCCAGGAGCTTCCGGAGCTCGGCCTCCGGGTCTGCGGCCTCCGCGGCGTCTTCACAGGCACAGGTGAGCAGGGCGTCGGCGGCCAGGAGGGCGTAGGCCGCCTCCCGGCTCCGGCCGGGGTGCGCCAGCGCGTGCCCCAGAGCCGCCGCAGCCGCCTCCACCAGCGGCTCGCCCCGAGCGTCCAGGGAGGCCCCGCCGAAACGGCGGGCCCACTCCTCCACCACCGGCGGCGGCGCCGCGCGCCTCACTTCGCCTCCTCCAGCGCCGCGCGCAGGACGTCTTCTCCGCCCTTCAGCGCCGCATTCACCTTCCCCACCTCTTCTACCCCGCCCTGGGCCATGTGAGGGCGGCCGCCCCCGCGGCCACCGGCCAGACCGGCCACCTCCCGGACAAGGTCCCCAGCCCGAACGCCCTTGCCGATGAGGTCGTCAGTGACGAACACGAAGAGGGCCGGCTTCTGGTCCGCCGCTTCGGTGGACACCACCGCGACCCCCCACGACTCCTCCTCCCGGAAGGCGTCACCGTAGCTGCGGGCGTCGTCGGCGTCCCGTACCCGGAGGCGGATGCCCCGGTAGAGCACGCCGCGTCCGTTGGGTGTGGGCCAGTCGCTCGGGGCCTCGAGCGTGGCCTCGTGCACCACCGACTCACCGGCCCCGTCTCCCTGCCTCAGCTCCTCCAGCAGGCGCTCCAACTCGCTTCGTTCCTTCAGGAGCTCCTCGGCGCGTCGCCGGAGGTTCTCCGGAGAGGTCTTCAGGAGTTCGGACACGGATTCCAGCTCTTCCTCGGCCTCCCGGAGGCGTCGGTACGCCGTGGGGCCCGTGGCGGCTTCGATGCGACGCACCCCCGAGGCCACCCCGCTCTCCCGGGCCACCGTGAAGAGGCCCGCGGCCGCGGTGTGCTCCAGGTGGGTGCCTCCGCAGAGCTCCAGGCTCACGTCGGGGATCTCCACCACCCGGACCCGGTCGCCGTACTTCTCGCCGAAGAGGGCCATGGCGCCGCGATCCTGGGCCTCCTTCAGGGGCACGATCTCCCAGCGAACGGGGTGGTCGGCCCAGATGGCCTCGTTCACCTCCCGCTCAATGGCCTCCACCTCGTCGGGAGTCAGCGGCTGGGGGTGGGAGAAGTCGAAGCGGAGGCGGTCGGGCGCCACCAGCGACCCCCGCTGGCTGACGTGCTCGCCCAGGACGTTCCGGAGGGCGGCGTGCAGGAGGTGGGTGGCGGTGTGGTTGCGCGCGATGTCGTGACGCCGCCGGGCGTCCACCCGGGCCACGGCCTCCACCGGTTCCGTCACGGAGGGGAGCGCCCCATCGAGTCGGCCCCAGACCGCGGTGCGTCCCTCCACGGTGGCCACCTCGTCCACCTCCAGCTTCCACCCCTTCCCCTCCACTGCGCCGGTATCGGACACCTGACCGCCGGCCTCGGCGTAGAAGGGATTGGGGTCCAGGATGAGCCCGGTCCGATCTCCTTCGGTCCGGAACCCCACCACCCGGGTCTCCACCTCGGTGGTCTCCCATCCCACCCACGTCGGGTCCGGCTCGCCACCCGGGAGACTCCAGTCGTCCAGCGTCTCCACCTCCTGGGTGCCCACGCCGCTGGCCATCCGGTCGGCCCGACTCCGGGCGCGCTGGCGGGCCAACGCCTCGTCGAACCCCTCCACGTCCACCCGGTACCCCCGCTCCCGGGCCATGAGCTGGGTCAGGTCCAGGGGGAATCCGAAGGTGTCGTAGAGCTTGAATGCCTCCTGGCCGTCAATGACGGGCGCGTCGTCGGGGAGGGGATCCTCGTCCGGGAGGGGATCCTCGTCCGCGCCGGCCTCCTTCAGGGGAGGCGCCAGCTCGTCGAAACGGGCCATCCCGCCTTCGATGGTGGAGAGGAAGCGCTCCTCCTCCATGCGGGTGGTCTGGACGATCAGAGCCTCCCGTTTCTTCAGCTCCGGGTAGCTGTTTCCCATGACCCGGATCACCTCGGCCGCCACGTCCACCAGGGTGGGCTCCCGACGGCCCAGCAGCCAGGCGTGCCGCACGCCCCGGCGCAGGATCCGGCGCAGCACGTATCCCCGTCCCTCGTTCGAGGGAAAGACCCCATCGGCCAGGAGGAAGGCCACCGCCCGGGCGTGGTCGGCCAGGACCCGGAAGCTGACGCCCTCGGGCTCGGAGGCCTGGTACTCGAGGCCCACCACCTCACCCACCCGATCAATGAGCGACATGAAGAGGTCGGTGTGGTAGTTGGAGTCCACCCCCTGCAACACCGCTGCCAACCGCTCCAGCCCCAGCCCGGTGTCAATGGACGGCGCCGGAAGGGGGTTCAGGGTGCCCTCCTCGTCCCGGTCGAATTGCATGAAGACCAGGTTCCACAGCTCGATGATGCGTCCTGCCTCGCCCAGGACCTCGAACTCGTCCTTGGGCGGAACGTCTCGGTCATCGGCCGGCCGGAGGTCGTAGTGGAGCTCCGAGCAGGGCCCGCACGGACCCGTGTCGGCCATCTGCCAGAAGTTGTCCCGGTCACCCAACCGGTAGATCCGCGACGGCTCCACCCCGGCCACCTCCTGCCAGAGGGCGTGGGCCTCGTCGTCGGTGTGGTGCACCGTGACGAAGAGCCGCTCGGGCTCGAGGCCCATCTCCACCGTGAGGAACTCCCAGGCAAAGTGGATGGCGTCGCGCTTGAAGTAGTCGCCGAAGGAGAAGTTGCCCAGCATCTCGAAGAAGGTGTGGTGCCGGGCGGTCCGCCCCACCTGCTCCAGGTCGTTGTGCTTGCCTCCGGCCCGAACGCACTTCTGGCTGGTCACCGCACGATCGTACGGAACGCTCTCCTGGCCAAGGAAGATCTTCTTGAACTGGACCATCCCCGCGTTGGTGAACAACAGGGTGGGGTCGTCGGGAGGCACCAGGGGACCGCTGGGTCGATACTCGTGCCCCCGGAGCTGAAAGTAGTCCAGAAAACGACGGCGTATTTCGGAAGCCTTCATAAACTCACGATGGAGGGTCTCGGAACGCGACACGGAGCCGGCCCCCTCCTCGCGGAACAGACCAGCTCCAACGATCTCGATTATAACGGCGAAACCGGAGCCGGCTCAACGCCTGCGCTGCGGTCCGAGCCGCCCCCGGGCCGGGTCCGGCCGAGAGATCGTCAGTCGTCGTCGGGCTCTCCTTCCCCGTCCTCCGCGTCGTCGGCCTCCTCGGGGATGAGTCCCATTGCCTTCCGGAGCTTCAGGTCGATCTCCTCCAGCACGTCCTCATTTTCCAGGAGGAACTGCCGGGCATTTTCCTTGCCCTGCCCCAGCCGCAGGTCACCATAGGAGTACCACGCTCCGGACTTCTGCACGATGTCCAGGTCGCTGCCCAGGTCCAACAGCAGGTTGGTATGAGAGATCCCCTCGTTGTACATGATGTCGAACTCGGCCTGCTTGAAGGGCGGTGCGCACTTGTTCTTGACCACCTTGACCCGGGTCCGGTTGCCCACCAGGTCCTGCCCGTCCTTGATGGCGCCGATGCGCCGGATGTCCAGGCGGAGAGAGGCGTAGAACTTCAGGGCCCGTCCGCCGGAGGTGGTCTCCGGATTGCCGAACATGACCCCTACCTTCTCCCGGATCTGGTTGGTGAAGATCACGGCCGTGTGCGAGCGGTTCACCGCGCCGGTGAGCTTCCGGAGCGCCTGGCTCATGAGTCGAGCCTGAAGTCCCACGTGGGCGTCACCCATCTCACCCTCGATCTCGGCCTTCGGCACCAGAGCCGCCACCGAGTCCACCACCACCACGCCCACAGCGTTGGAGCGGATCAGCACCTCGGCGATCTCCAGCGCCTGCTCTCCGGTATCGGGCTGCGAGACCAGGAGGTTGTCCACGTCCACGCCGAGCTTCCGGGCGTACTGGACGTCCAGGGCGTGCTCGGCGTCGATGAAGGCGGCCACCTCGCCCTGCTTCTGGGCATTGGCGATGATGTGCAGACAGAGGGTCGTCTTCCCCGAGGATTCGGGACCGTAGATCTCGGCGATGCGGCCCCGGGGCATCCCCCCCACACCGATGGCCTGATCCAGATTCACCGCGCCGGTGGGGATGGACGCGATCTGCACCCTGGGCCCGTCGGTCCCCATGCGCATGATGGCGCCCTTGCCGTAGGCGCGCTCGATCTGGCTCAGGGCCGAGTCCAGGTCCTTCTGCTTCGCTTCGCTGAGTTCCGCCATTGCCATGTGCCGTATCACTCTCTGGTTGAGGAGAAGCCGCTGGAGCGCTCCACCGACTCCCCGAAGGTACATCACCCGAATAGAATACGAAAGGGTCGCCCCTCGCCGGCGCATTCCACCTCCGAGTGGAAGGGCTCTCCCTTCGCAGGGAAGGACTCCTCCCCCGCAGGGAAGGACTCTTCGAACGCATGGAAGGTAGGTAGAGACGCGGGTCGTCGAAATGCCCCGATGGGACGATCCACGGGCCACCCCGATGGGACAGCTCCCACGCCCGGCCGGGAACGCTCCCACGCCCGGGCGGGTTCCTCGTGCGAAGGCCGTGCGCCATGCACGAACGTCATGCTCCGCGAGCCAACCATCGTGCCTCGCTGAGGAATCGTCGTCGGCTCGCGGGGGTAGAAGCAGACCGGCTCTTTGCAACCGTCCCGTTTCGCCTGCTACCAGACCCTGTTTTGCCTGCTTGCCGGCCCCGTTTCGCTTACTGCCAAACCCCATTTCGCATCCCACCAGGAACTGTAACGTGAAGAAATCTCTCGTCTTCGGCATCGCGGCCATCGCCTCCGTGGCAGCTGTCGTCATCCTGGTCCTCTGGCAGCCCCAGGCGGCCCCGGGCAACGACGGTGCGACCGATCCCACATCAGCCACCAGCACTTCGACGACCCAGGCCCCCGCCGACGCGGCGGTGCCAGCCACCGGCGAGGTCCCCTCCCACGCCTCCTTCACCCGGGTCCTCGACGAGGTGGTGCGGATGCCCCGGGTGGACTATCAGTTGCTCCAGGAACAACGGGAGGGACTGGACGCCTACATTGAGGAGTTGGCCCGAACGTCGCCCGAGGCGCTGGAGGCCGCTTCCCGAAACGAGCAACTGGCCTTCTGGATCAACGCCTACAACGCCTGCATGCTGCGGCTGGTCATCGACCACTATCCCATCGAGACCGGCCGGACCGGACTCTTCGGGTCCATCCGGAACCGTGTGGCCGGGTATCCCGACAACTCGGTCTGGCAGATCCGGGATGTCTTCAGCCGGAACCATTGTCCGGTGGCAGGTAGGGATCGCTCCCAGGACGAGATCGAGCACGAGATCATCCGACCCCGTTTCGAGGAACCCCGGATCCACTTCGCGGTGAACTGCGCCGCCCTGAGCTGTCCGGTCCTCTGGCCCACCGCATACACCGGCGATGATCTGGATGCCCAGCTGGACCGGGC
>SLNQ01000174.1 GCA_007132965.1 Gemmatimonadota bacterium | reverse complement strand
TGTGTCTGCCCTCGTCCATGCGCATGGAGCGAAAGCGGACCTTGAAGGCGTACGGGGCCGAGCTGGTTCTCACCGACCCGGAGCGGCGCATGCTGGAGGCCATCGAGGTGGCCGAGGCCATCCGCGACCGGGAAGGGGCCTTCATGCCCGACCAGTTCCGGAATCCGGCCAACCCCCGGGTGCACTACGAGGTCACCGGTCCCGAGCTGTGGGCCGACCTGGACGGCCGCATCGATACCTTCGTCTACGGCTCCGGAACCGGGGGCACCATCTCCGGGGTGGGACGCTACCTGAAAGAGCAGGATCCCGAGATCCAGGTGGTGGCGGTGGAGCCGGGTCGGAGCGCGGTCATGCACGGCGAGCCCCGGGGCCAGCACCGCTTCCAGGGCATGGGGCCGGGGTTTCTTCCCGACAACCTGGACCGCAGCGTCATTGACCGGGTCAAGAAGGCCTGGGAGGAGGAGGCCTTCCCCACCGCCCGCCGCCTGGCCCGTGAGGAAGGGCTCTTCGTGGGGATGAGCAGCGGGGGGATCGTGCAGGCCGCCCTGGAGGTGGCCCGGGAGCTGGGCCCGGGGCACCGCGTGGCGTGCATCGCTCCCGACTCCGGCGCCCGGTACCTGACGACGGATCTCTATGGGGAAGAGGAGACGGAAGCGGCCGCTGCGGCTGGGGGGTGAGGCGGAGTGTGATTCTGCGGTGGACCTGCTCGGGCAATCCTCCTCTGGGGGGCAATCCACCGTATGGGCCCGGCAGGATGAGCTTCGCTGATCCTGCCGGGATGCGGGGTCAGTCTTCGAGACGATATGGGCCCGGCAGGATTCGAACCTGCGACCCTTCGATTATGAGTCGAGTGCTCTAACCACTGAGCTACGGGCCCGGGCGGGCGCCCGCCCCTCGAAAATGTGGGGACGGGCGCCGCCGACTCACCCAACCTAGAGTCGGGCCCCGCTCGGGTCCAGACTGCCGGGCGCAGGCGCCGGTCTCAGCCGCCGGCGGCGTTGTTGTTCTGCAGGGTGTAGCGCAGCCGGGCCGCCAGGCCCTCGCCCTCCAGGTCCAGGCGGTCGGCCCCCTCGCCGGAGAGCTCCTCCACCGCGGCGTGCTGTTCGAAGGCCGCTCCCACCAGGTGGTCGGCGTAGTCCGGGTTGGCCCGGATGAAGTTGCGGCTCACCAGGAGGGTGTCCACCCGGGACTCCTTCAGCGCCCGCTCCACGTCACCGGGCCCCAGCGCTCCACGGCCGCCGGCCCGGGCCAGGTTGATGACCTCCTCGAGGAGCTCGCCCTGCATCCGCTGGTTGACCTTCGAAGCCGCCTTCTCCAGCGCATCGCGCACCTCGGGCTCGGACATCTCCAGCGTGAGCGACGGCTCCTCGGTCACCCGCGCCTTCATGGAGTTGGGGAGGTGGGAGCGGGCGGCGGCCACCGCTTCCGACGTGCCACCCAGTACCAGGAGTCCGTCCTCGCCCACCCGGTCCGTCACCAGCTCCATGAGCTTCTTGAGCATCCGCTCCGAGCCCACCTCCAGAAACTTCTGGGCGGCGTCGGTCCCCGTCTTCCCGCGCACGCCGGTGTGGCTGGTGGCCCGCTTCGAGACGTTCATGTCGGTGAGATCGCCCAGGAAGGTCTCGGCATTCAGGTTTTTGGGCTCCCCGAGTTGGCCGTTGCGGTACTCGAAGATGCGGGCCCTTCGGCTGTCCACCAGGACGGTGAGCACCAGCCGCTGCTGCTTCAGGGCCCGGACGTAGGGAGCCACCCGGATGCCGCCTTCCCAGCGGACCAGGTCCGGCATGGGGACCCGGACCGCCTTTCCGTACACGAGCTCGGAGGGAGTGGCGAATCCCACCCACCCCTGATCGGGGAGAAATCTGTCATGCTCCTTCAGCGCCTTCTCGATACGCTCGAGGGCCTTGTTGAAGTCGTCCTCCTCGTCGGGCCGTGCCCCGTTCATGGCCCGGCGAGCCTCGTTGACGTGCTGGTCCAGGCGACGCTTCCAGACCGTCCGCTCGGCGAAGTCCGTCGCCTTACCGTCCAGGTACACGCTCAGCACCTTCTCCTGGCGGAAGTCACGGTAGAGTTCCACCAGTTCGTCGTGGGTCAGCATGGCACTCCTTTGTCGAGGCTGGTAAGACTGGATTGAGGTGCCGGAGACGGCCAGGGACGGACGTCACGCCGCCTCGGCATACTCTCATTCCCCGACAACGAGCATGGGTTCCGGAACGTTTCCCCCTGCTGCACCCAAAGCCCGGAGCGACGGGCCTTCTACCGAGTCCCGAAGAGCCGATCGCCGGCGTCGCCCAGGCCGGGGAGGATGTACCCCCGCTCGTCCAACTCCCGGTCCAGGGCCGCCGCGTAGATGGGAACCTCCGGATGCTCGTCCCGGAAGGCAGCCACCCCCTCCGGCGCCGCCACGAGGCACATGAAGCGAATGTTGCGGGCGCCGCGATCCTTCAGGAGCTGCACTGCCGCCGCCGCCGAACCGCCGGTGGCCAACATGGGGTCCAGCACCACAAACTCCCGCCCTCCGGGGTTGCCCGGGATCTTGAAGTAGTATTCCACCGGCTCCAGCTTCTCCTCGTCGCGGTAGAGGCCCACGTGGCCCACCCGGGCTCCGGGCACCAGCCGCACGATCCCCTCCACCATCCCGAGCCCCGCCCGCAGGATCGGCACCACCACCAGCTTCTTGCCCCGGATCCGGTACGCCTGGGTGCGTTCAAGCGGAGTGGTCACCTCCACCTCCTCCAGCGGCAGGTCCCGGGTCACCTCGTAGGCCATGAGGGTGGCGATCTCGTCCACCAGCTCCCGGAACTGCTTCTTTGATGTGGCCCGGGAGCGCAGGTACGAGAGCTTGTGCTGAATCAGCGGATGGTCCAGAACCGTCACGTTCGGCGGAAGCGTCTGCATGGGCAGCTGGGCACGCGGGGAACGCCCCGGGACGCCCCCGGAGCCGGCCTTTCAGGGTACCACGAGGACCGTCCCGGGGAAAGTGGGGTTTTTGGGAAGAGAAGAGTCCGGCGCCCCACCCGGCGCCGCCTCGGACGCCCGGGTCCCTGGGCACCGCGCAGGATCCATTCATCGTCGGAAGACCATGTCGGCCAAGAACCAGGACAGCTTCGCCCAGGCCCGGGAGGACATGGTCCGGGAGCAGCTTGAATCCAGGGGCATTCGGGATCCCCGGGTGCTGGACGCCATGCGCCGGGTGCCGCGGGAGCACTTTCTGAGCGGAAGCGCCGCCCGCAATCCTCGCCACGTCTACGCCGACGGCGCCCTTCCCGTGGGCCGCGGACAGACCCTGTCCCAGCCCTTCATGGTGGCCGGCATGACGGAAGCGCTGGAGCCCGAACCCCACCACCGGGTCCTGGAGATCGGCACCGGAACCGGCTACCAGACCGCCATTCTGGCCGAGATCGTGGACCAGGTCTGGACCGTGGAGGTGGACGAGGTCCTGGCGGAGGGCGCCCGGGAGCGCCTGGCAGAGCTGGGCTACGACAACGTCCACTACCACGTGGGCGACGGGAGCCTGGGCTGGCCCGACGGCGCTCCCTACGACGGGATCATCGTCACCGCCGGCGCACCCAGCCTTCCTCCGCCCCTGGTGGCCCAACTGGCACCCGACGGCCACCTTGTCATCCCGGTGGGACCCCGCCACCTGCAGGAGCTTCTGCTGGTCTGGAAGGAGGACGGGGCCGTCCGCACCCGCACCCTCCTGGAGTGCCGCTTCGTTCCACTGGTGGGTCAGGAAGGGTGGCAGAACCCTACCGCTTGATCCGCTCGCCTTCGTCCTCGTACCGGAAGATCCAGGCGCCGAGCCGCCCCGGCCGGATCCGTCCCGTGGCCTCACCGTACTCGTGGTCGCCGTGGGAGCCCGCATCCAGGGGAGGTCGGGCCAGGAGCTCGTCCCGGTAGCCCCGGATCCGCTCCCGCCACCGCTCCCAGTTGGTGGGCCGAAGATCCACCCAACCCCGATCAATGAGAACCTGGGCGTCCACGCTCTCATTCTCTTCGGGGACCACCTTGAGCCGGGGCCCCCGGAACATGGAGACCCCGTCGGGCAGGAGAATGGGAAGGCCGATGGTGACGATCCGCTGCCGGAGGTCGTCGTCGGCCGAGACCAGCTCGCCGGCCCGCCGGGCCGTGGCCTCCGGATTCAGCTCTGCCGCTGAGTCCACCGTACCGAAGAGCCGCTGCAGGATCGCCGCCTCGAAGAGGAGCTTCGAGAGCCGGGGCGGCCCCAGCATCTCGTAGGCCACCCCCTGGACACCGTGGGCCTCCTCCAGGGCCTCCATGCGCTCCAGCGCCTGGCCCCTCAGAATCCCGGCCCGGTAGGTGGGTCCCATGGTGGAAGCGTCCAACGCCGCCACCACATCCCGCCCTGAGGGAATGCCCCGGATCTCCCGGATCACGTTCTCGGCTATCTCCTCGGGGGTCACGTATTCCATGAGCCCCAGCGCCGTCAGCGTCTCGAACTCGGAAGGGGCGAAGAGCCCGTTCTCGCCCGAGTCCACGTACACCCCGCGAAGGGGTTCGTCCAGGACGGTCCAGGCGTCCGGCTCCGAGTCGCTGAGGGCTTCCTCCACCGTCACGGCCCGGGTGGCATCACACCGCATCAGGGGACCGTCACCTCGGGTGATGGGTCCGTATCCCAGCGACTTCCACGAGATGGCCGCCGTGGGCTTGACCTCCTTTACCGCCGGCGCCCCCGGCGTCCGGGACATCAGAAAGAGGAGGAGGGACTGCGCTCCGGCCAGACCGGCCTTGGCCAGCAGCACCCGGGAGGGTCGTTCTTCGGCGTGGGTGAAAGGCACGTTCAAGCCCATACCCCCGGTGCCGGCCGTCCCGATCTTCACGTACATCCGGGTGTCGGCCCGCTTCATCCCCTCGAGAGCGATCTGGGTGTGCCGGATGAGCTGAGGAAGGTAGAGGGTGGCCAGGTGGGCCTCCACCGCCGCCCGGTCCACGCTTCCCTTCTCCGCCAGCTCCCGGAGACCCGCGGCCGAGCGGAAGGCGTCCTGGTACGCCAGCGCGCCGGCAGTATTCACCGAGTCCACAACGACTGCCGGTTTAACCTCGTTCAGGAGCATGCCCAGCGCCGAGCGGGCAAAGACCTCCTCGGTGAGCTCTCCGTAGAGATCCTCGATGAAGCGTCCCCGGGCCCCGTCGTCGGCCAGGACCTCGGCCCGGGGACGAAGGGACGCGTCGGCAGGGACGAAGAGGTCGCCCCAGGACGCCTCGATGGCCACTCCCTCGGCCCGGGGATCCTCCCGGAGGACGGCCACCGCCTCCTCGGCCTCCTCCTGCCTCAACGAAGCCACCACCAGACGTCCGGGCTGGAAGTCCAGAATGCGGCGGGCCACCGCAAGCCCCACCAGCCCCGCGCCTCCCATCAGGAGAATCGTCTGATCCCGGAGTTCCATATTCCTCCCTGCACGTGAAGTCTAAAGTTGATCTGTGCCCGGACTGCCGTCCCCGGCCGCCGCGAATCTAAGGAAGACACCGTCGGCGTGCGAGGCTCGATGGAGGACCCAGCCCCCTCACTCCGTCGGCAGTCCGGCCGCCCGGCGCAGCGCCCGGACCTCACCGGCCGAGAGCTCCCTCCACTCTCCCGGCTTCAGGTCCTGGAGCCGCAGCGGGCCGAAGCGCACCCTCTTCAGGCGCCTGACAGGGTGGTCCACCGCCTGGAGCAGCCGACGCACCTCCCGCTTCCGGCCCTCCCGGAGCACCAGCGAGACGATGGCCCCCTTCTCCTCCAAGCTCCGGAGCACCCGCACGTCCTCGGGACGGGCCATGCCGTCCTCCAACTCCACTCCCTGGGCCAGCCGTTTCAGCGTGCGGTCCGAGGGGACGCCCCGCACCCACGCCCGGTATTCGCGAGAGACCTCCGACGAAGGGTGCAGGAGCCCGTGCACCGCGTCCCCATCGTTGGTGAAGATCAGGAGACCCTCGGTGTTCATGTCGAGACGTCCCACGTACCGGAGCGAGTCAGAGTCAGGGGGCAAGAGCGAATAGACGGTGGGACGCCCCCGGGGATCCTTCCGGGTGGTGAGTGTCCCCCGGGGCTTGTTCAGGAGCAACCACCGGACGGGGTCCAGACGCACCTCCCGGCCGTCCACCTCCACCTTGTCGCGTCCCGTGACCACCTTCGTGCCCGGCGTGACCACCCGGTGCCCATTCACCTTCACCCGCCCCTGGGCCATGATCCCCTCCGCCTCACGCCGGGAGGCCACCCCGGCCCGGGAAAGGAACTTCTGCAACCGCATCTCCTCGCCTTCAGCCTCCACGGCCCCCCTCCTCAGCCTTCATCCGCGCCCCGTCCCTCGTCCCGATCCCGGCTCTCGGTGTCGGCCCCGCCGTCCTCCCCGGAGTCCGTCCCATCATCTTCCCCGGAATCGGCCCCCTCCTCTTCCCGGGAGTCGGCCCGGTCGGCGTCCCCGGTCCCGGCCCCGTCATCTTCCTCGTCGTCGTCCGGAAGGATGGATTCCGATCGGTCGCGGAGGATCACCGGGAGGTCGTCGGGCCGAGGCAGATCGTCCAGCGAGCGGAAGCCGAAGTGCTCCAGGAAGCGGGGCGTGGTTCCGTACAGGAGGGGCCGACCCAGACCCTCGCCGCGCCCCACCACCTCCACCAGCCCTCGGTCCTGGAGGGTGCGGATGACCGCCGACGATCCCACGCCCCGAACGTACTCCACCTCCAGCCGGCCGATGGGCTGGCGGTAGGCGATGATGGCCAGCGCCTCCAGCGCCGGTCCCGAGAGGCGCGAGGGTCGGGGCACGGTGTCGAAGCGGTCCAGGTAGGATGAAAACTCGGGGCGGGTCACCACCTGGTATCCCTCGGCCACCTCCACCAAGGTGAAGGCCCGCTCCGATTCCATGTAGAAGCTCCTGAGCCCGCTCACTGCCTCCTCCACTGCGTCCTCGTCCAGCGACTCGTCGGCCCGGGCGATCTCGTCGGCTCGGAGCGGCGCGTCGCTGGCGAAGAGGACGGCCTCCACGATCTGCTGGGCGTTCACGTCCCGTCTGCCTCCTGATCTCGATCGGTGTTCTCGTCTGTGTCGGCGTTGTCGTCTGCGTCGGCCGGCTCGTCGGCGACGGTCCCCGGCTTGTTGGCGCTGGCTCCCGTCTCGTCTGCGTCCGTTCCCGGCTCGTTGGCGTCGGGCCCCGGCTCGTCGGCGGCGGTCTCTGGCTCGTCGGCAGCACTCCCCGACTCGTCCGCGTCGGCCCCCGGCTCGTCGGCGACGACGGCCCACTCCTCCTCCTCGCTGCGCTCCAGCTCTCTGGCATAGAGCCAGAGCTCGTGGAAGGGCACCGTCTGGCGGAGGTGGATCCGTCGGCGGCGGCTCAGCTCCAGCCCCGCCAGGAAGGTCATGACCCCGTGCATCCGCTCGCCGAAGGGCTCCACCAGGCGGGCGAACTCCACCCCTTTCTCCTGCCGCAGGGCGTTCAGGATCAACACCGCCTTCTCTTCCATCGAGACCGTCCGGGGGGTCACCCGGTGCTCCCTGTCCATGGGATCCGGGGGCCGGATCTCCAGCGCCGCTTCGAAGACCTCGTCCCAGGTGGTCTCCAGGGGAACCTCCTCGGCGGCGGGTCGGGGCCGATCCTCCACGTAGCCCTTCCCCCGCATCCGGGCCCGCTCCGCCTCGGCCCGCTCCATGAGCCGGGTGATTTCGCGGATCTGCTCGTACTCCAGGAGCCGGCGCACCAGCTCGGCGCGGGGATCCTCGTCCTCCTCGTCGCTGGGGCGGGGCAGGACCATCTGGGCCTTGATCCTCACCAGGGTGGCGGCCATCTCCAGAAACTCGCCCGCCGAATCCAGCCGCTCGACTCCGATCCCCTTCACCGCCACCAGAAACTGCGCCGTGATCCGGTGAATGGGAATGTCGAAGATGTCGATGTCCTGCCGCCGGATCAGGTGCAGGAGAAGGTGGAGCGGGCCCTGGAACCGCTCCAGTTCCACCATGAAGTCCGCCGCGGGCTCCGGTTCCAGGCCTTCCGGGGTCAGGAGCGAAGCCGTCACTGTTGCGCTGCCCCCGGATCCACTCCGGCGCCCAGCCCGGCCACGTCGACACCCACCACCGAAAGGAGCAGCCCGGTGAGCACCTGCACCGGTACCATGATGATCCGGAAGCCCCCCGGCACCAGAAAGAGGAAGGCGAGGAGCGCCAGGATCCCGAAGCGACCGAACGAGCGGTAGTGCTCCCGCACCGAGGCCGGCAACAGGTAGTACAGCACGTGGGATCCGTCCAGCGGGGGGACCGGGATCAGGTTGAAGATGGCCAGGATGAGGTTGATGAGGATCCCGTAGAAGGCGGCGCCGGCCACCAGCCCGCCCGCCCCTTCGGCGCCCAGTTCGGCCCCGAAGGCCGCCAGCGGTACCAGCGCCACCGCAAAGCCCACCGCCAGGAGGAGGTTCACCGCGATCCCCGCCAGCGAGACCCGGATGTCGCCCCCCCGCCGGTCTCGGAAGTTGGAGGGGTTCACCGGAACCGGCTTGGCCCAGCCGAAGATGAAGCCGCCGGGGGCGGCGATGAGGAGCGCCGGCACCAGGATCGAGCCCACCGGGTCCAGGTGCGGGATCGGGTTCAGGGTGATCCGGCCCTGGCGTTCGGCAGTGGGGTCACCCTCCCGCCGGGCGACCCAGGCGTGGGCCACCTCGTGCAGGACGATGGAGAACAGGAGAACCGCGATGATGAGTAGCCATTCCATAGACCGGAAAAGCTACCGGGATCCGGAGATCGGAGCCAGGGTTCGGGAGCGATCCAGGGCGCCTGCCCGGGCACCGGCGCTGCCCAGCCGCACGTCCCCGGCCGTTCAACCGTACACACCGGTCGTCCAACCGTGTACGCCCGTTGGGAGACGGAGTGAACGACGCCCGCTCCCGTCCCCTGCCGCCGAGGCTATACGGGCATCCCGAATTCACCATCTTGGCGGCCCCGATTGGCGGCCTTTGGGGGTTGACAGGATTTCGGCCCCGCAGTGGGTGAAGGCCGAGATGGCGCCCAAACGCCGCGCTGGAGGCACTCCAGGGCCCCCCTGACGGCTTTCGGTATGTATTCGGTCTCCACTTGACCTCCGAAGGCGACTTTCTCGCTCCTGCGCCAACCTGAGAGGTCGCTCAACCCCCTGATTATATTACAGGTAGCAATTTGTCACACCGTAGTCAGGGGAGGGGATGATGGGGTACCGCAAGCGGAGGGTGGAGGAGGATGCGGGATGGGGGCCGGTGGAAGATACCGAGGGGTGGTCGGGGGAGTATGCCGAGCGGTCGTCGGTGGAGGACGCTGGTCGAGGGGCGCTGAGCACTGGGACCGGCACCCCGTCCGACGACTGGGGACTCGAGGAGGAGGACGGCTGGACTTCCCTCGTGGTCCGGGAGCGGACAAACAAGAGCGCCTCCGGTGAATCGACCGACCCCGCGGAATCGCCAGGCGACTCCACCTCGAGCGATCCCACCCCCGAGATCTCCCTGGACGACCTCTCCGACCTGGTGGACATGCCGGAGGACGACGCCATCGACGAGCTGGGGGACCGGATCATCAAGCTCTCGGCCCACATGTCGGCGGCGGAACACCGGCTGCTGCTCATGATCG
>SLNQ01000143.1 GCA_007132965.1 Gemmatimonadota bacterium | reverse complement strand
GTGCCTTTGCGCGGCTCCTGGAGCTGCCTGCGGACGCCCGGGTCCGCCGCCTGCGAAAGCTCGACCGAAACGCCCCCCGCCTGGCCTCTGAGCTGCGGCGTCTCCTCCGCCTCTCGCACCAGGCCACCACGGGATTCGAACGCTCGCTCGACGGCCTCGCCCGCTCGGTGCTGCGATCGGTGGATCGTGCTGGCGGCCCCACCGACCGGGCTCCGGATCCCCACGACCCGACTTGACCCCCCGAAATCCGCACCCCACCTTGTCGTGCCGCGGAACCCTGTCCTCCCGCGGAACCGATCGACCTGACGTTCCCCCAGCCGGAGACCTTCCTCATGCGCACCCGTTTCCTTCGCTTCCTTCCGATCCTGATCCTGGCGGCACTGGTGGGCTGCGGCCCCGATGAGCCCCCCATCGCCGACGCGCCGGACGAGGAGGTCGCCCCGCTCCTGGCCCAGGCCCAGGAGGAGTTCTGGACCAACCTTCAGGCCCTCTGCGGACAGGCCTTTCGAGGGGAAGCCACCGAGGTGCAGGCGGTGGAGACCGACTTCTCCGGCGAAATGATCGTCCACTTCCGGCAGTGCGAGGACAACGAGATGCGGATCCCCCTGCACGTGGGCGAGGACCGCTCCCGGACCTGGATCGTGAGCCGCACCCCCGAGGGCCTCCGGCTCAAGCACGACCACCGCCACGAAGACGGCACCGAGGAGGAGTTGACCCAGTACGGCGGCGACACCGAGGAACCCGGCACGGGCAACATGCAGGAGTTCCACGTGGACGACTACACGGTGGAGATGTTGCCGGAGGCGGCCACCAACGTGTGGACCATCGAGGTGGTGCCGGGGGAATACTTCGCCTACGCCCTCCGCCGCGAGGGGACCGACCGCCGGGTCCGCTTCGAGTTCGACCTCAACGCTCCGGTGGACCCGCCCCCAGCCCCCTGGGGCTACGAGGGCACCTGACCACGCACGCTGCGCCTGGCGTCAGTAGTACGGCGCCATAAGGAGGTAGACCATGACCCCGGTCACGGCCACGTACAGCCAGACCGGGAAAGCCCATCGGGCCACCCTGCGGTGCTTTCCGAACTCCTCCCGGAGCGCCCGCACCACGGCGTAGAGGGCCAGGGGGAGGACCACCGGCGCCAGGGCGATGTGGCTGATGAGGATGAAGAAGTAGACGGGCCGGATCCACCCCTCTCCGCCGAAGGTGGCCCCGGTGGACTGGGAATGATAGACCACGTACGAGATGAGGAAGATGCACGAGAGGGCGAAGGCGCCCACCATGCTGGCCCGGTGGCGGCCCACCTCCCCCCTGCGGATGAAGAGGTATCCTGCCACCAGGAGGATGGCGCAGGTCCCGTTCAGGGTGGCGTGGAAGGCCGGAAGCATGGAGACGTCCAGCCCCTCGAACCGGAGGAGGCCCGGCACGGCGATGAGGAGCACCACCAGCAGGCACACCACCGCCGAAAGGCCGTAGACGACCCAGGCCAGGGCCCGTTCGCTGATCCGATTCAACCCCCCCGCGGAACTGCTCACGCTCGCTCCTCCAGCTCCATCCAGCGTTCGTAAAGGCCCTCCAGCTCCTCCTCCACCTCGCTGAAGCGCCGCGACACCTTCGCGACTCCCTCCGGGTCCGACTGGTAGAGGTCGGGATCGCCCAACCGCTCTCCCAGCTCCTCCTTTTCCTCCTCCAGGAGGGCGATCCGTTCCCGGGCTTTCTCCAGCTCCTTCTGCTCCCGGAAGCTGAGCTTCTTCTGCCCGACCCGCGCCTCCTGCGCCTGCCGGCGGGCCGCGGCAGCCCGCTCTTCCCTGCGGCGCCGCTCCTCCTCCCGCCCACGGGCGGTACGGGCCGCCTCCTTCTCCTCGCGCCGAGCCAGGTACGAATCCCAGCTGCCGTGGTGACGGCGCACCTGTCCCTCGCCCTCGAAGACCAGGAGCGAGGTGGCCAGCTTGTCCAGGAGGAAGCGGTCGTGGGTGACCACCAGGACGCACCCGTCGAACTCCTGGATGGCGTCCTCCAGGATCTGCAGGGTGTCCAGGTCCAGGTCGTTGGTGGGCTCGTCCAGCACCAGCAGGTTGAAGCGCTCCAGGAAGAGTCGGGCCAGGAGCACCCGGTTGCGCTCCCCGCCGGAGAGGGCGCCCACCCGCTGCTCCTGCACGTGGGCCGGAAAGAGGAAGCGATCCAGGTACGCCTTCAGGTGCATGCGCCGGCCGGCCACCTCCACCCAGTCGCTGTCGGACACCGCCCGGGCCACCGAGAGCTCCGGGTCCAGCTCCCGGCGCTGGTCCAGGTAGCCCACCCGGGTGTTCTCGCCCAGCACCACCTCGCCGGAGTCGGGCTCCTCGAGGCCCACCACCAACCGGAGGAGCGTGGTCTTGCCCACCCCGTTGGGTCCCACCACCCCGATCCGCTCCCCGGATAGGAGGCTGTCGGAGAAGTCCTCCAGGATCACCTCGTCGCCGTAGCTCTTCGAGACCTCCTCAAGCTCCAGGATGGTCTTCCCCAGCCGGGGGGCGTCGTGGAGCTCCACCTCCACCTCCCCGGTCCGGTTCCGCTCCCGCTGCCGCTGGGTCTCGGCCAGCTCCCGGGCCCGCTGCCGGCGGGCCTTCTGCTTTCCGGTCCGGGCCGGCGGCGACCGCCTTGCCCACGCCAGCTCCTTCTCCAGGAGCTTGACCCGCTTCGCCTCCTCGGCCTCGGCCCGGGCCTCTCGCCGGGCCCGCTCCTCCAGGTACTCGGTGTAGCCGCCCTGGTAGGAGGTGAGCCCCCAGGGTGACAGCTCCACCATGCGGTCCACCACCCGGTCCAGGAAGTACCGATCGTGGGTCACCACCAGCACCGCGCCCGGAAAGTCGAAGAGGGTCTCCTCGAGCCAGAGGACGGTGTCGGCGTCCAGGTGGTTCGTGGGCTCGTCCAGGAGAAGGAGGTCCGGGTCGGCCAGGAGCGTGCGGGCCAGCGCCACCCGGCGACGCTCGCCCCCGGAGAGCGGCCCGATGGTCCGGTCCCACCCCTCGATGCCGAGTCGGGTGAGGACCGCCTCGATCCGGTGCTGCAGGTCCCACCCGTCCTCCTCCTCGATCCGGGCCGAGAGCCGGGCCTGCCGCTCCATGAGCTCATCCATTCGCTCAGCGGAGGGCTCCTGGGCCAGCTCCCGGTTCACCTCCTGGTAGCGCGAGAGGAGATCCCGCAGCTCGGCCCTTCCCTGGGCGGCGGTCTCGAAGATGGTCCCGTCGGGATCCAGCTCCGGATCCTGCGAGAGGAAGCCCACCCGCGTCCCCCGCCGGGTGGCCACGGTGCCGGCGTCGGGTCCCTCCAGGCCGGCGACGATCCGGAGGAGGGTGGACTTCCCCGATCCGTTGCGTCCGATGAGGCCCACCTTCTCCCCTGCGGCAATGGACAGATCCACGCCCTGGAAAAGCTCACGGGCCCCGTAGCTCTTGGAGAGGCCCTGTACGTCCAGAACCGCGCTCACGGCGCCGGCACCTCCATGGGCGGCATGCGCACGGGTCCCGGCAGCTCGCCCAGAAGACCGCTGGCCGCCGCCCGCCTGATGAGGGGTCGCACGGCCCGCAGAAGCTCACCCTCCGGGCCATGGCCCCCGGCCAGGGAGGCCACGCTCACCCGCCACCCGTCCTCCATGAGAAGCTGGAAGAAGGTCCGCTCGGGAGGATGGCGAGCCAGGTGGATGGGCACGTCCTCCTCCAGCTCCAGGACCTCCCGCACCACCGCCACGGCGGTGGCGAAGCCCCCGAGGTCGTCCACCAGCCCCCGCTCGTAGGCGTCTCGCCCGGTCCAGACCCGACCCCGGGCCACCTCGTGCACCTCGTCGGGCCCCATGCTCCGTCCTTCGGCCACGAACCCGGTAAACTCGTCGTAGACCCGGTCCAGGAAAGCCTGGAAGCGTTCCCATTCCTCTTCGGAAAAGTCTTCTACCACCGAGTAGAGGGTGCTTTCGCCCCCGCTCTCGATGCGATCCCAGCGGATCCCGAAGCGCTCCCAGAGCTCCTCGGTGACGAACCGTCCCGCCATGACCCCGATGGAACCCGTGAGGGTGGTGGGCTGGGCCACGATCCGGTCCGCGTCCACCGAGACCAGGTAGCCGCCCGAGGCCGCCACGTTCCCCATGGAGACCACCACCGGCTTGCCCTCGTCCCGGGCCCGGGCCAGCTCCCGGCGGACCACGTCGGAGGCCACGTACGACCCCCCCGGCGAATCCACCCGGAAGAGGATGGCCTGCACCCGATCGTCATCCACCGCCGAGCGGATGTGGCCCGCCACCGTCGTGGCCCCAAAGGAGGTGCCACCGGTGAAGGGGTCGTACCCGGACTCGCCCCGCTGGATCATGCCCACCCCGTAGATCAGCGCCACCCGGGGCCCCCGGTCCCACACGAGGCCGTCCCGCTCCAGGTAGCGATCCATGGCCAGGCGCTCGGCCTCGGTGTCGGCGGCCTCCAGCACCCGGACCCGGGCGTCGTCCAGGTATCCCAGGGCGTCCACGAGCCCGGCCTCCTCCGCCTCGAACGCCATGAAGGGTCCCTGGCGAATGAGGGCTCGCACCGAATCCGGACCGAGCCCCCGGCCCTGAGCCACCCCCTCCACCATGGCGTCCAGGATGGACTCCAGGAGTGCCTCGTTGGCCTCCCGGGAAGGCTCACTGAAGCCCTCCCGGGTCAGGAGGTCGGTGCCGTCCTTGTACTCCCACCGGGTATCGAACCGGGGCTCCACGTCCAGGCGATCCAGCATCCCGGCCAGAAATGGCGCCTCCAGGGTGAGGGGCATGAGCCCCACATCGCCGGAGGGCTGGAGGATGACCTCATCGAAGGCGCTGGCCAGGTAGTAGCTCCCCTGCCCCGGGCCGAACTCGCCGTAGGTCTCGCCGAAGTGGACGGCGGGCTTGCCGCTCTCCCGGAAGCGCGTGACGGCGTCCCGGACCTCCTCCACCGTGGCCCAGCCCCCGAGGCCGGCCCCGCCCCGGACCAGGAGCCCCACGACCCGGTCGTCCTGCCCGGCCCGCTCGAGCCCCTCCACCAGCTTCCGAGTCTCCAGGCGCCGTCGCTCCAGCGCCATGAGGAGGGGGTCGTCGGGCATGGTCTCCACCAGGCCCCGATCCAGGTCCAGCTCCAGGACCACCTGACTGGGCAAGGGGGTGGGACTCAGCACCGCCCAGCTCATGGCGATGATGAAGAGAAATCCCAGGATGACCAGCCCGCCCAGGGCGGCCAGAATGGCGATGACGGCCCGCTTCACAGGGTACCTCCAGGTGCAGGGTTCGAGTGCCGCAGGGGCGGGACGCCGACTCGGGCGCCTGCCCCGTTGGAAGGTGCCGACTCCAGGGGCGCGGCTCAATGGGGGGACCGTACGGCACCTGGCCCTTCGCCGCTTGACGCGGTCCCCTCGCCCGACGAGCATGAGGGGAGCGCCCCGGCCCGCGAGAGGGACACACCGACCGACCTCCCGACCCTCCCCCGCCACACCCCGACCCGACCTCCATGATCCACCCCCTGCTCCTTCGCACCCTCCTGGCGGCGGCCCTGGTGGGCATGTTCGCCGGGGCACCGGCGCCAACTCTGGCGGCACTCCAGGAGTTCGAACAGGAAGATCGTTACCGGGTCTTCCTGCTCACCATGGACCAGGGGGAGGAGGTCTGGGAGCTCTTCGGTCACAACGCCCTCGTCATCCGCAACGAGAGCACGGGCCAGGAGCTGGCCTGGAACTGGGGTCTCTTCGACTTCGACGACGTGGACTTCATTCCCCGCTTCCTGCGGGGCACCATGCTCTACAGCATGGGTCCGGCGGAGGTCCAGCCCTTCCTACAGGCTTACGCCCGGGCGGGCCGAAGGGTCTACTCCAACGAGGTCCACCTCACCCAGGAGGAGGCCCGGGAGCTGGACGAGTTCGTCCGCTGGAACTACCTGCCGGAGAACCGGGACTACATCTACGACTACTTCCGGGACAACTGCTCCACCCGGATCCGCGATGTCCTGGACGGGGTCCTGGGAGGCGCGATTCACCAGCGTTTCGGCGACGAGCCCGCACGATGGACGTACCGGGAGCAGTCTCGGCAACTGGTTCAGATCGTGGGCTGGGTAGACCAGGGCCTCTCCTTTCTCCTGGGCACCCGGGGCGACCACCCCCGCACCGAGTGGGAGGCCATGTTCGTGCCCATGCGGCTCCTGGAGCTCCTGGAAGCCATGGAGGTGGAGGAAGCGGACGGCGGGACCCGTCCTCTGCTGGGCCCCAGGGAGGTGGTGGTGGACGTCCCGCCTCCCCCCACTCCGCCCGAGCCCCCGAGCTTTGCCTGGATCTGGCTCTTCCTGGGGCTCCTGGGGGCCGCGGGTCTGGGGGCCGCCGGCCTGGCTCTGCGACGGGGCCGAGGCGGGGCCCGGTGGGTCGTGGGCGCGGTGGCCGTGCCCTGGGGTCTCATCACGGGACTGCTGGGCGCCCTCCTGGTGGCGTCGTGGTTCACCGACCACGTCTTCATTCACCGGAACGTGAACATCCTCTACGCCAGCCCCCTGGCCCTCATCCTGGCCCTGGCGCTCGTCCCGGCCCTGGTGCGGCGGGTGTGGTGGGAAGGGTGGCCGGGAAGAATCGCCCGGTGGCTGGCGGTGGTCGTCGCCCTGGGAAGCGTGCTGGGCCTCCTCCTGCAGCTCACGGGCCTGGTGCGGCAGGGGAACGCCGAGGTGGTGGCCCTGGCCGCCCCCATCAACCTGGCGCTGGCGTGGGCCGTGCTCACGGCGGGTCGAAGGTCGGGGAAGGAGGACGCCGTGCCTGCGAGGGAGGCGTCCGGCTCCCCGGCGAGCGACGCGTCCCCGGACGCCTCCCCATAGTCCCGGGATCCGCCTCGACGCACCCTGGCGCTGGGCCTACATTACGACGGCTCCGAATGGACCTCCCCCCGTCGGAGTTGCGTCGCCCACCAGGCGAAGGCGGCCCCAGCCGCGCAGGGGGGGACCCCGAACGAAATGGAGCGAGCCTGAATGAAAGGAGCCCGAATGCAGCGAGCACTGGTGACGGGGGCAGCGGGCCAGATCGGGACCGAGCTGGTGCAGGCGCTGAGGCAGGAGCTGGGGGCCGAGCAGGTCCTGGCCACCGACCTTCGCCGGCCCGACGACGACCACCCGGCGGTGGCCGGCGGGCCCTTCGGCCTCCTGGACTGCACCGACGGCGACGCGCTGGCCCGCCACATCCGGGACCACCGCCCCGACACCATCTTCCACCTGGCCGCGCTCCTCTCGGCGGTGGGCGAAAATGAGCCCCAGAAGGCCTACCAGGTGAACCTGGGGGGGCTCATCACGGTGCTGGAGGCGGCCCGGGAGAGGGGATTGGCCCTCTTCACCCCCTCCTCCATCGCAGCCTTCGGTCCCGGCACCCCACCGGATCCCACACCCCAGGACACCATCCAGCGGCCCACCACCATGTACGGGGTCACCAAGGTGGCCGGCGAGCTCCTCTGCGACTACTACCATCGCCGCTTCGGGGTGGACGCCCGGGGCCTGCGCTATCCCGGCATCATCTCCCACAGCGCCCCGCCGGGGGGAGGCACCACCGACTACGCGGTGGAGATCTTCCACGCCGCGGTGGGCGAAGGCCGCTACACCTGCTTCCTGGAGCCCGACACCCAGCTCGACATGATGTACATGCCCGATGCCGTCCGGGGGGCCCTGGAGCTCATGCGAGCCGATCCCGACCGGCTCGAGCACCGCAACGCCTTCAACGTCACCGCCATGCAGCTCACCCCCCGGGGCCTGGCCCAGCGGATCCAGGCGCGGATCCCCGACTTCCGCATCGACTACGACGTGGATCCGGTCCGCCAGACCATCGCCGACTCGTGGCCGCGGCGGCTGGACGATTCGGCGGCTCGCGAGGAGTGGGGGTGGCAACCGGAGTACGACGAGGCCGCCATGGTGGACGACATGCTCGGCCACCTGGCCCGTCGCACGGACGAAGCCTCCTCCACCCCGGCCCCGGGGTGACGTCACCGCCAGCGGGGGCCCACTCCACGGGCCTCCGACAGACTCCATCCACCGCAACACCCAACTTCACATCCGAGGATCATCGCATGCCCCAGGATCGACTGCTTGACACCCTGAACGCCCACGTGGCCGAGCTCGAGGAGGCCGGCACCGCCAAGGGCGAGGAGCTCATCGTCCGGGATCTCCTCCCGCCGGAGGGCCGGCGCGGTCCCCGTGTGCTGCTGGAGGGCTACGACGACCGGGAGTTCATCCGGCTCAACTCCAACTCGTACCTGGGGCTCTCCCTGGAGCCAGAGATCATCGAGGCCGAGGAGGAGGGCTCGCGCCGTTTCGGGGCCGGGCCGGGCGCGGTGCGTTTCATCAGCGGATCCTACACCGCCCACCGGGACCTGGAGGCCCGCCTGGCGAGCTTCCACGATCGGGAGGCCAGCATCGTCTTCTCCTCAGCCTACTCGGCGGTTCTGGGGACCCTGGTGCCCCTCATTACCCGGGAGACCGCTGTGGTGAGCGACGAGCTGAACCACAACTGTATCATCAACGCCATCCGCCTGGCGCGACCCGCCGAAAAGGTGGTCTATCCGCACCTGGACCTGGAGGCGCTGGACACCTCGCTGGAGGAGCTGGAGGGGAAGGCCCGCCGGGCCGTGGTGGTCACCGACGGGATCTTCAGCATGCGGGGCGATCACGCGCCCCTGGACGAGATCATGGCCGTGGCCCGCCGCCACGACCACCGCTACCCCGAGAACGTGGTGGTGGTGGTGGACGACTCTCACGGGGTGGGCGCCTTCGGCGAGACGGGCCGGGGCGTGGAGGAGTACTGCGGCGGACCCCCGGTGGACATCCTCATCGGCACCCTGGGGAAGGCCTTCGGGGTGAACGGAGGCTACGTCACCGGCGCCGCCGACCTGGTCCGCTTCCTCCGGGAGAGCGCCCCCACCTACATCTACTCCAATCCCATCACCCCGGGAGAGGCGCTGGCCTGCCTGGCCTCGGTGGAGCTGGTGGACTCGCCCCGGGGCCGGGAGCGGATGAAGCGCCTCCGGGCCCTCACCGGGCACTTCGAGGAGGGACTCCGGCGCATCGGGATCGAAACCATCCCCGGCGACCACCCGGTGGTCCCCCTCATGATCCGCGACACCGCCCGGACCGAGGCGCTGGTCCAGCACCTCTTCCGCCACGACGTCCTGGTCACCGGCCTCACCTACCCGGTGGTCCCCAGGGGCGACGAGGAGATCCGCACCCAGGTCAACGCCGACCACACCACCGAGGACCTGGACCGGGTGCTGGAGGTGCTGGAGGAGTTCCCGGGGTAGAAGGACGGCGCTTCGCGCCCCTCTCGGAACCGGTGGTCCGGCTTCCCCTCCCTACGGCTCTTCTCCACTCGCCCGGAACGGCTCGAGCCGCCCGTAGGTGAGGGAGCGCCAGAGCCATTCCACCGGGCCGTAGCGAAAGCGGTTCAGCCACCAGGGGCTCCAGGCGAGCTGGAGGGCGAAGATTCCCAGGGTGAGCGCCAGCCCCGCCGCCGGCCCCACCCTCCCGTAGAGGCCGAGCCCGTAGCCGTAGAAGAGGGTCGTGCAGATGAGGCTCTGGGCCAGGTAGTTGGTGAAGGCCATCCGAC
>SLNQ01000079.1 GCA_007132965.1 Gemmatimonadota bacterium | reverse complement strand
TCCTTCAACTCGTCGTAGAGGATGTGGAAGAGGCGGTCACCAGCCTCCCGGTCTCCGCGCGCGAGCTCCGCGATGAGTCGCGAGACGGTCTCGTTGGTCTCATCCATCCTGCATCTCCTTGCCAGGAGGCGGGTCCGGGAATCCCTGGTCCCACCGGAAGGCCAACAATACGCGCCCGAAACGGGCGATTCAAGCGCGCCCCGTCTGGCGAAGCCTCGAGCCCGGAGAGCGATGGCCCCGTCCGCCCGCCAAACCGCGTACCCGATGATGAAGCCGTCAATTCATCACAACCAGCCAGTTCGACTGGCGCACGGAGGACATCATGAAGACTTGGCATCTCATCTCCATCCTGCTTCTCGCGGTCGTGGGGGCCGCCTGTGATCAGATCGTGGCACCCGAAGCCGCGATGCCCGAGGCGGCGAGCCTGGCCGCCGCCCAGGCGTCGCCGCATGCCCTCGCCACGGGGACCTTCGACCAGCTCGTGATCACCGGCCTCGACGTCCGATCCGTCGGTCCGAACACCGTCTTGGAGCAAACCTCGACGGGGACAGTCTCCGGTACGCTGAGCGGGAGCTACGAGGACGACATCAAGGTCGTGATCCACCCCAACGGCAACTTCAACGCAAAGTTCACCATCACGTGTCAGTGCACCGTGGGGGAGAAGGTGGGCACTCTGGAGTTCGTGGCGACGGACCGGGGTCGGCTTGTGAGCCCGACCCTCGCCACCTTCGAAGGTCGTGCGGTGATCACGGGCGGGAGCGGGGAGCTCTCCGACCTGCGCGGCGTTCTCGCCATCGAGGGAAGCATCGACTTGCAGACCGGACTTTCAACCTACTCGTACTCAGGCCGCATCCACTGACCCGTACGCACCCGCCTCGGCCTTCCGGGCCGGTCGCCGCCATGCGCCGCGCCGGCCCGGAAGGCGACCGGCCGGAACCGGCGCGGCGTAGATCAAGGAATGCGTTCTTCGCGTGGATCCGGCAACGGCCCCAGGCGGCCTGTAAGGGACCCTCCGTTCGGTCAGGACCCGCCGACGGCAACGACCGGCAAGTCGAATTGCCCGTTCGTCACCACCGCCAAGGTCTGGGTGGCAGGCCCGAACGCGTGGCTCCCCGTGCCTTGGAACCCGGGGATGTTGACGCCGAGGCCAAAGGACTCGGTGCTCGGCGCGAAGATCACGAGCAGGTTCGCCCCAGCATTGTGCTGAGCGACTGCCGAGCTCACGCTCCACTCCGCCCCGTTCATCGAGGCCGAGATGACCCCGGCGCCCGAGGCCGTGGGCGAGCTGTCGCTCCCACAGGCCGTGAGTGAAAGAGTGGCGGCGAGCGCCACGATGCCTCGTGCGCGATGGCCAGCAACTCCGAGCCTGGCTCCCGGGTCGAAACGTGGGGTGTTCCGCTGCTGCATACCGCCTCCCTTTTCTGGGGTGGAATGGGCCCTCCGGCCAGTTTGCCGTCGCGCCGGCGTCCCGGCCGGCCCTCCCGCTTGCACGCCCGGAACCCCTCCGTCGACGGGGGGGTTATTGAATGAGGGGAACTGTGGTATCGGCACAGCATCCCCGGGAGCGGACCCACACTGAATCCGGAAGTCCGGAATGCCTCGCACACCCGCACTTTCATCCCGCGTCCCGCCGTCGCTCCTCACCGCGGCCCTGCTCCTCGCCGGATGCGGAGACACCACCACGTCTCCGGAACCCCTGGAGGTGGGGGATCTCCGAGTCGAATTCACGGGTGCCCTTGAAGGTCAGGCGGAAGGACATGCCCGTATGCACTACGTGTCGTCCTCGATCAGCGGCGAGGCCCAGAACTTCATCCTCGTCGAACTCATGGACATTCTCAACGACGTGGACACGGAATTCGATGACCTCGTGATATGGCTCGTGCTTCGTAACCCGGGGCTCGGGGTTACCTCAACCCTCCCGACAGGCGACTTCGAGCTGGTTCCAGACTGGTCCTTCGCCCACCCTCTCGAAGAAGGCGAAGCCGGGGCCTCGGTGGAGACCGTCGAGTTACGCCTGGGGGAAGGCCGCTTCTTTCAGACCGATCAACGCGCCGTCAACGGCAGCGTCCAGGTCCTGGACTCCGACCGAAGGGAGCTGACCGCAGAGTTCGTGGTGGACTTCCCCGGCGGCTCGGAGATTGGTGACTTCCTGATTAGTGGAGAGTTCCGGGCGAAACTGTGGTGACGCTCCGCCCTCTCCTCCCGCACCTGGTCGCTTGCTCCGGCAGGTTTCGTTATTTGCGGGCTACGCCCCGTTTCGAAACGCGCTGTTAGCGGCCCCCGCGCCGGGGTTCTTGCATGTGTCGGTCAGGGACGAGCGCCGGCCCGCCACCTTGGACCTGGGTCCGCTGCGCTGAAGACCAAGCTGAAGAAGGAGGCCAGGAGACGGAGGGTGGGCGTCTTTACCCCCTCGGGAAGGCGCCTGGACGGTCCAAGTCCCTCCTTCTCCCTTGTCTGAAACACCTCAGGGAGGGAGTCCGTAGGTCTGCTGGAAATCCCCCAGCCGAGTATGGGCCAGAACTCGAATTCCGACGACGTGACCACATGCGTACCGCAACTCACCATGCGACCTTTCCTCCTTCCGGCGCGAAGCCTACGGGTCCGGTGTGTGGATCTCGATCACGGTGGCTTCCTCCACCGGTATGGAGATATTCCCGTCGTAGTCCGGGTCCCAATCGGTAAGATCGGCGGACTGTTCGAATTCCGTCAGCGCGATCACCCCGGCCTCGTCGGATTCCTTCCAGCCCTCGAAGTGGAAATCCTTCCGTTCGTCGTCGATATGCTCCTCGTGCAGGAGCACGAAGGTCGGGAACCAGATCGCGAACTCGAACGCGATATCATCCAATAGATCGTCAGGATCGAACCCGTCGCAGTCCAGGGAAACGGAGGGAGCATCCGTTCCTTCCGTCGGTTCGGTGAGATAGAAGTCGAACCCATCCGACGACACATCCACCTCCGGACCATCGAACTCCACAGCGATGATCCCGTCCTCCAGCTCGACGGTACAGCCCCAATCGGAAAAGTTGCCCTCGTACCTACGGTGGCTGAGGACCCCCTCACCGACATAGGTCCCGGTCTCTTCGTCGAATGTCACGCCGATTTCCGCTTCCACCGCAGAACTCAAATGGACGTCCGCCTCCTCGGATTGGTATTCGGCGTCGATCTGGGAGTCGAACTGAACGATCAGCTCCGACTCCTCGTCGTCGCCGTTGTCCTCGTCGTCTCCGTTGTCTGAATCTCCATTGGACTCGCACGGCCCTTCGGTCGGCTGGAGGGTCTCAATCACTTCTCGACTCCATTCGTCGTGAAAGAAGACAGAGACAATGCCGTCGTCGTCCAGGGTGGCCCGGAAGTACGCTGACATCTGACTGATTATTTCGCGGGTATGGTAGGCTTTGAAGTAGACATCCACGCGGTAGTATCCGTCACCGTCGTAGTTGGCTGCGCTGATTGGGCCAGCATCCACAATCATGGCCGGCGTTCTCATCTCCAGTCCCAATTCAGCGCAGTAGTCCTGGTTTTCGCTTCTCCAGCGGGAATGCGGGATGAGATGGTTGTATTCATCCAGGTAGCCACGGACGTATGTCTCTCCATCGTCCAGCACCACTACCTCGAAATAATCACCGTGAGTTGTGGTGATAGAGTCATTGAACGACTCAGGTGCAACCCCAATACCGTATTCCCCGACAACTCCCTCCTGCGGAATGAACCCTTCTTCGACCAAGTACTCAACAAGTGCTTCCGCAGCCAATTCAGCCGTCAGCTCCACTTCCGGCTCGTCATCGGCTTCCTCCGGTGAGCCTGGGTCGGACTCACAGGATATGCTGGTCAAAAGGATCAGGGAAATCGGTACGGCCAGGTAGAGGGGAGAGGTGGGACGTCGCATACTGCGTTTCCTTTACGTCTGCTTCAGGGTGCCGGCTCGACCTTTTCCTCGGCCATTCATGCCAACCGGCTACCACTTTTCTCGCTTTTCGCCAATTGTAGTTCATGGCCCTCCAGTACTGCGTGGCGACCATGAGTATAGTAAGTAGTGTAGGAACCGCTTCCCCCCCGCTGTCAACCCTCATCACCCCCATGTCAGCCTCCTTCCTGGCGGGCCATGCGGGGAAGAGGGTGGCCAGGAGACGGAGGTGGGGCGTCGCGACCCGCCTCAGCCAGGACCCCGGTGATGATCCCGCCCAGGCTGGCGCCCAGTGCGCCTCCGACCCCACTGCGTCTCAGCCCTTGGACGGCTTCGGGAGATGCCGTGAATCCTACGGGGTCTGTGGGCCTCCGGCACCAGGACAGCGAGACGTTGCGCATGCGCTCGAGCACGAGCGGCCAGGGAGAGCTCACCAGGGTGCGAGGTCATCGAACGGTACCCACTCCGGGTGGGGATCGAAGGCGGTCTGTTCAGATCGAGGCAGAAAGTGGGCCGCTGATGAGAGCCGAGCACCCGCGGCCGGGTGAGGCCGGCTCAGCTCCCGGGCGACCAGGACCCGGCCCGGATCCCGGTTCCCGGAGCCACGCCCTCCACCACTCCCCCGTCCCGGACCACGGGAATCCCGTTCACGAGCACATGGTGGAAGCCCACAGCGGGGAGGGCGGGCTCGGCGTATGTGGCCCGGTCCTCCACGGTCTCGGGATCGAAGACGGCCAGGTCGGCCCAGGCCCCTTCCCGGACTCGGCCCCGGTCCCGGAAGTCGGGAGACCATTCCTGGAGGCGTTCGGCCGGGATCAGGGCCATCTTCCGGAGGGCGTCCATGAGCGACAGCTTCCCCCGTTCCCGGACGTAGTGGCCCAGGACCCGGGCGTAGGTGCCTGCCGTGCGCGGATGGCCCACCCCGTCCCGGATCCGACCGTCGCTGGCGATGGCGGTGAAAGGATGCTCGATGGCCAGGGCCTCCATCTCGGGGGTGTTCAGGTGGAGGACCACCGCCCCCCCTTCCTCCCGGTAGCGGTTGAAGCTCTCCCGGTCCAGCCACTCGCCGGTGGCGGCCCATTGGAGGCGTTCCAGGGCCGTGTCCGGGGCCGTCTCGTACCGGTCCAGGAGGGCCGACTGGATGGAGGTGAGCCCGGCGCTATACGGGTAGGCCTCAGCGCTGATGTCCAGCCCCCGTTCCAGGGCCTCCTCGAACATCTGCAGCGTTCGCGGCGTCTCCTCGAGGCTCATGCTGTTCAGGTGGGCGATGTGGAGGGGTGCGCCGGTAAGGGCCGCGGCACCCATCACCTCGAGAAAGGCCTCCACGCTCCCGCCCGGCTCCTCCACCCCGAACCCCCGGACGTGGGCAAAGACGGGAGCTTGGTGAGTGGCCGCCTCCCGGAACACCTCCAGGACCTCCCAGCGGGTGGCACCGGGGGTGTACTGGATCCCCATGCCCACGCCCAGGGCCCCTTCCTCCAACCCCCGACGAACGTGGGACCGGATGGTGTCCAGCTCTTCGTCGGTGGCCACGGCGTAGCCCCCAGGACCGCTGGGGAGGAAGTCGGAGGGGTCGTCGTAGAAGGCGATCCGCACCCCCAGGTGGCCGACGGACACGCCGTGGTTCAACCGAGCCTGGCCCTCCCGCTCCCGATACCACTCGTCCACCTCCGCCGTACCCACCTCCATCTCCAGGGCGGTCGTGACCCCGTTCAGGGCGAAGAGTCGGTGGTTCTCCTCGTCCTGGCCGTGGGCGTGGAGGTCGATGTAGCCGGGTCCGACCACCAGGCCGGCTGCGTCCAGGGTGTCGGCACCTGCCAGGGGGATCTGCGAGATCGTGGCGATGCGGCCGTCCCGGATCCCCACCCAGCGAACCGCGTCCAGCCCCGACTCGGGATCCATGACCTGACCTTCAGCCAGGACCAGGTCGTACGGCGTGCCGTCGGGTACGGGCTCGCATCCGCTGGCGGCAACAACCAGGAGGAGCGCCAGAGCGACCCCCGTCGCCGCGACACCGACTCGTGCCGTTGCACGGAAAGAAGGGCTCGTTGAAGAGAACGCTCGTCTGCCCATGGGGAGGCCGTCCATGATAAACCTCTTCTCTTGCAGTGCCTGTGCGGGATTGCGCCTGTGCGGTCGGTGGAAGGGCCGTGCAAGGCCGTCGCAGTAGAGACCGAGAGCCCAGGGTAGGGGCCCACCGGCGGGCAAGCAAGAAAGGGACCGCCCGCCAGCGACTACCGCGAGGAACCCGGCCAAGCCGGCGGTGCCGGCGGAACCGGAGGCTGAACCGAGACCAGACGCTTCACGGCCGGGCTCGACGCAGATGGATCAATCCGGTGGCAGGGGCTCCGGGGATTGAACCGGCACGCCATCGGGGTCGAGCTCGACAACGCCGGGCGACTGGAACGGAAGGGGGGGACCGGTGGTGCGCCTGATTCGGCGACGCATACCCAGAAGACGAGGTGATGGTGGCCACTCACCGACACGAAAGCCATGAGTGCGGCTGGCACGTATTTTCGCCATCTCAGCTCGATGCCACCTTCGCTTCAGCGAGGACTTTGATCCGCACCCATGGGCCGCTTGCCCTCCCAGAATGCCCGCCATCCCTTGCTTTCCGTGCCGGGGGTCTTTGACTTGCCTGCCCGTCCCCATCTTTCGTTCCTTCCGCCGAGACCCATGAACGCCATCCTGGTGTCCGGCCTCCGCCGGCACGCCCCTCGTCGGGTGGGTGGATCCCCGCCTTCATCGCCGGCGAGACGGGGATCGGGCTGAGCCAGCGGATGCAGAGCTTTGTCCTGGATCCCCGGATGAACCCCTACCACGTGGTGGGGCCGCGAAAACGCCCCCGGTTGACCCTCACGGCGTGAATGGACCACCAGCGGCTTCTCCCTGGAGGAGGACGGCGTCACCTACTCGAGCGGTGTGAGCTCCAACGCGGCCCTGCCCAGCCTGCGAAGCCGGGAGCAGATCGAGTCGGATCAGTTCCTCCTGGAGGATCTGGGCCTGGAGCCGGGGGACGACCTGCTTGTCAATCTCGCCCGAGGGTCACGATGGGCGAAACTACGCTTCAAGAGGCACTGGAAAGATTCCGTAGCTGCGTCTTACCTGCTGCCAAGACATGCCGCGTCATGTCTTGCGTTCTTGACCCAACCGCTTGCTCGTCGGCGCCACAGTCGCCAACGTGTAGGCTTAACCCGTACGCGTCCACTACCGAGGTGCCTGGCCATGGCCGTTCTCCCCTTATGGGTGGAGACGTGCAGGGCCTCGCCAACTCCCGTTCGTCCCCCCCTCGGAAAAACACCAACCTCGTTTCGGACCCAGCCCCCGCACCAGACTGCCTTCGGTTACGGACCGTCCGCCCCATGCTGTCTATCCCTCACCTGCACAGGATCAACGACGTATGCTAAGAATCGGATCAATGGGCCAGAGGAAGTGCTTGCCTCTCCTGGTCATCCTCCTCAGCGCCTGGGCCGCCGGTCCCCTGATGGCCCAGGAAGCCGGCTCCGCCATCGATGGGGACGGGATCCGGGCCGAGCGGCTTCCGGACCAGACTCCCGTCACCACCAGCCGCAGCATCCAGGTGGATGGGGAGACGTTGGCCTACTCGGCCAGCACCGGCTACCTCCCCCTCCTCGATGATGAGGGAGCGCACCTGGCCAACATCCACTTCACCTACTACCGGAAGGATGGGGTCGACAACCCGGCCGACCGGCCCATCACCTTCATGTTCAATGGCGGTCCCGGCGCTGCCTCGGTCTGGCTCCACCTGGGGCTTGGCCCCCGGCGGGTGGTCATGCGCGACCCGGGAACGGATACCCGTTTTCAGGTAGATGACCCCCACCCTCCGCCCTTCGCTCTGGTAGACAACGAGTATACTTGGCTCGACGAGACGGATCTGGTCTTCGTGGATCCGGTGAACACGGGCTACAGCCGGCCTGCGTCCGGGCAGGATCCGGCCCGGTTCCTGGGCTACACCCAGGACATCGAGTATCTCTCGGAGTGGATTCGCCTTTTCGTCACCGAGTACGAGCGGTGGGCCTCTCCCAAGTTCCTGGCCGGAGAAAGCTACGGCACTACCCGGGTGTCGGGGATGTCGGACTATCTCCAGACCCGGGGGATGCACCTGAACGGGATCATCCTGGTCTCGGCGGTGCTGAATTTCCAGACCCTGCGGCCTGCTGTGGGAAACGACCTCCCCCACATCCTGTTCGCTCCCAGCTTTGCGGCTACGGCCTGGTACCACGATCGACTGGAGCCTGGACTCCAGGGGATGGAGCTGGCGGATTTCCTGGCCGAGGTGGAGACCTTCGTCCTGAATGATTACACCCGGGCCCTCATGCATGGAGACATGCTACCCGAATCGGAGATCCGGGAGGTTGCGGCTCAGCTTGCCCGATATACGGGCCTTTCCGCCGATTTCGTCGAGCAGGCCAACCTCCGGCTGACCACACAGCTCTTTGCCAAGGAGCTCCGTCGGGACGAGCGTCGGACCGTGGGCCGACTGGACAGCCGATTCGTAGGGATCGACCGGGACGCCGTGGGACAGGGGTACGAGTTCGATTCCTCCTACGATGGAGCGATCATGGGTCCCTTCACTGCCACCGTGAACGACTACTTCCGGCGGGAGCTGGGGCTCGAAAACAACCTGGAGTACTACATCCGGGGCCAGGCCAGGCCGTGGGACTATTCCAATGTGGAGAACCGGTACCTCAATGTGGCCGAGGATCTCCGGCGTGCCATGTCGGTGAACCCGTATCTTCATGTCCTGATTCAGAGTGGGTACTACGATCTGGCCACCCCGTACTTCGCCATGGACTACACCGTGGCCAACATGCAGCTCGACCCCGCGGTCCGGGAGAACATCCGGTTCGAGTACTATGAGGCGGGCCACATGATGTACATCCACATGCCCGACCTGGTGAAGATGAAGGAGGACGCGGTCCGCTTCTATGCGGACGCCCTGTCTCCGTAGGGACGCAGTAGATCGAGGCAGGCGGGTCGCTGACGCATAGCCGACCCGTCGCCAGCAGGCTCGGCAGAATCCCGCCGGCCACCTCATCGACCACTGGCCTGATGGAGCCCGTTCCCGATCTTTGACGTACTTCAAACCTGACCCATGGAATTGAATGGCCTGCGGGCCTGTTCTTCGCCACTGATCTCAAGCCGGCATGGAACCATGATGAAAGGCTTTGTCTCCGTTCTCACACTCCTGGCGTTGGCGGCAGCCCCCCGACCAAGCCTGGCTGCAACCGTGGCCCCCGGTTCCTCTCCCGTCGACCTGGCCACGCATCCCGTCATGCAGGAGTCGGACGGCAACCTCTCCGCCGCCGAACCCGAGGCTCTGGCTGCGCGGGCGGTGACGCCACCCGTCATCGACGGTCGCCTGGACGACCTGGCCTGGGACGAGGCGGAGCCACTTAGCCACTTCGTCCAGCGCATTCCCCGGGACGGCGCTCCGGCGTCCGAGCCAACCGAGGTCCGCATTCTGTACGACGAGGAGGCCATCTACATCGGCGTCTGGCTCTGGGATTCGGATCCAGCCAGGATCGTGGAGGGGCCCGCCATCCGGGATTCCCAGCTCGACGACTCGGACGCCGTGGTCCTCATCTTCGACACCTATCACGACGGGCAAAACGGGTTCGTGTTCGGCACGAACCCTTCCGGCATCGGGTACGACGGCCAGGTGACGAATGAGGGACGCGGCGGGGG
>SLNQ01000113.1 GCA_007132965.1 Gemmatimonadota bacterium | reverse complement strand
GCGGGTCGGTCCATCCCCCTGCTTCGACTCTTCGGGCTGGACGAAACGGCGCCGCTGGACCGGGTGGACCAGCAGTTTCTCTTCCAGCCCGGCGCCGACGCCACCAACGGCCGGGGGTTGCAGGGGACCTTTCTCGTCATGCCCACCCTGCGTCCCTTCATGGAGCCGCCGCCGGTGCCCTCCGAGGGACTCGACGCCGACGCCAGCCGGGCGGTCCTTGGAGCCGACGCCAACCCCCGCATCTACGAGACGGTGGACCCGCTGGAGCGGGAGGCAGCGGGACTCTACCGGTTGAACATGGATGTACAGACCCGGAGCGTGGGGGTGACGGCCAGTGTGTCTCTGGGCAGCTTCGGGATCCGGGAGGGCAGCGAGCGGGTCTTTCTGGGCGACCGACTCCTGCGTCCCGAGGTGGATTACCTGCTGGACCATACCTCGGGGGTACTCACCCTCCTGCAGCCCGAAGCCCTCCTGGCCAGGAGTTCGTCGGACCGCCTGCAGGTGTCGTGGGAGGAGGTGAGCGCCTTCCGGGAGTCGCCGGCGTCGGTGGCAGGGGCCAACCTCCGGCTTCCGGTGGGAGGCGCCGGCGCCATCAACTTCATGGGACTCTATCAGACCGAGCAGGAGCTGGTGAACCGGCCCCGCTTCGGGGCGGAGCCCGGGGCCATGGGCATGGTGGGGGTGCGTTCGGAGTTGGCCTACGAGACGCCCCTCCTGGATGCCTTCCTCCAGAGCCTTCCAGGTGAGCGCACGGGCAATCCCTCGGAGCTGCGCTTCGAGGGGGAGGTGGCCGTCTCCCTTCCCGAGCCCAACATCTCCGGTGACGCGTACCTGGACGACTTCGACGCCGGCGACGAGCGGAGGGTCAGCCTCATCTCCACCGATTGGCACCTGGGCAGCCGACCCGACTTCCGCGACGGCGCCGAGTCCGTCCTCCCGCCAGATATGGATGCCGAGTCAGCGGCCTCGCTGGTCTGGCAGCACACCTGGGTGCAGGAAGGGGTGGGCGGCGATTCCATCGGGGTCTTCGAGGGGTTCCTCACCCAGGACGAGATCGATCGGCAGATCAATTTTGCCGGAAGCCAGACACGGGAGGCCGGACTGCGGCTCACCTTTGGTCGGGAAGAGGGGCCGGGGAGCTTTGAGGAGCCCCGCTGGCGGTCCATCACCACCCTCCTCTCGGCCTCGGGGTTGGACCTGACCCAGACCGAGTTCCTGGACCTGTACGTGGCGGAGGGGGACTCGGCCACCCTGATCATCGACCTGGGGATGGTGAGCGAGGATGCCTACTTCATCGATGAGAACGGCCAGACCTCGGGGGTGCGCCTCGACACGGGCCGCCCGTGGGGACTGGGTGAGCTGGACCAGGAGGCCGATCCCCAGCGCGGTGAGGTCTGGGGACCCGAGGCCGATGCCCGGGGGGTCTGGCCGGAGACCTGCCGTGCCGAGCCCGGCCGGGTGTATCCCCGGGGCGACCCCAGGGCCAACTGCACCCGGGGCAACGGCCGGCGGGACACCGAGGACCTGAACCAGAACGGGGTGCTGGACACGGCGGAGCGGTACAAGCGCTTCGTCATCACGCTGGACGGGAGCTCGCCGTACGTGGCCCGGAATCGGAACGAGACCGGCACGGGTTTCCGGCTCTACCGCATTCCCCTTCGGGGTCCCGGCGCCATCAACCCCGGGGGTGCCTTCACCGAGGCCGACTGGCGGGCCGTGCAGTTCATGCGGATCACGGCGGCGGCCCCTCGGCCCGAAGTCATCACCCTGGCCCGAATGCGGTTGGTGGGGTCGCGTTGGGTAAAGCGGGGGGTGGAGGGAATGCTCCGGGGCATCGCTGGGGACACCCTCTCCGGGGTGGGGTCCATGGAGGTGACACCGGTGTCGGCCCTCTCCGAAGGAGCGGCCTACCAGGCTCCGCCCGGGGTGCTGGAACAGCTCGATGACCCCACGTCGGCGGTGGGTGGCCAGGGTGTGGAGTTCAACGAAAAGTCGTTGGCGCTTCGGTACCAGGGCCTCGGGGGCGGCGACCGGGCTGAGGTCTACTACCGGTTCCTCCAGCGCTCGCGGAATTTCCTGAACTATTCTCGGCTACGGGTCTGGGCGGTGGCCCGGGAGGGGCGATGGGGCCCTGAGACCCCCACCGACTTCTACCTGAAAGTGGGGAGCGACCCCGAGAACTTCTACCTCTACCGGAGTCGGCTCACCCGGGCGGCCAACCCCCGGGCGGTAAGTCCCCAGGACTGGCTGCCGGAGCACCGGATCGAGTTCAGCGAGTGGATCGACCTGCGCCGGCAGGCCGAGCAGGAGCTGCTGGTGAACCCGCCCGGTCCCGGCGATCCTCCGGTAGAGGTCTGGTCGGCCGACTCCACCTACGCAGTGGTGCTGCGGGATCGGGCCCGGGCCCCCAACCTGGCGGCGGTCCGCGAGGTGAGTCTCGGCGTGTGGAACCAGGGGCAGGTGCCCACCGACGGTGAGCTCTGGATCAACGAGCTGCGGCTGGGCGGCGGATCCCGGACTCCCAGCTCGGCCCAGGTGGTGAGCATGGAGCTGGACGGGGGCGACCTCCTGCAGGCCCGGATGAACTACACGGGACAAGGGGCCGATTTTCGCCAGATGGACGATCCGAGCCCCACCTTCCAGTCCGACGGGGCCGTGTCGCTGTCGGGGACCGTGCAGGGTGGCCAGCTCCTGCCCCCGGAGTGGGGCGTCGAGATGCCGGTGACCGTCTCGCATCAGCGAACGGCCAGGGATCCCTTCTTCATGGAGGGGACCGACCTGAGGGGTGACCTCCTGCCGGGGCTCCGGACCCCCGGCTTCAGCGAGACGCGCATCAGCATGGCGGCCCAGGCCCGGGGTGAGACGGGGGTGGACTGGCTGGACCCCATCCTTCCCGGAGCCGATTTGAGGATGGCCTACCAGCGTTCGTCGGCCACCACCGTCACCTCCGACGCCGAGGTGCGGGGAAGCGAGTTGGGCCTGGGGTATACCTGGGAGCCCGAGGAACGGACGGTGGGCGTTCTCCCCGGGATCCTGGAGCCCGTGGCCCGCATCTTCCTGCCGCCGAGCTGGGTGCGGAGCCTCCGTGAGACCCGCCTGCAGTGGACCCCGAGTCGGGTGCGGACCGGAAACTCCCTTCGCCAGCGGGAGCGGGCCACCACCCGCTTCAACGAGATCGTCATGTCGGGGGTCCTGGATCCGGGCTTCACCGAGGTGACCTCGGAGGCCTGGATGGAGAACGTGCTCCGGGTGGAGCTGGAACCCTTCGCCAGCCTGCAGGGGAACCTGGAGTTCCGGAGCACCCGCGATGTCGTGGATCCGGAGGAAGGGATCCGGGACCTCCGGGTCCAGCCCCTGGTGGAGGCCCAGCAGCGCTCCCTCCTGGGACGGAACCTGGGGTGGGAGACGCAGCGAATGGTCCAGGGCCGTCTGACCTACCGCCCGCCCCTTCCCCCCTGGCTCCGGGCCGATCTGGGGCTCCAGACCCGATACCGTTCGGACCGCAGCGCCGGACTGGTGGCGTTCACGCCCGACACCCTCACCGGGGTCCAGGAGGGGCGGCTGCTGAGAAACGCCGGAGCCGAACGGGATTTTCGCACAAGCCTCACCTTTGATCCGGGAGGGCTGGCCCGGAGTCTGACCGGCGACAATGAGGCCTACGGGGGTTGGGGACGGCTGGCCCGGGCTGTGAGTCCCATCAACGTGAGCCTTCAGGACGGGGTGACCTCGTGGTTCTACCGGGAGCCGGTGAGCCCGGGGGCGCGCTTCCAGCTGGGATTGGGGCGGCAGGGGCACTTCGAGTCCATGCAGGAGGTGGCGGCCACGACCCTGGTGGACCGGACCGGTCTCACCGCCGGCTCCGGGCTGCGGCTGGCGGGCAGCTTTTTCGCCAACGTGAACTTCCAGGATACCCGGACCACCTCACTGGACCGGAGGGCCGAGCGGATGACCCGTACCCGGGCGTGGCCGGACCTGCGGGTAGGGGTCTCGCAGCTTCCCCTCCCGGCCGACTGGGAGGGATGGGTCGATCGGGTGAGTTTCTCGGCGGGGTGGCAGCGGGTGGACGACGACCAACGCTTCGGGCAAGCCGTCCTCCAGGACCGGATCCGCACCGACCTCCGGGTGCCCATGGAGCTGGTGGTGGAGTGGGGGCCGGGGTTCAGCACCCGCTACAGGGGGCTGATGGGTCGAGGCGACGGTCGCGACCCCACCGGCGCGACCGAGCGGGCCCGGAGCGAGCACGGCCTCACGGTGGAGACCCGCCTGATGCCCCGGGGCGGGTTGGCCGACCGGATCGAGGAGCCCCTTCGCATGGCGCTGGACCTGAGCTGGGGCCAGGTCCAGGAGTGCCGGACCACCACCGCGGGCGAGCAATGCGTGCTCTTCGTGGACCGACTGGACCGGGGGGTCAACCTGGCAGTGGACACCCGGGTCTCGGAGATGGAGGTGGGAGGCCAACTGGCCCTGAATGACCGGCGCTCCTTCACCGGATTGCAGGTGGGAAGCACCCAGTTCCAGGTGGCCATCTGGGCCCGGCTGATCTTCTCGGCGGGACCCATGGGGCTGCTGCAGCGCGAGACGGATCCCTTCTGAGTGGACGTCCCATGGGTCCATGGTAGCGGCCCGTTGAACGTGCCATGGTGCGGGCATGACCACCGAAGAGCGCCGGACCGTCATCGTCACCGCCGCCGTCCTCCTGGTGGCGAGCTTCGTCCGGGTGGGCTGGGAGGCCCGACCCGTGCCCCCCCTTCTGCCTCCGGATACCTCTGCGTACGCCGAGCTCACCGCCGAGACGGATCGGCTCCTGGCCGAGGAGGAGCGCCGACGCACCCCCCTGGCGGAGGGCGAGCGGATCGATCCGAATCGGGACTCCGAGGTGGAACTGGCCCGTCTGCCGGGAGTGGGCCCGGCCCTGGCCCGGCGCATTGTGGAGAGCCGGGAGTCGGAAGGGCCCTTCCGGACCCCCGAAGAGCTGTCCCGGGTGGCCGGGATCGGCCAGGCCACGGTGGCCCGTCTCGAGACGGTGCTGGACCTGGACGACCCGCCGGCAGGTCTGCCGGGGGATGGCGGTGCCGGGTCCCTCTCAGCCGGGGCCGCCTCGCCGGTGGCACTGAATCGGGCCGGGGCCGAGGCGCTGACGACCCTTCCGGGGATCGGTCCGGCGCTGGCTGAGCGGATTGTGGAGACCCGCCGGGAGCGGGGGGGATTCGGCACGGTGGACGACCTTCTGGACGTCCCGGGGATCGGTCCGGCGACCCTGGAACGGCTGCGGCCGCTGGTTTCGGTTTGGTAATCAGATGTTTATCCTTCTTGACCGGAAACTCACAGGGCCCGTAGGTTTCGTTGGGCTTCCAGGGACCCCCGGGTCAACGAGGGACCCGTGGGTACATGTTTCTTTCCTGGGCCGGCGCCCCGACCTTCCTACTTCCACAGCCGACTGGCGGAATGGCCACCAACCTCATTCAGGATCGTCTGGGCGAACTCTGCGTCCGGGAAGGCCTGATCACCGAAGAGCAGCTCCAGAAGGCGCTGAGCGAGGCCCGCTCGAGCAACACCCGGCTGGGCATCGTATTGGTGACCATGGGCTTCGTGGAAGAGGCCGAGCTGACCCGGGCGCTGGCTCGCCAGTACCAGGTTCAGGCGGTGGACCTGGACAAGGTCACGGTGGATCCCAAGATCCTTCGCCTGGTGCCCGCCGACGTGGCGCGCAAGCACCTCGTGCTGCCCCTGCGGCGGGTTGGCCGAAAGCTCACCGTGGCCATGGCGAACCCCTCCGACCTGGGGGCCATCGACGATCTCAAGTTCATTACCCGATTCGAGATCGATCCGGTGATCGTGGGGGAGTACACCCTCCGTAAGCACCTGGACAAGTACTACGATACCGCCGACGACCGGATGGCGGAGATTCTCTCCGACTTCGTCGAAGACCCCGACGTGGAGTACGTCGAGGACGAAGAGGAGGACATCTCCGTCGCCGCCCTGCAGGAGCAGATCGATGCGGCGCCTGTGGTCAAGTTCATCAACGGGCTCCTCACCGACGCGGTGCTGAAGGGGGCCTCGGACATCCACATCGAGCCCTATGAGAAGGAAGTACGGGTCCGATACCGTGTGGACGGGGCCCTCCACGAGGTCATGAAGCCGCCCATGAAGATGAAGGCGGCCCTCACCAGCCGCATCAAGATTCTGGCCGACCTGAACATCGCCGAGCGTCGCGTACCCCAGGACGGCCGCATCAAGCTGAGGATGCGCAAGAAGGTGGTGGACTTCCGTGTGTCCACCCTGCCGGTGATCTTTGGCGAGAAGATCGTGCTCCGGATCCTGGACAAGGGGAACCTGACCTTCGAACTGGAGAAGTTCGGGTTCGAGCCCAAGGCGGAGCGGGACTTCATGGACGCCATCATGAAGCCCTACGGGATGGTGCTGGTCACCGGCCCCACCGGGTCGGGTAAGACCACCACCCTGTATTCGGCCCTCTCCAAGGTGAACACCGAAGAGGTGAACATCATGACGGCCGAGGATCCGGTGGAGTACAACCTCCACGGGATCAACCAGGTGCTGGTGCGAAACGAGATCGGTATGACCTTCGCCGCGGCGCTTCGGGCCTTCCTGCGCCAGGACCCCAACATCATCATGGTGGGTGAGATCCGAGACCTGGAAACCGGCGGGATCTCCATCAAGGCCGCCCTGACGGGTCACCTGGTCCTGTCGACCTTGCACACCAACGACGCCCCGTCCACCGTGACCCGGATGATCGACATGGGGCTGGAGCCCTTCAACGTGGCGGCGGCGCTCAACCTGGTGACGGCCCAGCGGCTGGTGCGGCGAATCTGCTCCACCTGCAAAGAAGAGACGACCTACCCCGACGAGTACATGGAGGCGGCCTCCATCCCCCACGACTACGTGGGCCGGACCACCTTCTACAAGGGAAAGGGGTGCGACGACTGCAACGGCTCGGGCTACCGGGGCCGGCAGGGCCTGTACGAGGTCATGGCCATGAGTTCGTCGCTCCGGAAGATGATCATGCAGGAGGTGGGCACCGACGAGCTGCGCGAGCAGGCTATCAAGGAAGGGATGCTCACCCTGCGGGTGGACGGCCTGCGGAAGGTCGAGCGGGGCATCACCACGCTTGAAGAGGTGGTCAAGGAGACCGCCGTCAACTGAACACACGCCATCTGGGTGGGGACTCGGCGCTGAGCTCCCGTCCGTCACGGAGGACCGACGTGGAGTCGACCAAACAAGACAGCGGTAGCCGTCTGAGCATTCGAGCGCTCCTGGAGGAGATGATCGAGCGCAGGGCGTCGGATCTGCACCTCACGGTGGGAGAGCGGCCCCGGATCCGGATCGACGGAGACCTGGTCAACTCACGGCAGGAGCACGTGCTCACGCCCAAGGACACGCTGAACCTGGCCTATTCGATCCTCACCGAGCAGCAGAAGAAGCGATTTGAGACCGACGACGAGCTGGACTTCTCCTTCGGGGTCCAGAACCTGTCGCGGTTCCGGGGCAACTGCTACAAGCAGCGCGGGTGCATCGCCATGGCGCTCCGGCAGATCCCCTTCGAGATCGCCTCGCTGGACGACCTGGGATTGCCTCCGGCCACCAAGACGCTGGCCGAGCGACCCCGAGGGCTCGTCATGGTCACCGGTCCCACCGGCTCGGGAAAGTCCACCACCCTGGCGGCCATGCTGGACAAGATCAACCGGGAGCGAAAGAGCCACATCATCACCGTGGAAGACCCCATCGAGTTCATTCACCGGCACAAGAACTCCACGGTGAACCAGCGGGAGGTGGGCTCGGACACCCAGAGCTTTGCCCAGGCCCTCAAGTACGCCCTCCGGCAGGATCCCGACGTGATCCTGGTGGGCGAGATGCGGGACCTGGAAACCATGGCGGCGGCCCTGACCATTGCCGAGACCGGTCACCTGGTCCTGGCGACGCTCCACACGAACTCGGCCGCCGAATCGGTGAACCGGATCATCGACGCCTTCCCCTCGCACCAGCAGTCCCAGATCCGGGCACAGCTCGCCTTCGTCCTGGAGGGCGTGGTGACCCAGACGCTGCTGCCCAAGGCACGGGAGCCCGGACGGGCGCTGGCCGCCGAAGTCATGATCTGCACGCCGGCCATCCGGGCGCTGATCCGCGACGAGAAGGTGCACCAGATCTACTCCCTCATGCAGGCCGGCAAGAAGCACGGCATGCAGACCATGAACGACGCGCTGCAGCAGCTCTACCTCCGCCGTGAGGTGAAGTTGGAGGAGGCGGTGCGACGGGCGCCCGACCCGCAGGAGTTTCTCCGGTCGGTGGGTGAGACCGAGACGGTGCCCGGCTGACGGCACCCGGGAGCAGAACCCCAACCCCCTGAAGAACCATGCCTGTCTTCACCTATAGCGCCCGACCCGCCGCCGGTGGCGATATCCGAACCGGCGAAGTGGAGCTCACCTCGAAGGAAGAGGTGGCCACCTACCTCCACCGGCAGAAGATGATTCCGGTGGCGATCCGGGAAAAAGAACGGTCCATCTCCATCACGCTGGGGACGGGGGTGAAGACCCGGGACATCGTGATCTTCACCCGGCAGTTCGCCACCATGATCAATTCGGGGCTGCCCCTGGTGCAGTGCCTGGAGATCCTGGCCGAGCAGACCGACAACGAGCGGCTCCAGAAGACGATCAAGGAGGTCCTCTACGACGTGGAGTCGGGGAACACCCTGGCCGACTCCCTGGGCAAGCACCCCAAGATCTTCACGCGCCTCTACGTGAACATGGTGGCGGCCGGTGAGGCCGGCGGTATCCTGGACACGATCCTCCTGCGGCTGGCCACCTTCCTGGAAAAGAACGACGCCCTGGCTCGCAAGATCAAGGGCGCCATGGTCTATCCCATCGTCATCGTGCTGGTGGCCGTGGCGGCGGTGGCGGTGCTGCTCATCTTCGTGATTCCCACCTTCCAGCAGATGTTTGCCTCGGCCGGAGTCCCGCTGCCGCTGCCCACCCAGATCGTGATCGCCATGTCGGGTTTCTTACAAGCGTACTGGTGGGCGGTGCTGCTGGGGGCGGGCGCGGCGGCGTTCGCGTTCCGGCAGTACTACAAGACCGACAACGGCGAGCGGGTGATCGACGGGCTCCTCCTGAAGCTGCCCATCATGGGCGACCTGCTGCGGAAGACGGCGGTGGCCCGCTTCACGCGCACCCTGGGCACCCTGGTCTCGTCCGGCGTCTCGATCCTCGAGGGCCTCGAGATCACCGCCAAGACGGCGGGGAACCGGGTGATCCACGACGCGGTGATGGGCTCCCGGAGCTCGATTGCCGGGGGTGAGACCATCTCGGGTCCGTTGAAGAAATCCGGGGTCTTTCCACCCATGGTGGTGCAGATGATCAACGTGGGTGAGCAGACCGGTGGGCTGGACGAGATGCTGACCAAGATCGCCGACTTCTACGACGACGAGGTGGACTCGGCGGTGAGCGCGCTGCTGGCGGCCCTGGAGCCCATCATGATCGTGGTGCTCGGTGTGGTGGTGGGTGGCATGATCGTGGCCATGTACCTGCCGATCTTCGATATGATTGGTGCGGTGGGTTGACCCGCGGTGTCGGCCGGCAGTAGTTCTGTCCGCACAGCGACAGTAGTTCTGGCCAATAACGCCAGTAGTTCTGTCCGGGCTCGCAT
>SLNQ01000277.1 GCA_007132965.1 Gemmatimonadota bacterium | reverse complement strand
TCGTTCGACTTCGTCGCCGATCTCCTTGAGCCACTTGGAAACCGTACCTTCTGCGATGGATTCACCCATCTGGGGCATGGGCACTTCGATCCGAGCCACGATGATTCTCCGTCGTCCGTAGGAGTAGAAGGTGCAGGGTCGCTGCGGACCCTGAGTTTAAGCTGTGTTCAGTAGTTGGCAAGGTAGAGGACCGCCTCCACCACGTCATCGACGCCGGGAAGCATGTAATCTTCGAGGGGTCCGGCGTAGGGGACAGGGGCGTCAATGGCCGTGACCCGGAGAATCGGACCGTCCAGCCACTCGAAGGCCTGCTCGTTGACCCGGGCCGCAATCTCGCCGGCAATTCCACCGGTGCGGGTGTCCTCGTGCACCACCACCAGCTTTCCGGTGCGTTGGACCGACGCCATGATGGCCTCGTCGTCCAGTGGGAGGAGTGTCCGCAGGTCGATGACCTCCAGGGAGACGTCCATTTCGGCGGCCAGGCGTTCGGCGGCCTCGAGCGAACGGTGCACCATCAGGCCGTAGGTGACCACGGTCACGTCCGTGCCGGACCGGACGGTTCGCGCCTTGCCCAGCGGCACGGTGAAATCCTCATCCGGGAGGACCTCCCGCAGAAACGGCGCCCGGTACAGGCCCTTGTGCTCTTCGAAGATGACCGGGTCGTCATCCCGAATGGCCGACTTGAGCAGACCCTTGGCGTCCCGAGCCGTCGATGGATACACGATCTTGAGACCGGGAGTGTGGAAGAAGGCCATCTCCACGTTCTGCGAGTGAAACGGACCGCCCCGGTTCCCTCCCCCCACCGGCCCCCTGATGACCAGGGGCTGCGGACCACTGCCCCGATAGCGGGAGGTGGCAATGTAGTTGGTGATGATGTCGTAGGCGGGAGAGATGAAGTCCATGAACTGCATCTCCACCACCGGCCGGAGCCCCATGTGGGCCGCCCCGGCGGCGGCACCTGTGAAGCCGGCCTCCGAGATGGGGGTGTCGATGACACGCTCCTCGCCAAATCGCTCCAGAAATCCCCGGGTCACCTTGAACGCTCCCCCGTAGACCCCGATGTCCTCCCCCATGAGGAAGACGTCCCGACTGCGCTCCATCTCCTCCCAGAGGGCTTCCGCGATGGCCTCGAGGAAGGTCACCGGTTCGCGTCGGCGTGTTCGGCTCACATGGTCCGGCGCCTGCGTGCTCACCCCTCCACCTCCGGACTCGCCTGGGGAAACTCGCTGGCCAGCGCTTCCGTCGCCGCCTCCACCACCTCGTCCCTGATCGTCTCCTCCAGCTCGCGAATACGGGACGTGTCGCCGGCCCCGGCCGCCAGGAGGCGATCCCGGAGGAGCTGCAGGGGGTCCCTGGCCCTCCACCGCTCCAACTCGGCCGGATCCACGTACGCCTGATCGTCATCCAGGTCGTGGCCGCTCAGTCGGTAGTAGCCGAGTTCGACCACCTGGACCCCCTCGCCGGCCCTGGCGCGCTCCACCGCGGCCCGGGCCACCTCGTGCACTCTCACCGCGTCGGTCCCGTCCACCTGGACGCCCTGGATGCCGTATCCGGCGCATCGCTCCAGGAAGCTCTGGATCCGGGTCTGCCGATGGGTGGGGGTGGAGAACGCCCACTGATTCGCCTCCACCACCAGAATCAGTGGGCAGCGGCGGACCGCTGCGAAATTGAGTCCCTCGTGCCAGGCTCCGGTGGAGGTGGCCCCGTCGCCGGTGAAGACCATGCCCACCCGGTCTTCGGCCCGCATTTTGAGGGCCAGGGTCACCCCCGCCATGACCTCCACCAGGTTACCCATGGCCGGGAGGGGAGCCAGGAGGCCACGATCCAGATCGGTCCATCCCGGTCCCGGGTCTCTTCCACCGGTGGGCGCGCCGGCGCGGCCGAGACACTGCCGCAGGTATTCCAGCGGCGTGGCCCCCATCACGAAGAGGGCACCGGTGGTCCGAGGCGTCGGCGCCACCAGGTCACCGGTGCCGTCGGTACGACGTCTGAGGGCCATGGTCGCCCCCACCGCCCCACCTTCCTGCCCGAGCGAGCGGTGGAAGTGTCCGGGGATCCGGCCCTGGTCGTGGAATTCCTCCAGGCGCTCTTCTGCCTGACGAGTCAGGTACAGGGCGTGGTAAAGAACCAGAAGTCGTTCAAGGGAGTCCGGGACGCCGTCATCGGCTCCCGGATGTGAGGCGGGGGACGCGGGTGCGCCAGGGACGGTCACCCGAAGGTCCTCCCAACATTGCTGCACGGGGAGGAGTCCGGGGGCGGAGGGATCATTCGACCCTCGGAGGTCACGGCGTGTCCGGGACCGCACCCCCGTCACCACCTGGATCGGCCGGGGGAGGGGCTGCCCCTTCCCCGGGATCCGCGTCGGCCCCCGGAATCACCGGAGTGGGCTGGGTCGGCACCTGCTGGAGGTCCTGCTGCAGGATTGAGCCCGGCTGGTGCTCCCTGGACGACAGGATGGCCAGGATCAGCGCCAGCACCATGAAGGCGGCTCCTCCGGCCCAGGTGGCCCGCACCAGAAAGGTGGCTGCCTGGCGTCCGCCCAGGACGCCTTCGGTGGAAGTCACACCTCCCCCCATGGCGGCGAGACCTCCCCCCTTTCCAGCCTGGAGGAGGATGATGACGGTGAGGAAGATACCGTCAAGTACGAGTAGCGTGAGAAAAAAGCCAAACATGAACGGTCAGACCGCGTTCGGGTGTTCCGGATTAGCAAGAAAATGTCGCCTTGGGGGCCGTCGATGTCAACCGCCCTGAGCCACGATCCGGGCAAAGGAAGTCGGGTCCAGCGAGGCGCCTCCCACCAGGACGCCGTTGACATCCGGGGCGGAGAGGAGGTCGCCGGCGTTATCGGGCTTCACGGATCCGCCGTAGAGGATGGGCACCCCTTGGCCGACCGTATCCCCCAGGCGAGAGACGAGGCGTTCCCTCAGAATCCGGTGGGCCTCGGAGGCGTCCGCGGGCGTGGCCGTCTCTCCGGTGCCGATGGCCCACACCGGTTCGTACGCCACAACGAGGCGGGCCTCAGTGGTGATCCGGTCCTCGACCTCTCCTGACGCCAGGACGGCCTCCAACTGCCGAAGGATCACCCCGGACAGTTCCCCCCGCTTCCGCTCCTCGAGGGTTTCCCCGACACAGAGTACCGGCGTGAGTCCTCCCCGGAGGACCGCCTCCACCTTCCGCGAGGCGTCGTCGTCGTCTTCTCCGAAGATGTGTCGCCGCTCGGAATGGCCCACCAGCACGAAGGTGGCACCGGCTTCGGCGGCCATGGCCACCGAGAGCTCACCCGTGTAGGCTCCGGACGTTTCCCAGTGGACGTTCTGTACCCCCAGGGCCACCTCCGGTCCCTCGCCGAGCTCCTCCCTCAACGCTGCCAGGGACAGGGCCGGAGGGAAGAGAGCCACCTCCGACCGTATGGATGGAGGAAGGGTGAGATCTCGTGCAAAGTCGGCCGCCTCGGCCGGTCCCAGGTTCATCTTCCAGTTTCCGGCTACCATCGTCCTCGGTGCCATCAGTCCTCCTCTGCCAGTTCGAGCACCTCGACTCCCGGAAGGGTCTTGCCGGCCATGAGGTCCAGCGCGGCTCCCCCCCCGGTGGAGACGTGGGTCATCCGATCGACGACTCCAGCCATCTCCGCAGCGGCTACCGAGTCGCCCCCGCCCACCACCACCGTGCTCCCCTTGTCGGCGGCCTCGGCGGCAGCCAGCGCGACGTGCCTGGTGCCGGCGGCGAAGGGAGTCGACTCGAACACGCCCATGGGTCCGTTCCACACGACCGTGCGGGCGCCGGAGATCTCCTGGGCGAAGAGTTCCCGGCTCGCAGGTCCGATGTCGGCGATCCGGTCGTCCTCCTGAACATCGGTCCGGTCCACAACGCGAGTGGAGACATCATCCCCGATCTCCGGGGCCACCACGCAGTCCACCGGAAGGAGGAGGCGCTCGCCTCCCCTCTCCAGGAGCTCTGCGGCCATCTCCACCCGGTCTTCCTCCACCAGCGAGGCACCGGTACCGAGACCCAGGGCCCGGAAGAAGGTGTTGGCCATGGCGCCTCCCACCAGAAGGCGATCCACCCTGGGGAGAATCGCCTCGATGAGGTCGATCTTTCCCGAGATCTTGGCACCGCCCAGGAGGGCGACGAAGGGTCGTTCGGGATCGGCGAGGGCGTCACCCAGAAAGCGGAGTTCCCGCTCCATCAGGTGTCCGGCCACCGCACGACCTCCCCGACGCCGGATCTCCCGAGCCGCCCCCACGGTGGAGGCGTGCGCCCGATGCGCGGCGCCGAAGGCGTCTCCCACGAACACCTGGCCCAGCTCCGCCAGGGCTCCGGCCAGCTCCGGATCGTTGTCGGTCTCCCCGGCGAGGAAACGAATGTTCTCCAACAGAGCCAGACCCCCATCGGGGACGGATCGAACACTTTGTTCAAGCTCGGGGCTGCCGGGACGATCCTCGAGGAAGGGGACCTCCCGCTCCAGGAGCTCCGACAGAACCCCTGCCACTGGGGCCAGAGAGTAGTCCGGGTCCGGCTTGCCCTCAGGCCGGCCCAGGTGGGACACCAGCACGGTCCGGGCTCCTGCCTCCGACAGGTGCCGGAGGGTGGGGAGCGTGGCCTCGATCCGGGTGCGGTCCCCCACTTCACCGCTGGAGCTCAGCGGGACGTTGTAGTCCACGCGGGCCAGCACGTGGACCCCGGCCAGCTCCTCCGGTGGGAGGTCGGCCAGGGTGAGCCTGCTGGGCACCGTCTCAGCCTTCCGTCCGAGCGGGGAGACGCTCCGCGATGTAGCGGACCATGTCCACCACCCGCATGGAGTACCCCCACTCGTTGTCGTACCAGGCCAGAACCTTCACCAACCGGTCACCCACCACGTCCGTGGTCTGCAGGTCCACCACCGCCGAGGCCGGATTGCCCACATAGTCCACCGAGACGAGGGGCTCCTCCGAGACGTCCAGAATTCCCGCGAGGGGTCCTTGCGCCATCTCCTGGAAGGCGAGGTTCACCTCCGCGGGCGTGACGTCCGACTCCAGCTCCGCCGTCAGGTCAACGAGCGAGACGTTGGGGGTGGGGACGCGGATGGCCATCCCGTCGAGCTTCCCCTTCACCTCGGGCAGCACCAGAGCCGTGGCCCGTGCCGCTCCGGTAGTGGTGGGAATCATGCTGAGGCCCGCCGCCCTGGCCCTCCGGAGATCCTTGTGGGGAGCATCTAGCGTGGCCTGGTCATTGGTGTAGGCGTGGATGGTGGTCATGAGCCCCCGGGCAAAGCCGAAGCGCTCGGCCAGGACCTTCACCACGGGCGCTAGACAGTTGGTGGTGCACGATGCATTGGAGATGACGTCGTGGGCCTCGGGGTCGTAGTCCGACTCGTTGACCCCCAGGACCATCGTCACATCCTCGGACTTGCCCGGCGCCGAGATGAGCACCTTCCGGGCCCCCGCCTCCAGGTGCTTGGCCGCATCTTCTCTTTGGGTGAAGCGGCCGGTGGACTCCACCACCACGTCCACCCCCAGCGACCGCCAGGGGAGCTGGGCCGGATCCCGCTCACTCAGGACCTTGATCTCGTGGCCGTCCACCCGAAGCCCCTCCTGTGTGGTCTCAACCCGCCCCGGGAAGGTCCCATGCACGGAATCGTACTTGAACAGGTGGGCCAGCGTCTCGTTGTCGGTGAGGTCGTTCACCGCCACGATCTCCAGGTCGTCGCGGCCCGACTCCAGGTTACCCCTCAGAACCAAGCGCCCAATTCTCCCGAAACCGTTGATCGCCACACGAATGGACATCGCTCTGCTCCTCTATTTGATAAAGTGTTTCAGAAATCGCCACGCCGGAATGAACCGTCAGGAACGCCTCTGGAATCTGGCGCTCGGTTCTGTCCCGGGGAATTGTTGGTCGCCGGTGGCCCGAGTTGTTGGCTCGCCGCTTCAATCTCCGCCAGGCAACGACCGCGCGAACGTCAACAGGTGCACGTCCCGGGCCCCCATGGCTTCCAGGACCAGGGCCGCAGCCCCGGCGGTGGCTCCGGTGGTGAGCACGTCATCCACCAGCAGAACAGGACTCCCTCGCACCTCCACCCGTCGGGCGTCCACGGGCCGAAAAACGCCCTCGACGTTACTCCGGCGCTGGTGCCGGTGCAAGGCGACCTGCGTCTCGCCGCCGTCCACCCGGGTCAGCGCCTTCACCAGCGGCAGCCCGAACGCCTCCGCCACGCATTCGGCCAGCAACTCGGCCTGATTGTAGCCCCGCTCCCGTTCCCTGGACGGCGTGGTGGGCACGGCCACTACGAGCGATCCCGCCGATAGTTCCACCCTCGGGAAAGCCCGGGCCATGCGAGCCGCTATGAACGGAGCCAGCTCGGGCCATCCACCGTACTTGAGCTGGTGGACGAGGCTGTCGGCGGGGGGAGCCATGAGGACGGCTGCCCGGGCACGTATCAGCACGTCGGGCCATTCCGAACACTCCGGGCAGGGCCTGGAGGCGGGGAGCCCGGTGCCCCGAGGCGCGTGGCAGCGGGGGCAACGCGGATGGGGCGGTTCCTTGAGTCGTGTCCGGCACCGGGGACAAACCCGACCGCCCTTCAACGAGAGGGGTGCCTCGCAACCGGCACACGCCGGAGGGAGGAGCAGGTGGAGAAGCCGTCGGACTCCCTTCTCAGCGGCCCGCTTCATCCCCCAGTCCCCTGGGGACCGGAGGCTCCGTCCAGACGTCTGGCACCGGCCCCCTCGGGCGCCCGGCCCTGAAGCGCCTCCCGCATGGCCTCTGTGGGGGCCGGGCGCCGCCACCACCGCTCGAAGGCCGCGGCCCCCTGCTGGAGCAGCATCTCACCTCCATCCATGGCCACGATCCCCCGCTCCCGGGCCTGGTGGACCAGCCGTGTCTCCTCGGGTCGATAGACCATGTCGTAGAGGGCCCCCACCCGATCCAGCTTTTCCAGGTCCACAGGAAGGGGATCCTCCGGATCGAGCCCCAGCCGGGTGGCATTCACCACGAGGTCGTAGGTGCCGGCCAGGAGGGCGTCGGGCTCCTGGAGAACCTGGACCTGGCCGTCACCCAGGCGGCTCGCCAGCTCCCGTGCCCTGGACACCGTCCGATTCAGAATGTGGACCTCCCCGGCGCCGTCGTCACGGAACACAGCCACGGCGGCACGGGCGGCGCCCCCGGCTCCCAGCAGAAGCACCCGCGCGCCGGAAATTCCATCGATGAGGACATTCAGTGCTCGTCGGAACCCCTCCACGTCGGTGTTGTCCCCGTGGATCCTGCCGTCTTCCAGCCAGAAGGTGTTGCAGGCCCCGGTCCGGCGCACCGCCGAGGTCGGCTCATCGACCAGGGAAACCGCCCGTTGCTTGTGAGGAAGGGTCACGTTGCCCCCACCGCCGGCCCGGGCCAGACCCCGAAGCAGACCGGAGAGGTCGCCTCCGTCACACCGAAGGGCCACGTAGACCCCATCCACGTCCGCTTCGGCGAAGGCGGCGTTCTGCATGACGGGCGAGAGGGAGTGATCCACCGGGTCCCCCAGCAGGGCCAGCACTCGGGTGCCGGCGTGCAGCGGGTCTGCTCCCCCCCGGTCCGTAGATCGCCTCATGGCGCCACCACGGGCTCGAGGCGATCCAGAACCTCTTCCACCAGCCGCTCCAGGGCCCGGTAGGTGGCTTCGTAGGCCTCCGGGTCTCCGCCAAAGGGATCGGGCACCCCACCGGCCACCTGGGCCGCCTCGCGGGGGTCCGCCTCCCGAGCCTCCTGTCTGGCGGCGAACTCGGTGATGACCGCCACCCGATCGCCGCCGCCGGCCATGGCTACGGCCCCGAGGTGACTCGGCGACATGGTGAGGATGAGGTCGGCCCAATCCGCCATCTCGGCCGAGAGGGGGCTGCTCCGGTGTCCCTCCAGCGACAATCCATGCTTTCGGGCCACCTCCAGGGACCCTTCGCTGGCCCGACCTCCAGGAGCGGCGGCCACGCCGGCGGAGCGCACCTCCACTCCTCCCTCCCATCCCCGTTCGTCCAACGCCTCGCGAGTCAGCGCCTCAGCCAGGGGACTCCGACACGTATTCCCGGTGCAGACGAAGAGGAGCCTGAAGGGTTCGCCCGGAGAAGTGGGAGTGGCGGGGGTCATGGGGCGGAGTCCGAAGATGGGGTGTTCACGTTGGATTGTCGGGTTCGAATCGTAGCCACCACCGCCTGGAGACGGCCAACCGGGACTGCTCCGGCACGAAGAACCACAGGCACGGAGTCGCTGCAGTCCACGAGGGTCGAGGGAGAAGAGGGAGGCAGTCGTCCGCCCTCCACGACCCAGAGCCGGTCCACCCCCGGACGATGGGCCAACGCCCCGGCCGCTTCGTCTGCCGTCATGGCGGGTCGGCCACCGGATCGATTGGCGCTGGTGGACAGGAGCGGATGGGGCCATATGCGGGCCAGCTTCCGCACGAACGGATGGGGGCTCACCCGAACGGCGACCCTTCCCTCCTCGTCCCGGACACCAGGGGGGAAACGCTCCGTGGGATCCCGGAGCACCAGGGTGAGCGGACCGGGCCAGAAGTGCTCGGCCAGCGCCCGGGCCGCCGGTGTCCAGGCCAGCTGCCGGTCCTCTGGGTCCGGGATGAGGGCCAGGAAGGGACGCTCGGTCGAGCGTCCCTTCATCCGCCGCAGAAGCTCCACGCCCTCTGAAGTCGCCGCGCTGCCCAACCCGTAGACCGTCTCGGTCGGATACGCCAGAAGCCCGCCCCGGTCCAGGTGGACCGCGATCTCCCTGACCCGCGAGCTCTCTACCCTGCGAACCCCGGCCGGCGATGGTTCGGTCATCCCGCGGCTCGCTCGTCCTTTCCGGCGCCGCCAGCGGAGCCGCCAGCCGCCTCCGGCCTCCCGGGCCCCGGGGCTCTGTCACCCAGGAGAAATTCAGCCACCGGGACGTCACCGGGGTGCGTCACCTTCAGGTTCCACGGGCTCCCCTCCACCATTCGCACTGCTCCACCGGCCCGTGCGAAGAGCTCGGCGTCGTCGGTGGCCTGTACGTCGGCCTGAGCCGCTCGGCGATACGCCCCCAGGAGCTGACGGTAGGGGAAGGCCTGGGGAGTCTGGGCCCTCCACAGGCGCCTCCGATCCGGGGTGGCCACCACCAGACCGCTCTGGTCCACCTCCTTCAGGGTGTCCACCGCCGGCCAACCCGCCACGGCTCCCTCGCCGGCCCGGGCGCCGTCGATGCACCGTCGAATGATCTCGTCCGTCACCAGGGGCCGTGCGGCGTCATGGATGAGGACCACCTCCGGCGCTTCCCCGGCATCCAACGCCTCCAGCGCGGCCAGGACGGAGCGGAGCCGCGTGCTTCCGCCGGCCACCAGCCGGATTCTGGGATCCAGGCCCTGGAGCCACCGCGGCGGGTCCCCCACCTCGTCGGCGGGCAGGGCCACGGCCACGGCCACCACCTCTTCCAGGGCCAGAAAAGGCTCCAGGGAATGCTGGAGGACCGGCCGTCCGGCCAACTCCAGGAAGGCCTTCCTCAGGCCCCCCAGCCGGTGGCCCGCACCCGCGGCGGGGACGGCGACCCCTACCCTGGAAGGGGCCCTAGAAGGGGACATCGTCCCGCTCCCGACCGTTGCCTCCCACGGATCCGCCGCCGGTGCCGGGCGGGTGTGCCTCGTCTGGTTCCCTGGCCACGTCGTCGAAGCGGGTGTATTTCTTGTGGAAGAAGAGGTTCACCGTGCCGGTGGGCCCGTTCCTCTGCTTGCCGACGATGAGCTCCGATTTCCCCTCCAACGAATTGCCGTCCTCGTCCAGGCCGGTGGAGCTGTAGTATTCGGGACGGTACAGGAACATGACCAGGTCCGCGTCCTGTTCGATGGAACCGGAGTCCCGCAAGTCCGAAAGCTGCGGGCGATGGTCGGTGCGCTGTTCCGGTCCGCGAGAGAGCTGGGAGAGGGCGATGACCGGCACCTCCAGCTCACGGGCCAGACCCTTGAGACCCCGGGAGATCTGACTCACCTCCTGCTGGCGGCTCTCCTGCCGGCCCGAACCGGCCATGAGCTGCAGGTAGTCGATCACCAGGAGTCCCAGCCCTCCCTCGGCCTTCAGGCGACGGGCCTTGGCCCGCATCTCCAGGACGGTGCCACCCGGGGAGTCGTCGATCCAGATGGGAGCGGTGTTCAACTTGGCTCCCGCCGTCCCGATGCGCTGGTAGTCCGACGGCGAAAGGCGTCCAGTGCGAAGCTTCTGGGCATCGACCCGGGCCTCTGCGCAGAGGAGCCGCTGCACGAGCTGCTCCTTCGACATCTCCAGCGAAAAGAGTGCTACCGGCACCTTGTGGTCGATGGCGGCGTTCTGGGCCACGTTCAGCACCCACGACGTCTTTCCCATGGCGGGCCGCGCCGCCACGATGATGAGGTCTCCGTTCTGGAGGCCGGTGGTCATCCGGTCCAGGGTCCCGAAGCCCGAGGGCACCCCCGTGAGCCCACCCTCGCTCTTCTGGAGCTTCTCGATGTTCTCGAACGCCTCCCAGAGGAGATCCTTGATCCAGACGAACCCACCCCGGTCGTGACTCTCGGCCACCTGGAAGACCCGGGACTCGGCCTCGTCCACCAGCTCCTCCACGCTCCGCTCACCTGGGGAGTAGACGTCCTGGATGGTTCGGGTGGAGACCTCGACCAGCCGCCTGAGCAGTGCCTTGTCCCGGACGATCCGGGCATGATACTGGATATTGGCGGCGGTGGGCACCGCGTCCAGGAGCTGAGCCAGGTATTCCTCGCCGCCGGCCCGCTCCAGGTCGCCGGTGTCTCGAAGGTGATCCCCCAGGGTCACCACGTCGATGCCCCGCCGCTTCTCGTGCAGGTGCCGCATGCCCCTAAAGAGAATGCGGTGGTCCTCCGAAAAGAACATGGAGTCGTCCAGTACATCCTCGATGCGGATCATTGCGTCCTGATCCAGGAGGATGCCCGCAAGCACCGAGACCTCGGCCTGGCGGGAGTATGGCGGTTCCCGATCGTGCTGAATGGAGGGCGAGTGCGAAAGTTTTGGCGGGATCACGTCGGAGGGCTGCCGGGAAATTGGGACTTGGGGTTACGAATGCTCAGGTGGACGTGGTGGGGGGCTCAACGAGACCCGTCAGGACCCGTCCAGCACTCCGCGCAGAAGCTGCAGGTCGCTCCAGGTGGACCGAGTCCACCCCGCATTCCGGAGGAGCGCCGCCGGATGGTACGTCACCACCAACGGAGTCCCCCGGTAACTATAAACCTCACCCCGCAGCTTGCCCAGCGCCATGTTCCGTCCGGTCAGCAACTGGGCAGAAAAGGTTCCCACCGCCAAGATCACCTCCGGCTCGACAAGTTCGATCTGCCGGTGGAGCCACGGGGAGCACGCCTCGATCTCGTCACTCCGGGGGTCCCGGTTGCCCGGGGGGCGGCACTTCAGAACGTTGCAGATATAGACCGAGTCCCGCCGCGAGAGGCTGACACTGGCCAGGAGCAGATCCAGGAGCTTTCCCGCCCGTCCCACGAAAGGGAGTCCCGTCCGGTCCTCGTTGGCGCCGGGCGCTTCTCCCACCACCATGACGCGGGCGTCCGGGCTCCCATCGGAGAATACCACCTGCGTACGTCCCTTCGCCAGTCGGCACCGGGTGCAGACCAAGGCTGCCTCTCGAAGTGCGTCGTACTCTCCGGGGGGCGCGAAGGGCCCACCCGCGTCATCTGACTCCCTGGTCGAATCGCCTGTCGTGGGTAGAGCCTCGCTGGCGGAGGCCCGCCCCCTGCCGGCGGCGAGGCTCAGCGCCTGGCTCCGGTCCAGCGTCTCCAGGGTCAGCGGTCCGTGGCCGAACTCTCTTCTCTGTCGAAGGAGACGAGCCACCAGAGCGGGATCCGGCCTCCCGGAGGTCACGAGCCTGCGCCCGCGGCTTCCGGCAGACCCTCTGCGAGCCAGGTTTCCACCCGGTCCATGAGGCGCCTGGCCACCTCGGCCTTCGGAAGGACGGGAAGCGCCTCGCGGCCGCCCCAGCGGTCCAGGAGGGTGACCCTGTTCGTCTCCACCTCGAACCCGGCGCCCTCTTCCCCGGCGGGATTCGCGGCGATGAGGTGGAATCCCTTCTCCCTCATCTTCTCCGCTGCCCGTTCTTCCAGACCCGTGGTCTCCAGGGCAAAGCCTATGGCCACGGCCGCAGGCGACCGGTTCGACGCCGTCTCACGGGCAATGTCCGGGGTCTCCACCAACGCCAGCTCGAACCGCCCGTCCCCCTCCGACTTCCGAATCTTCTCTCGGGCAGGATCAGTGGACCGGTAATCGGAAACGGCGGAGGCGTAGACCACCACGTCGGCACCGGCCATCCGGGGTCGCACGGCCTCGAGCATCTCCTGGGCCGATTCCACTCGGACCGCCTCCACGCCGACGGGATCCGGGAGGGGCGAAGGGCCGGTGACCAGGGTCACCTCTGCGCCCCTGAGCCATGCCTCCCGGGCGATGGCAAACCCCATCCGGCCAGACGACCGATTGCTCACGAATCGGATGGGATCCAGCGACTCGCGGGTGGGCCCGGCCGTGATCACCACCTGTCGGCCCGCCCAGACCTCCGAACGTCCCAGCCGGGCTCCGGCCCACTCCACCAAGACCCGAGGTTCTACCATCCGCCCCTCGCCCTCGCCCTCCCCCACCGCCAGCGCACCCGCGTCCGGGCCCACAAGGTGGTAGCCCAGCGACTCGGAGCAGTGCCGGGCGTTGGCGCGGACCTGCGGATGCGCCCACATGCGGTGATTCATGGCCGGAGCCAGGATCACGGGGGCGGAGGTGGCCAGGAGAAGCGTGGTGAGGAGATCGTCCGCCCGGCCCTGGGCAGCCCGGGCCAGGAGGTCGGCGGTGGCCGGGGCCACGAGCACCAGGTCGGCGTCGCGGGCCAGGCGCATGTGCAGAGCACCCCCCCTGGCGGACCAGGGAGATCGATGGACGCCACGTCCCGTCACACCCTCAAAGGAGAGCGGGGCCACGAAGCGGGCGGCGGCTTCCGTCAGCACCACCTCAACCCGAGCCCCCAGCCGGGTCAGGTCCCGGGCGGCCTGCACCACCTTGTAGGCGGCGATCCCCCCGGTGACCCCGAGGACGATGGTCCTGTCCGCCCAGGGCGGGCGGGGCGCCAGGGCAGAGCCACCCACCGGGCTACTCGCCCCGGCGGCGACGACCCACGAGTCGGAACTCGATCTGGCCCGACGTGAGGGCATCGAGAGCCCGGGTCGTGAGCTTCTTCTCCTCACCCAGGGGCTTGAGATCCCGGGGGAGGGCGTTCAGCTCGCGGGTGTATTTTGCGGCCACCAGCACCCCCAGGTACTTGCTCCCGGTGTTCTTTGCCACTTCGTTCGGCGTAAAGACCTGCATGACGTCTCCTCCTGGTTCAATAGATGGCCCGGGGACTTTGCCCCGGGCCTGCGTTGCTCCTACCCCCGGGTCACTTCTTCGGCTCCGGCTCGCTTCACCACCTCGTCGATCTCGCGCCTGAGTCGCGACACGCTGTCGGCCAGGTCCAGGGCCCGGGCTGGACGGTGGCTCTCAGCCTCGACGATGGCCCTGACCCGGGCCACGGCCCGCTCCAGGTCGTCATTCACCACGATGTAGTCGAAGTGCCTCGCTTCTTCCAATTCGCCTCGGCCCGCCCGCATGCGGCGACGCGCCTCGTCCAGCTTCTCGGTGCCCCGGGACGTGAGGCGATCCCACAGGGCCTCCGCCGACGGCGGGAAGACGAAAATGAGGACGGCCTCCGGGATCCGTCTGCGAATCTGGCGAGCCCCCTGGACGTCGATGTCCAGCACCACGTGCTCGCCCCGATCCTGTGCCGCCTCCAGGTTCGCCATGGGCGTCCCGTAGAGATTCCCGTGGACCTCGGCCCACTCCACCAGCTCACCGTCCTCGATCATGGCCCGAAATCGTTCCCGCGACACGAAGTCGTAGTCCACGCCGTGCTCCTCGTCGCCCCGGGCGCGGCGCGTCGTGGCCGAAACCGAAAAGACGAAGTGGTCGAATCGGTCCACAAGGGCATGGGCGATGGTGGTCTTGCCCGTTCCGCTGGGAGCCGCGAGGACCAGGGGGCACGGTCGATACGGAAGTCCGGTGATCACTCGACATTCTCCAGTTGCTCCCGCAGCCGCTCCACTTCTCCCTTGAGGTTCACCACATGTGCCGCCACCTGGGCGTCATTGGCCTTCGAGCCCATGGTGTTTACCTCACGCAGGATCTCCTGGGAGATGAAGCCGAACCGCTTGCCCACTCCATCCGGACTTCCGGATTCCAGCGTGTCCCGAAACATGGCCAGATGGGACCGGAACCTGACCACCTCCTCGTGGATGTCCCAACGCTCGGCCAGGTGGGCGATCTCCCGGGCGATCCGCTCCTCGTCCACCGGGGCCTGTCCGTCCAGGAGCTCCCGGACGGAGTCGCGCAGGCGATCCCGGTGCTCCACCAACCGCTCCGGAGCCCGCTGCTCGATGGCTTCGAGCTCGGCCTCCATGGCCTCCAGACGCCCTGAGAGGTCGCGGGCCAGCCGGGCTCCTTCGGCCTCTCGCATCTCCAGGACCTGGTCCGCGGCCTGATCGGTGAGTTCCAGCACCAGCTCTGGGTCCAGGTCAGCGGCGGCGGTCTCGGGGTCCGGTGCCCGGAAGACTTCCCTGAAGCCGGCGAGGAGTCCGACATCCACCGATCCTCCCACACCCAGCTCCTCCTGGAGCCGCCGCAGGGCGTTTCGGTAGCCTCGGGCCCGCTCCACGTCCACCGGGACGGCGTCGGGATCGTCGGCACCGGACGTATCCAGCGAAACCCTCAGCGTGAGGTGCCCGCGAGCAAAGCGGGAACGGAGGCGAGCCTCCAGGACGTTCTGCAGCCGGTCCATGCCGTTGGGTACCCGGACCTGGACGTTCAGGTACCTATGGTTCACCGTCCGCATCTCCACCCGCACCCGCCCCAGGTCGGAGTCCTGCTCCGCCTCGCCGAATCCGGTCATGCTTCGAAGGGGTGTTCTAGCCATTAGCCATGAAGGATAACCCCTCTCGCCTGCTTCACTCAAGGGCGCGAGCGGGTGGGGACGCCCTCCTCGCGATCCACCGGGTTCTCAGTTCCAGAGGGTCCACTTCACCCCATACATGGCTCGGGTCTGGGGAAGCACGCGGCCCGGAAGATCCTGGTTGTTGTCACGGAAGGTGAAGTTGTCCCAGTGCACGAAGATCTTGGCCGACACCACCCGGATCTGGAGCCGCCCGTACCAGCTCTGACTCAACGGCACCGTGGCCATCACCGGCTCCGCCTGGTCCGGATCGGCCAGAGGTACAGTCATCCCGTCGCGGCCGCGCATCCCCACATCCACCCAGACCTCGAGGTTCCGGGTCTCGAAAAAGACATCGTGGAAGCGAAGCCGGGCGTCCCAGGTCCGGTCCGGGGCGTATCGCCAGGCCTGGGGCGCCTGGTCCCATAACTGGGTGTCCCAGTGAAGGGAGAGCCCTTCGAGGATCGGGGTCAGCGGAATCCGTCCCGAAAGCTCCACCCCCGTCCGGCGGCCCGCGGCCATGGAGAGTCCGTCCCGGTCCATTGGCAGACCCGTGGGGTGCAGCGAATCTGGATCTACCGAGAGGACGGCCGCCCCCAGGAAGAGATCGCCTCTGCGGAACTCGGCTCCGGCACGCAGCCCGCTCATCTCCCCGAAACGGGGCGGGACCGCCACCTCGGGCTCTTCGTCGGGTTCATCATCTCCCTCGTCCGGCTCGGTCTCGTCCTGGTCGTCCTGGTTCTCGGCGTTCTCCTCATCATCGGCGTCATCCTCGTCATCGGGGATGGGTGCCGGCACGAAGCCGGGAATCGCCCGATGGCCGCTCTCCCCCTCGGCAAAGAGTGAGATCCCCAGGAAGGGTGCCGACCAGATCCGGCCGTGGACATTGGCTCCCGAAGCTCCATCCCAGCCCTGCCGCTCCAGAGCTGCCGAGACGCCGATCCAATTCCCCAGAAGGGCTCCCCCTCGAAGCGTCTGCGCGTTGTCGGGCCAGCCGGGTCCCCCCTGGACCCTTACCTCCGTCTCGGCCCACCAGGCACCCCGGTCCACCAGCATGCGAACGCCCGCCTGGGAGCGGGCATCGGCGGTAATGAGCGTATCGGCTCCCTCGCCGTCCCGGTCGGTATTCACCCCCAGCGAGGACCGGTGGTAGAAGGCCTCCGAAACCCCGCCCTCCCAGAGCTCATAGCGAGCCCGCAGGGTCCAGTCGGTCCGGTTCACGTCCTCGGGCTGGAAGAACTCGGGCGTCCGCCTGGACGTCATCCGGCGCACGGCCCAGGCCACACCGCCCCGCTCGCTGTGGAGGAGGGTATGCCGGAGGTGCACCCCGAAGGCGGCCCCGGGCTCCTCCCGGACCGGCCCGTCGGTATCCACCCGATCCAGTGCCAGGAGGACATTCCCTCCCAGGGCGTCAGGGTGGGCGAAGGTGCCCCTGAACACGTTGGTCTGTAGATCGCCGGTCGCCACTTCCAGGAGGCTATAGGCCCGGGGGTCCACCAGCTGCATTCCCAGCAGATCGATTCGAAGCTCTCCGGGGCGGCGCTCGACCCGTACCCGGTCCAGGCCCACCAGCCCCACCCGGCTCAGATCCACTACGCCGCCGTCCAGGGGCGCCAGCTCGGCTCCATCAACGAAGATGCGCACTCGGCCGGGGCCGAGTCCCGCCGCCATGACAGCCGTGGGGTTTCCGTAGTCCCCGCCCCGAATCGCCAGGACCCCCGGCACCTGCTCCAGCAATTCTGCCAGGGTCACGGCCCGAGAGGCCTGGATCTCGTCCCGGTCCCACTCCCAGACTCCGGTCTGCCACCCCGAGGGCACGGGGCGGGAGAAGAGCGGGAGGTTGCGCACCTCCAGCACCTCTTCTGCCGGTACCGTGTCAGCCGGAACCACGATGGTGTCGCCATTCTGGATGATGGTATCAGGCGGCTGCACGATCGTGTCAGGCGGCTCCACGATGGTGTCCGCTGGAGGAAGCTGGGCCGCCAGCGGTCCCGCGCCTGCCATGAGAGCCAGCCCGGCCAGAAGACCCCAGGGGAGCCGGCCCTCGAACACCTGCGAACAGACGCCTCCCGGTCCGACGACCCGCGGCGGAACCCGAGTCCCCCGTTCGACATGCCGTAGAGTCATGAACGCCTCAGACCACCCGGCCTCGCACCCACTCCACGAGGAGGCGGGTGGGGAATCCGAAGGCACCGTTTCGGCGGTACGGAAGCTCAGTGTCGCCGTACGCCGTTCCGGCGATGTCCAGGTGGGCCCATGGGGTGTCCCCGACGAACTCCGAGAGGAACCATCCCGCGGTAATGCTCCCTGCAGGCCGTCCTCCCACGTTCTTGAGGTCGGCCACCTGGCTCTTGAGTTGCTTCCGGTAGGGCTTCCACAGTGGGAGGGGCCAGCACCTCTCGCCCGCCAGTTCCCCGGCTGTCCTCACCTCATCCTGTAGCCCGTCATCGGTTCCCAGGAGTGCGGCGGCATGGTGTCCCAACGCCACGACGCATGCCCCGGTGAGGGTGGCGCAGTCCACCATTGCCGACGGACCGTACCGGTCCCGGGTGTACGACAACGCGTCGGCAAGGATGAGCCGTCCCTCGGCATCGGTGTTTATGATCTCCACCGTCTTTCCCTCCCGGGTTCGGATCACGTCCCCGGGCTTGTTCGCCGAGCCGTTGATGAGGTTTTCCGACGCGGGGACCACCCCAACCACGTTCACCGGAAGCCCCAGAAGTCCGATGGCCTTCATGGCGCCCAACACCGCCGCCCCACCGGACATGTCGTACTTCATGGACTCCATGCCCTTGGCGGGCTTGAGCGAGATTCCTCCGGAGTCGAAGGTGAGTCCCTTGCCCACCAGCGCCACGGGAGGAACATCGTCGGCTCCCCCCTTGTGCTCCAGCACGATGAGTCTGGGCTCCTCGTCCGATCCCCGGGCCACCGACAGCAGGGCCCCCATCTGCTCCTCCTCCATCTCCCGGGGCCCGAGAATGCGTGAACCGAAGCCGTGCTCCTTGGCCAATCCGACGGCCACGTCGGCCAGGTGGGTGGGGGTCGCCACGTTGCCGGGACGGGCCTGGAGGTCCCTGGCCAGGTTCTGCCCCGCCGCCAACGCCTCTCCCACCCGGACCGCCTCCTCCAGCCCCTCCGTCGCCGAAACCGCATGGATTCGGCCCTCCGTCAGCAGGGGCGGACGCTCCTCGTTCGCCTGGTCGGCGCTCTCGGTGAGGAGCTCACGGAAGTCCCATGCGGCCAGAGCCAGGCCTTCTGCTACCGCCTGCACGACCCGGTCGGGCCCCACCCGGCTCACGGCCTCCTCCTCGGGGGAGACGTCCTGGCCCCCTCCGCCTCCAGTCGTACTCGAGGCCGCGAATCCCGGCACACAGACCGCTACCTCGGTCAGGAAGAGCTTTTCGGCCTCGCGGACCGCCCTTCCCCCCAGCTTCCGGAAGGTTTCGCCGTCGGCATCGGCAGCCGAACCGCATCCCAGAACCACCACTCGGGAGGGGCCGCCATCGCCCGACAGGTAGAAGAGGCTTGCCTCTTCCTCACGACCGCGCAGATCGCCGGTACGGCGGGCTCGAGCAAGGGCCCCCTCAAGGCGTGCGTCCAACTCCCGCAGAGGTTGGGGGAGGTCGTCCGAGTCGCTGTAGAGGGGGAGGGCCAGCAGGTCGGCGGGCCCCACGAACGGATCCGATGCGCGGAATTCGAGGTCCATGTATCGATGATCCCGGTGGCGTGCTGAGGAACGGGGTGAATCGTCGGTTCGGGACAATGGACCCGAACGAACGATGAAAGCGTTCGAAATTAGGGCGTTTCCGAGCGACGAGGCAAGGCGTACACCCTCCCTGGCACACCCGGATCCGGGCCGGGTAAAGGCCGGCGCGGAGATGGACCATCAGCGCCCCCTCGGCCACACCGGCCCGACATCTGCCCACACCACACGAGGAAGTACGATCCATGGGAGAACGACTGGACGGAAAGAGCGCCCTCATCACCGGAGGCACCGGCGCCCTGGGACGCCATGTGGTGAAGCGCTTTCTCGAGGCGGGAGGCCGGATCCACGTCCCCGTGTTGGATCCGGACGAGGCTGACGAGCTGGTGGCGTTTCTGGGCGACGGGGCCGAGGCCGTGGACTTCCACCACGACGCCGACCTGACGGAGCCCCGTGTGGTGGACTCGGTGATGGCGGCGGTGGGAGGTCCCGAGGCCGATGGCCCGGACATCCTCCTGAACCTGGCCGGCGGATTCGCCATGGCCCCCATCGACGAGACCAGCCCCGAGCTGTGGCACCGCATGATCGCCATGAACGCTACGACGGCCTTCATGGCCTCCCGAGCCGCGTTCCCGACCATGAGCCGCCGGGGGTGGGGCCGGATCATCAACGTCTCGGCCCTTCCAGCGCTGGAGGGAGGGGCCGCTGAGCTGACCGCATACGCCGCAGCAAAATCGGCCGTCCTGAACCTGACCCGGAGTCTGGCCCAGGAGGCGGCCGAAACCGGGATCACGGTCAACGCCATCCTACCGTCCATCATCGACACGCCGGCCAATCGAGAGGCCATGCCCCGCGCAGACACTGCGGGTTGGATCCCCCCTGCGGAGATCGCCGATGTATGCCTCTTCCTGGCCAGCCCGCGGGCCCGCGTGGTCAACGGAGCTATGCTGACCCTCAACCTGGGGTAGAAGGCCGCACCCTACGTTCCAATCAAACGTGGAGACTCCCCCGGGTGGATTTTCCGAGGCGATTCGTTGAGATTTGTTCTCAATCTCAGCCGGGAACGTGGGGTCCGCTGGGCGAGCCCCTGCGCACCGCCGGCTGGACTCCGTCACCCACGAACCAGCGGATTGGCAACGTGAATCGAGTATTCAGTCTCTGCGACACACCGGAGAACGTGACCACCCGGGCGCGGTGGCAACCCCGAACGCCGATTCTCTCTCTCCTTGGGGGCCTCATCCTCTCGTTCGCCTTCGTCCTTCCGGGGTGCGCAGGGGAAGATGAACCGGTGGTCAACGTCTACAGCCACCGCCACTACGACACGGACCAGGCCCTCTTCGACCGCTTCGCCGAACGCACCGGGATTCAGGTCCGGGTGGTGAGCGCCTCGGCCGACGAACTCATGGCCCGCCTGGAACGGGAGGGTCCGGCCTCCCCCGCCGACCTCCTCATCACCGTCGATGCGGGACGGCTGCACCGGGCCAAGACCCGAGCCCTCCTGCAGCCCGTGGAATCCGATGCGCTCTCCGAGGCCATTCCGAGCCACCTGCGTGACCCAGAGGGCTACTGGTTCGGACTGACGCAGCGGGTGCGCATCCTGGCCTACTCCCGGGACCGTGTCGACCCGGACGAGCTGCAGAACTACGAGGATCTCACCGACCAGCGGTGGCACGATCGGGTCCTGGCTCGAACTTCCGAGAACATCTACAACGTCTCGCACCTGGCCTCCATGGTGGCGGCCCTGGGACCCGAGGAAGCGGAAGAGTGGGTCCGAGGCGTGGTGGCGAACTTTGCCCGCCCCCCCCAGGGCAACGACACCGATCAGCTCCGGGACATCGCGGCAGGCGTGGGTGACGTGGCGCTGGTCAACTCCTACTACGTGGGCCGCCTCCTCAACGCCGACGATGAAGCCAGCCGTGAGCTGGGGCGCCAGGTGGGAATCATCTTCCCGAATCAGGACGGTCGCGGGGCCCACGTGAACATTTCCGGAATCGGTGTCACGGCCCACGCCCCGAACCGGGCACATGCCATCCAGCTCATGGAGTTCCTGGTGGGAGAGGAGGCCCAGCAGGCCTTCGCCGAAGCCAACTTCGAGTATCCCGTGCGGGAAGGCATCGATTGGGCCCCGACCCTGCAGCAGTGGGGTGACTTCCGCGCCGACACCCTGAATCTGGAGCGGCTGGGCGAGCACAACAACGAGGCCGTTCAGATCTTCGACCGGGCCGGATGGCGGTAGACCCCTTCTCCACCGTATCCACCGCCAAGGGCCGCTCCAGGCTCCGGCGCGCCCTGGGAGGGCTCCGGGAGCGGTATCGACCCCGTTTCCGGGTCACCCTCACCCCCTGGACCATCTCCACGCTGGTGGTAGTGGCGCTGGTTCTCCTCCCCATCGCGTCCATCGTCCTTGGCGTGTTCGGGGAATCCAGCGATACCTGGCGGCATCTGGCCTCCACGGTACTGGTGGAGTACCTGGTCAACTCGGCCGTCCTGGTCGTGGGCGTGGGAGCCCTGACCCTCATCACCGGGGTGGGAACGGCCTGGCTGGTGACCACCTGTCAGTTCCCCGGCCGGCGCCTCTTCGAGACGGCGCTCATTCTTCCGCTGGCCATTCCCACCTACATCGTGGCCTACACCTACGCGGAGATCCTGTCGCACACCGGCCCGGTGCAGTCGATGCTGCAGTTGGTACTGGACCCGGCCACCACCGCCGGTCTCCGCACCGGGCTCATGTCCCTCACCGGTACCACCGTCATTCTGGCGCTGGTGCTCTACCCATACGTGTACATCATTACCCGGGCCTCCTTCCTGAAGCAGTCGGGAGGAATCCTTGAGACCTCCAGAATCATGGGGAAGAGCGCCTGGGCGAGCTTTTTCCAGGTGGCCCTTCCCATGGCTCGGCCCGCCGTCGTGGCCGGGGTGACCCTGGTGCTGATGGAGGTTCTGAACGAATACGGAGCAGTCAAGTACTTCGGGGTCTCAACCTTCACCACGGGGATCTTCCGGGCCTGGTTCTCCCTGGGCGACGCCCCGGCGGCCATCCGGTTGTCGGCCTGCCTGCTGACCTTCGTCTTCGTGCTCATCCTCCTGGAACGGGCCCAGCGCGGCCGGGCACGCTTCGACCAGGGCTCTGCCACGTACCGGCCCGTGGTGCCCTTTCAACTCCAGGGAAGCCGGGCGTGGGCAGCCACGCTACTATGCGGTCTACCGGTCCTCCTGGGATTTGTGTTTCCGGTCCTCCAGCTCGTGAGCTGGTCGGTGGACGCGGCGCCCATGGCGCTGGACGGACGCTTCGTGGCGCTGGCCCTGAACTCCTTCGGCCTCGCCCTTGCGGCGGCGCTCCTGGCCGTCCTCGTCGCCATCCTCATCGTCTATTCCGTCCGCCTCTCACCCACCCCCTTCCTCCGACTGGCCTCCCGCGCCTCGTCGTTGGGATACTCCATCCCCGGTGCCGTCATCGCGGTGGGGGTGCTGGTACCGTTCATCTGGCTCGATCGCCAGATCGCCGGGATGGCACAGGGACTCCTGGGGACATCGGTGGGACTCCTGCTCACGGGCACCGTGGCGGCCCTGGTTTTTGCCTACGTCGTTCGTTTCCTGGCCGTGGCGCTGAATCCGGTGGACTCGGGCTTCGAGAGGATCTGCGGGAACCTGGACGAGACGTCCCGGTCGCTGGGATCCCCCCCCATGCGAACCCTCCTACGGGTAGACATCCCGTTGCTGAAGGCGACCCTCGTCTCAGCGGGACTCCTGGTCTTCGTCGATGTGCTGAAGGAGCTACCCCTTACCCTTATCCTGCGTCCGTTCGACTTCGACACGCTGGCAACCCGGGCCTTCCAGCTGGCCATGGATGAACAGGTGGTGGAATCGGCGCTCCCGGCGCTGCTCATCGTGATGGTGGGGACGATCCCGGTCATCATCCTGAACCGACTCATCGGCCGACAGCGGGGCTGAGCCCGCCACTCAATGGGTCCTGGCTCGCCCGGGATCCGGATCGGAGTCGTTCACCTGCCGGGCGCCGCCTGTACGCCCCAACTCACGCCGGGCCAGGCGACGACGGATCTTCCGGGCCACCTCCGAGGGATCGAAGGGACGAGAGAAGTAGTCCCCGGGCTCGACACCCTGGGGGGGTGGATCTTCCGACCCGCCCCGCCGATCGAGTACCACCACGTCCGCCGCCTCTCCCCGCTCCATCCATTCCCGGACCATGCCGTCGGGATCCGCCACCCCGGCCAGGCGGCGCTCTACCATGATCAGGCTCACCCGGGAGCTCCATCCGGACCAATGGCGAAGCGCCTCCTTCTGGGATTCGGCCACCAACACCCTACACCCCTCCCGGGTGAGGATGCGGGCCATCAGGCGGGCCAGGAGAGGTTCATCCTCCATGAGGAGGACCACTGGCGTCCCGACGTCCGCATCAGAATCGGGCTCGGAGGCCGAGTCCGGCTCGGCGGACTCCCGGGCCTCGGCCAGGGGCAGGTGAAGGTCCACGGTGGTCCCCTCGCCCGGCCGGGAACGGAGGTCCACCCAGCCGCCGTGGCCCTCTACGATGGCCTGGACCGTGGACAACCCCAGTCCCACCCGCCGCGGCGTCGGACCAGCATCGCTGTCCTCCGACGATGCCGAAAAGTAGGGCTGGAACACCCAGGGCAGATGATCGGGCCGAATCCCCCGTCCCTCGTCCTGAATCCGAATCCGGACCGTTTCATCCGGCTGCGGGTCATCCTGGCGCCTCCGACCCTCCGGACCTCCGCGAGTCGGAACCCGTTCCCAGGAGATCCGGATACGGTCGCCGGGCACCACCGCCGCCTGGGCGTTGCGGAGCACGTGTTCCAGGGCGCGCTCCAGAAGAAGGGGCTCAGCCCGGGCCGGGAGAGGCTCCGACGCCGGAGCGAATACGAAGCGGGGGCCGTCCCCCACCATCTTTGCCAGCCGGTGAACCAGCGAGGCCAAGGTCTGGTTCAGGTCCACCACCTCGCCCCCGACCCGCCCGTCCCGGGTCATGCGTACCACCGATCCGATGCCCCCACGCAGCCGCCTGGACACCTCCAGCAGGTCGGCCATGACCTCGTCCGTTTGCGGATGCGCGTCGGCGTCCCGTATCGCTTCGCCGTCGGCGGCCTGAAGCGTCTCGCGAAGAAGCGAGAGGGTGGCCTCCTGCACCTCCACCAGGTGGAGCAGATCTTCGCCGATGTCGGCGCCCAGGAGCGCCGCTCCCTCCAAGGGCCGGAGTCGAGGGATGCGGGTGCTGGGGCTCGGGACGTGCCGGCCTCTCGAAACCTCCCGATCCCGTTCGTCGAGCACCTCATCGTCGACGGTGTCATCGTCGGGCACCTGAGGCGTCTCGGCCGCGGGATGGGGGTCGGTGGGAGCTCCACGTCCACGCCGGGGGGCGTCGGGTTGCCACGCCCGGGAGACCGAAGCCAGGAGGGCCGGCGTCAGGACCTCCTCCATCAGCGCGGCCACGTGTCGGGCCTCCCCACGCTCTTCCCTGGACCAGCTCCGGGGCTGGGCAATGGTCTCGAATGAAACGAAGCCCGCCATCTCACCGGCGTGACGCAGCGGCAGCGCCAGGAGCCCGCGAATCTCCGCCTTCCGAAGGTAGTCGCGCATGGGTCCGGGAGGCGGGGTATTCTCCCGCACGTCGGCCACTTCCACCCGGGAGACCGCCGTCAGCATGGCCCGAGCCTCCCGGGCCAGGCCGGGGGCATGGCTTTCCAGCTTCTGGAAGGTCCGGGTGACCTGCCGGAACCGCACCACCTGACGCACCGGGCTTTCCTCCCCTCCGAAGAGGAGGATCGTGGTCTGATCCACCCCCAGACGCAGGGCACCTTCCCGCGCCAGGCGGCGCAGCTCTACCATCTCCCTGAGGAGTGTGCCGTCAGGGCTACGGTGCTGGTCGGGCACCACGAATCGCCGCGGCGGGCGGGCTTCCCCGTCGGGCTCCATGAGGCCGCTCTTCCCCGCCGCACTGTCCGACGGGGAGATCGCCGACGAGGTGCCTCCCGGACCCACCACCCCCACCGGCGCCAGGAGCGCCCCCCCCAGGCCTCGACTCCGATCCGGGGTCACCGGAACCTCGGGGCGGACGCCCAGGAGGGGACCGTGTGGACGAGAGCTGGGTTCGGGTTCACCTGAGTTCCTGTGGTCGTGTCCGGGACGATGGCGTTGGAAGACGACTCCAGCGGCGATGCGTGCGAACTACATTTGTTTTCGGAGCCCCCGCAGGTGAGAGGCCCGGCCATGCCTCTTGCAATAATCGAGCCGACATGCAGGGGGCCTTCTCTCGAGACGGAAGGCACTGTTCCCCGAAGCTCACTCAGTATCGCGCCGGCATCCCCGCCTCGGGAATCGAGGCCCGGATGAACTCCCCGATGTGCATCCACACCGAGGCCGATCCAGGCCCTCCGTTGAAGGAGAAGGTCAGAGGCCGTCGATCGGTGTCGTCTACGTCGGTGCGCCGGTAATAGACATAGAAGGTGGAGGCAATGGCCTCGTTGTCGCCGTCGTAGACGGGGCTGGTACCGGCGGTGGTGGCGTAGGGAATCGTCTCGCCATCGACGGTCACCGTGTGCTCGGTGGTTACCGTGGTGTCAGCCGGGACCTCCAGCTCGTGGGGAGATCCCGGAAGGGGTCCCCAGAGCACCAGGAGCGAGAGCGCCAACGCACCCAGCACGGCCTGAGACGAAAGGCGACTCCGGACCTGGATTCGGAGCACTCGTTCCTCCAGTGGCAATGAAAGCCGAGGGGTTCAGCGTGGAAAGGCGGGTCGGCCCCTCAGACAGGCCCTCACATTGCAGGGAACCACGGTGGCGGGCAAGTTGCAACAGGTGAGGCGGACCCTGCACCGGACCGGTCCGTCACCCCCTTGCGCCGGTCAACGCCCTCACCCCCCTGAGCCGGGCTCCGGGGCACCGGTGACGCGATGTACGAATCCGGCCACCTCGTCGAAGTAGTCTTGCCCGGCCACGAAGGGAAGGTCGTTGTGCCCGGCACCTTCCACCGGTAACCAACGGTCGGCCTGCCTGGCTCGGCGATACAGCCGCTCGCCCATCTCAGGGGGGATCAGGGCATCGGCCGATCCGTGGATCACCAGCACCGGCGCGTCGATGCGGGACACCGAGTCCAGATTGTCGAAATGCCCTCGAAGGCGCCCCAGGAGGAAGCGGGGCACGATGGGATACACCTCGCGAGCGATCTCGTACAGGGTGGTGAAGCTGGACTCCATCACTACTCCGGCCACCGGCTCCTGGGCTCCCACCCCGGCGGCCACGAATCCGCCCAGGGACCGCCCGTGGAGCACCACCCTCCCGGTGCTGCTCACCTCGTCGGCCACCCACTGCAGGGCCGCCCGCCCGTCGTGGAGTACGCCTTCCTCGGAGGGCCGACCTTCGCTCCGGCCGTATCCCCGATAGCTGAGTATGAAGACCGAAAGCCCGCGAGCCACGAGCCCCTCGGCGGTGGAAACCCGAATGGCCAGATTTCCGGCATTGCCGTGGAAGAAGACCACGGCCGGCGCCTCCTCGCCGGCATCCCACCACCAGCCGTGGATTCGCACCCCGTCTTCGGCCACCAGCTCCACGTCTCGTCCCTCGACGCCAACCACGGGCGGGGGAGCCCCCGGATCGGAGGAATCGGGAAAGAAGAGCAGCGTCTCGGCCAGGCGGGGAGAGATCACGAGGTAGAGGACTCCCATAAGAAGAAGGAGGGGCACGGCCCAGAAGCCGACACGACGAAGAAGGCTTCCGGGACCCGAACTCCCTTGGGTCCTATCGGTCCGGGTGCCTGAGGGGGAAGCCCCTGGAGGTGACTGGATTTCATCAGCGTCGGATCGGGCCATCATCACGGTGGGCAGGAGGCGGTTTGCCGAAGCAGCCAACGCAGGAGATCGGTCTCGCGATACGATCAGTGGGGTACTCCGATCAGTGCGGTACAATGATGCCCCCGAGGACGGTCCGAGACAAATGGGGCGAGCCTGCACCATGACATCACCGAAACTCCGGCAGGGGGTGGTGCGTAGGGACCGGTAGCGGATGTCCCCAGAACCGGCATCTGTAAAACCGACCTTCCCCACCAGCAAGGACACCGGACCATGACTGCTCTCATCGCACTGGCCATCGCCATTGCCGCAGCCTACATCGGCCACACCCGCACCCGGGGCTTCTCCCGCCGGCGGCTTCGCTACACCCGGGTGGCTGAACGTCCGGGTGTCAGCGGCCTCGTGGCCGGAATCGGCACCGCGCTCGTGGCCACTCCTCTCGTGGCCCTCCTCCCCATCATCGGCACCGGAACCGCCCTGGCGTTGGGGCTCGGCGTGGGCACCGGCGTCAGCAGCGGGGTTCGGGACCGAATACAGTGACCCGTGCCACACGCCCCGGCATCCGATAGGTTCGACTGGAGAGTCGTGCCCGGGTGCCGGCGGCCGGTTGTCATCTGGCCTCCGACCCCCCACCGCTTTTCTTGCAGCCAGGAGGCCGTCGTGTTTGACCGCGAAATGGTGGTGAAGGAATTCGACCAGGAGATGGCCGTCACTCGCCGGACGCTGTCCCACGTCCCGGCCGACCGCATGGACTGGCGCCCCCACGAAAAGTCCATGACCCTTGGAGAACTGGCCACCCACCTGGCCATCCTCCCCTCGTGGGTGGTGCCCGTGCTGACCGACAAGGAGCTGGATCTGGACGGTACAGACGAACCGTCAGCTTCCAGGGAATCACCGGGCCCGAAGGGGCTCCTGGAACGATTCGACGAGAACGTGGAAGAGGCCCGGCGCCGCCTGACAAAGGCAAAAACGGGAAACCTGGAGGAGCCATGGACCCTGCGCTCCGGGGATCACGTCTTTTTCACACTTCCCCGGTGGATGGTCCTTCGGCGAAGCGTGCTGAACCACGTGATCCATCACCGAGCACAACTGGGAGTCTATCTCCGGCTTCTGGATCTGGAGGTGCCGGGCAGCTACGGCCCCACCGCCGACGATTCCCAGCCCATCAGGCCGCAGGCACCCCGGTCGTAGCCGGGAGGAGCACGGAATACGCTCCGACCTGGGCCCAGGGTGACCCCCATCCCAACCCGCTATGCCCCCCTTCCCGATGCGGAGCTGACCGGCGACCCCGACCCGCTGTGCAGCCCCTGCTGATGCGGAGTTGACCGGCGCGCATCAAGCCAGGACCCTTGACCCCGACTTGACCGAGGTCAATTCTTCTTTAATGGACACGTCCCGACCTCGACCGGAGACCGACATGGAGTCATCCTCCAGAGGCGACGAGACCCGGTCGCGTGAGACAGCCCGGTCTCCCGACCAGCCGAAGGCCGACGACCAGGCCCAGACCGATCGCGAGCGTCCCTTCCTCGTCTCGCCGGCTCGTCGAGCCAGGCGCCCACCGTCAGAGATCCGGGAACGAATCTACCGCGCGGCGTTGAGACGGATCCGAACGCACGGATACGACGACACACCGGTGTCGGCCATCACCCGGGAATCGGACGTGGCCAAGGGGACCTTCTTCAACCACTTTCCCACCAAAGAACACCTCCTGGCGAGGGCCCTGGACGAGATGCTGGACCAGGCCTTCCGGTCAGCCAGGCGGAATACCGTGGGCTCCGACGCCATCGCCCGAGTGCTCGACGACCTGGCGCTGGAACTCGCCGGCGACCCGCCCCTGGCTCGGGCCCTGATCCCCCGAGCCGGCTTCCTGCCTCCCCCCACCGGAACCCAGCCGACAACCCTGGCATCCGGAAAGGGAAAGGGCTCAGCCAGCGGCTTCCGGGAGACGGGGGAAGGCACCGAATCCGTTCGCGGCCTGGAGCGGCTCAGGCGCTGGATCCGAGACCGCCTGGCTGAATCGCTGAGGTCGGCCGTTCCCCTTGAAGAAACCGACGACCAGACGCTCTCCGTTCTCATTCTGGCCGTCTTCGAGGCCACCCTGCGGGAATGGCTCAATGCCACCGATGGCGAACCTCCGTTCCCTCGTCGTCTCCTGCACGGCCGCGTGGCCTATCTGCTGGCCTCCGCGGGCCTACCACGGCCTCCGGACCTGAAGTGACTCCGGTCATTAGAAGGCCGTTGAAGAAGGGCAGGGCGCCACCGTTGGGAGCCCCAGGGGCCCCACGGGCACCCGCCAGAGGCGGGTCGGGCGGTTCGTCGAAGG
>SLNQ01000229.1 GCA_007132965.1 Gemmatimonadota bacterium | reverse complement strand
TCGCTGTACCCTACATGCCACGCGGTCCGCTGCAGATCCGTGAAGAAGGGGAGGCCCAGGGCAACGGAGACCGTGCTCCCGAGAGGTGCGCGTTCAGCGGCCACCGAGAGCCTGTAGGGTCCGCCGAACACCTGGTATGCCGTACCCTCGACCCCTGCACCTGTCCGGTAGGCGAACCCTCGCTCGAGATTCCCGGCCAGGTGGAGGCCACGACCGTCCACGTTCCCGTTGCCGAAGCGAAGAGCCGAAGGGAGGAACTGGCGAACCCGCATTCCGAACACGGTGGGGATCTCGTCGACGGTCTCGACCTCGATGCGAACACCGCCCCGTGAGTCCGGCAGCGCACGGACGCGGGCATCGGCCAGGAATGGCTGGAGTCGCAGGATGCGTTCAGATTCGGCCCGCTTCCGCTCCGTACACGGCTCTCCTGCCTCCAGCAGCACGAACCGGGCGAGCGTCTTCTTCTTAGATGTCGTGTGGTGAAGGCCCACCCCGCGGGCAAGGGGCCGCAGGCGTTGCGGGAAGGACAGAAAGGAGGGATCACCGGGAGTGATCACGACCTCGGTGACGGTTCTCCCATCGCACGATGCCGAGGCCGTCGCCGGGCCCTGGGCGAGAACCCCCACAGGCAAGGCCAAAATTAAGGGAACGAGCGGCAGAAGGGCCCACCCACCTCCCCACCTCCGCAGCGCGGTCATGCGGGCCGGGGCTCATCGTCGTCGGCATGCCCCAGATCGGCAGGGAGCCAGTCCTGGAACACCTCTCCGTAGATGTGCCAGACGGTCACGAAGAGTGCCGCCACGATGGGGCCGACGATGAACCCCACGGCCCCGAAGAGGACGATCCCGCCCAGCGTGCTGAGGAGGATCAAGAGGTCCGACATCCGCGCATCGCGTCCAATGAGCCGGGGTCGAAGCAGGTTGTCGATGGTCCCTACAACGATGGCGCACCAGGCCAGGAGGCCGACTCCGGCCACCACCTGTCCCGCCATGAACAAGTAGATCACGGCGGGGACCCAGATCAGCGTGGCGCCGACGGCCGGAATGATGGAAAGGACCACCATGATCGTGCCCCAGAAGACGGGGCCCGGCACCCCCGCCACCCAGAAGGCGAGCCCCGCAACACCTCCCTGGATCAGGCCGATCAGTAGCGACCCTCTCAGGGTGGCGCGCGTCACGGAGACGAATCGCTCCAGCAACTCTTCCTTCTGACCCGGCTCGAGGGGAACGTGCCGAAGGATGCGCCGGAGGATGCGCGGCCCGTCCACCAGAAAGTAGAAGAGAGCGTAGAACAGAACCAGGAGCTGGAGGAAGAGGTTCAGGGTCCCCCGGGTGGCGGCCGCCAATCTCCCCATGAGGAACGAGCCCGCCTTTCCCGCGGCCTCCTGAACCCGTTCCACGATCTGGTCCCCGTCGGGCATGAATCGGCCTGCGAAGGGGATCCGCTCCAGCCGCTCATGGATCTGATCCGCTCTCCCTTCTTCCTGGAACCAGACCTCCACCCCCTGGCTGATCTGCACCGCCTCGGTGGCGACCAGGGTGAGGACGCCCGCCGCCGGGAGCCCCACGCCTGCCAGCAGGACCACAAGGGTGGTCGTTGCAGCCAGCCTTTGGCCCATGCGGGCCAGGAACCAACTGTACAGCGGATAGGCCAGACCCGCGAATACGGCCGCCAGCAACACCGTCAGAAGATACCGCTGGATCACGAAGAAGAAGAGGATCGAGATCCCGACGGCCAGGGCCAGCAGAAAGCTTCTCCGAAAGCGGCGAGCGCTCGCCTCGAAATCAGGTGGAATCGGGTTTTTCATGGGGCGCCTACAGACTTCGGCGACACATCACCAGGAGGTGATCTCCCTCACCGTGAGGAAGTGCGAGCGGCGTCACCGGCAAAGATCGCCACCTCGACGCGACGATTCGCCTGACGCCCCGCTGCGGTCTCGTTCGTCGCCAACGGCTCCCACTCCCCACGACCGGAAGCATGCACGCGGTGCGCCAGGACCCCCTGAGCCGTGAGAAAGTCCAACGCGGCTTCGGCTCGCCGGACCGACAGGCCGTGGTTGTAAGCGTCGCTTCCCACCGAGTCCGTATGGCCCACGATGAGGAGTTGGGTGTTCGGATATTCCCCGAGGCTGGCGGCCAGGCTGCGCAGGTGCTGGGCGGCGTCGGCACGAATCGCGTGCGAATCGAAGTCGAAGAGGAGGCCGGACGGGAAGGTGACGTGGATGCCTTCCCCCACGCGCTCGACGATGGCGCCCGGGACTTCGGCCTCCAGCTCCTCCGCCTGCTTATCCATCTGATGGCCGATGATCGCCCCGGCGGTCCCGCCGATCACGGCCCCGATGATGGCACCCCTCGCGGTCGATCCGGTCTGGTTCCCTATGACGCCGCCGACGGTTCCTCCCGCTGCGGTACCCACGACCGCCCCCGTCTCCCGGTGGCCCCAGGATGCGCAGGACGCCATGGTGAACCCCATGGCCAGGAGCACGGTCATCAGGCCGCCACGCCGTGCGTACTTCGAAATGGCACGGGGTAGGTGGGCTTCGCTTCTTGCGTGTATGGCTCTTGCTGTTCTCGGCATGGTGGTTCCAAGCGGTGGGGAATGGCGCGGTTCCATCGGGGTCCGATGGGACTTGAGATTGCCGGGTCGGTCAAACGACCCGCCGCCCCGACAGGAACTGAAGCACCACCACGACAATGGCCACCACCAGGAACAGGTGGATGAGCCCACCCATGGCGTAGCCGCTGAGCAGGCCAAGGGCCCAGAGCACGAACAGGATCAAGGCGAGCGTAAAGAGCATGATCAACTCCTTGTTTCAAGAGATGGATGGTGCGGTCCTGGTCGGCGAACATTGATCTCCAACGGCGACGCCCGGCCGGCACGGAGCGAACGCGGCGGAGATTTCCGCCGTCCTTCGCCTGACTTGAATATCGCGGGATGAATACCCCGATCTCTATCGCCCGTCGGAGTGACGAGCGGATCACATGCCAAGGATGGATGGTCAGCCGAACCCGTCGCCGGAAGGGATGAGATCGGCGGTGTTCAGTTCCTTGCGAGCGTCCAATGCGAGTCGGTGATCTGTAGACGACACTCGCCGCCCTGGCTCGTCCGGTCCTCCGGTTTCCCGAAGCGTTCGGTCACCGACCAGCCCGACCCACGAACGGCGATCCCGATCCGATCCCGATGGATGCCTTGTGCGACAAGGAAGGTCCGGATGGACAGGACCCGCCTCAGTCCAAGCCGCATGCCGTGTGCGATGCTGGCCGACCGGCCGGTCAGCCCGCCGATCACGATCCTCATGGCCGGGTTCACGCGAAGCACCATCAACCTGTCGCCGAGCAGCGCTCGCGCCCGTTCATTCAACTCCGATGAGCCGTCCTTGAAGCAGATCCAGTCCTCCAGGACGGCAGCTTCGGCGGCCGTCGATTTCCCATGGGGCGTGAACAAAAACCAGTTCAGGAATTCCGAGCCCGTGCCCTCCGCCCAGGCTCGCCACGTTTCGCAGAGCTCGACGGAGTCGGCGCCTGCACCGACCCGGACCGCGGACATCGCGTGGGACGTTCCGGCGAGCGGGGGGTGCTGGTCCAGGTTGGTTGGCCACGGTGCGATGCTCATCCGGTTCTTCATCGAAAGGTGCCGATAGTTTCTGGTTGCGGCGTAACCTTCAAGACGGAAGAGTAAGATCGTCCCGTGCGCCGGAGGCGACCATCGCTCGACGGGGTGAAAAAGGTGTGACACCCGAAAGGATTAGAAGGCCGTTGCGTTCTCGAGAGCGGCAACCAGGTCGTGGGCCAGGGTGACCAGTCCCGTCTCCAGAAGGGTCACGAGCCCGTCGAAATCGCCAATGGTCCAGCCGGACTCCCGCACCTCGGTGGTTCCGTGGGCGACCCGTGCTCCATCCTGCCGACGGAGGATCTCCCAGGAAGCGAACAGGTGGGCCTCTCCCTCGGAGGCGCTCGGATCCTCCGGGGCCACGCCCTCGAAGCGAGTCAGGTGCAACTGGATCAGGTAGTCGGGTCGCACTCCTTCCGGCCACGGAACGACTTCTACGCGAAGCTGCGGCGCCTGGGCCAACATGTGACCCGCCACGGCCCGGTTGACTCCCGAGGCCAGGCCCTCTCCCCACCGGTCGAACTGGGAGAAGCCGATCTCATGCTGTCCACTGCGAACCACGATGAAGGGCGTCCGCAGGTACTCGGCAATGCGGGGTGAACGCAGCCCGATCACGGCATCAGCTACGGCAGGCGCCTCCTCGGCACTCTCGGCCTCCCACCCGGCGCCCAGCACATAGTACTTCTGGGCGGGGGCCTCCCGACTCAGGCTGAAGCACCCCGCCAGGGCGAGCAGGCTCGAGAGCACAAACAGTCGAATCGCGCGGGTCTTGGTCTGCACGGGGCTATCTCCTTGGCGGGCTGGCCCCGCGGATGAGCATGTCAGGGTCGCGCTCCAGCGAGATCGCAAGCACGCGAAGGGCCTCTGCCGCCTCCTGGAGGCTGGCGAGCATCTGCTCCAGCCCATAGCCGACCCCGGAATCCGTTGTCATGAGCCCACGGGTCTCTTCGATGGCCTCCCGGGCCGCCTCAAGCGTCGCGCTGGCCTCCTGCATCGTGCCTTCCATACCGGTCTGAAGCGGATCGATGGCCGCTTCGAGCCGATCCATCAGGACCTCGGCTTCCCCCAGCGTTCGGTTCAACTGAGCCGCCATTTCCGGGACCTGGTTGATGGCCGCCTGCAGCTCTTCGGATCCCACAAGCCGCTCCACGGCCTGGGCCGATGCCACAACCGCCGTGTTGATCTCGACCATGTCCACCTCCTCGAGCATCTCGTTGACCCGGAAAAGGATCTGCAGGACGTCGGCCACGAGGCTTCCGGCCTCGGTGCCGAACGCGGCCAGAAGGGACGGGACCGTGGGGATCTCCGGATGCGCCGTCGGTCTCGACACCCGCTCAGGCCGAGCCGCGTCGGGGCGGTAGGTCAGCTCGATATAGAGGAGCCCGGTGACGATGCTTTCCATCTGGAGCTGAGCTCGCAGTCCGTCGGCGATCTGCTGCTGCAGCACCTCGTCCTCGTCCAGGTGGAGAAACTCTCCGAGCTCGGTGGTGAGACGGGTGACGTCGATCTCGTATTCCACCGGCACCAGAAAGGTCTTGTCCACTTGGTGGATCTGAATGAGGAGCTCGGACACGGTGCCCACCGGCACACCCTGAAACTTCACCGGTGCGCCCCGTTCCAGTCCGTTCACCGATTCCTGGAAGAAGCTGATGAAGGTATGGCGGTCTCCGAACCAGGCTCTGGAGGCCAGCGTGGCGACGCCCGTCACCGTCAAGAGGACGGCGCCGATCATGAACACTCCGATGGCGGTGGGATTGGCGCGAATACTCATGGGCTTTGCCTCGCCGGGGGATGCGATTCGTCCGGATGGGCTTCGGTGCCCGTTGGTGGCCCGGCGTCGCTGCTTCGTGTCAGGAACTGCCGCACCTCTTCGCTGGGCGGATTCTCTCGGAGCTCCTGGGGCGTCCCAAGTGCGGTCATCGTCTTCTGTTTGATGTCCAGAAAGAGGGCTCGGTCGGCGATCTTGAAGATGCTCGCCAGATCGTGGCTTACCACGACGACCGTAGTGCCGAAGCTGGCCCGGAGCTGCAGGATCAGGTCGTCGAGACGGCTCGCCGTGATGGGGTCCAGTCCCGACGAAGGTTCATCGAAGAAGAGGACCTCCGGATCCACGGCGGTGGCCCGGGCCAGCGCCGCCCGCTTGCGCATTCCACCGCTGATCTCGGAGGGGTAGAACGATCCGAACCCCTTCAAGCCCACCAGCGCGAGCTTGAGCGAGGCGATCTCGCCGATGGCCTCCGCGTCCAGATCCGTGTACTCCTCCAGCGGAAGGGCCACGTTCTCGGCCAGCGTCAGTCCGCTCCACAGCGCGCCGTTCTGATACAGGACGCCCATGCGCCGGAGGATGTCCCTGCGGGTCTTCACGTCCGCTCCCAGGAAGTCCACACCCTCGAACAGGATCGATCCCTCCGCAGGCTCCTGCAGCCCGATCATGTGCCGCATCAGGGTGCTCTTGCCGCTTCCGCTTCCGCCCATGATCACGAAGATCTCACCCCGGCGGACCCGGAAGCTCAGATCCTTCATCACGACGAGCGGCCCGTATTGCATGGTGAGTCCTCGCACCTCGATGGGCCCCACTTCCGTCGTCGGAGCGTCCCCCGCGTCTGTCGCCTCTTCAAGGACTCCTGCCTGCCTCGATGGCCGGGTCCCGATCCCTTCGTTGGTTGTCATCATATGTCCAGAAGGACGGCCAACCAGTCGATGACGGCGTTCGCCCCGATGATCAGCGTGATTCCAAGGACCACGGCGGACGTTGCGGCTCTTCCCACCGCACCCGCGTCCGCCCCGGTCTGCATCCCCTTCATGCACCCTGCGAGCCCGATGATCAGACCGAACACCGTGCCCTTGAACACACCGAGGAGCGCGTCGGACAGCGTGACCGCCGCCAGCAGCCCACCGGTGAACTGGGTTACGGTGAGGTCGAGCACGGTCATGGCGACGACCAGCCCTCCCAGGATGCCGATGAACGACGCATAGATGGTCAGAAGGGGCATCGTCACCAACAGGCCCAGCACCCGGGGCAGCACGAGGTGGTTCACGGGAGAGATCCCGAGCGTCCTGAAGGCGTCGATCTCTTCGGTGATCTTCATGCTGCCCAGCTCGGCGGCGAAGGCGGCCCCGGTGCGTCCGGCCATGATGATCCCCGTCATGAGGGCGGCCATCTCTCGCAGCATCCCGTATCCCACCAGGTACGACACGAAGTAGCCGGCCCCGAAGCGTCGCAGGACGACCGCTCCGAGGAACGAGATGATCATCCCCACGAGAAACGCGATGAGCGTCACGATGGGGAGGGCTCCCGAGCTGTTGGACTGCACCACGACCCAGAAGTCCCGCCAGCGCATGCGCACCCGGCGCAGGAGTACCCCGCCGAAGCCGCTGGCCACCTCGCCCACGAAGGTGACCGCAGCCATGAGCGCCTCGTAGCCGGAGAGACCCTTCCTTCCCAACCTGGCCACCAGGGAGTCCCCTTCCGGGTCGGGGTCGACCTCCCGCTCCGGAACGATTCGGGCCAACTCGAGAAGGCGTACGACGGCTCCCGGAAGGTTCTCTTCCCGGAACTCGAGCTCGTGGGTTTCGCAGTAGTCGGAGGCCTGTACCAGGAACGCGAGCAGGCTGCTGTCCCAGTGGCCCAGCTCGGCCGTATCGAAGTCGATGACCCGGGCCTCGCTCCCGCCCTCCTCACCCTCGACGAGCGGAGCGAAGCGAGGGGGGGCCTGGGACAGCTTCCAATCGCCGGCCAACTGGACGATGAGCCTCTCGTCCTCTCGGTGAATTCCGGTGTTCATCCCGGTCCCTCCTGAACCCATGCCGCCGAGAGCCTGGAAGCGCCGTCGGCGGGGTCGATGCCCCAATCGACTCGGAGCCAGCCGTCGACCCCCGGGACTCGGGCCCGGACTCCGGCACCCAGGTGAACGGCACCGTCCCGGGCGGACGGATCGATGGAGCGCCGATCCGAAGCGAGGACCCGCACTCCGTCCACGAAGCCGGCTACGCCGATCCCGACGGGACCGACCGACCACACGGGTCGAAGGAATTCGACTCCCCCGTGGATCCACGCCGAACCGGGAAAGATGGGACGGACCACGCCCTCGCCGTCCAGGTCCGACCGGGCCCGCATCAGCAGGGCCGCGTTTCCCCCGGCCCCGATGCGAGGGGCCAGATCCGGCGGGATGCCCGACGAGACCGCCACGACCCCAACGCGAGCGGCCACTCCAGAAGGCGCTCCCACCGCCGGAGGAGTGAGGGGGTGAAGTGCCGCACGGATGTCCATGCGGCCGAACCGGGTCCCGTCTCCCGGGTCGCTGTCCGCGGAGGTCCCCACCCCGATCCGGACCCACCCCGTTCCTTTCGCGGTGATGGAGCTCCGCTCATTCAGGGGAAGAAAAGTCCATCCCACCCCGGCGCCTGCGAAGGTGCCGCGGCCCGGACGGAGATCGATCCGAGTGTGGGCGCTTCCCTGCAGCGATGCCCTGACCCACTGGGTGTGACTCCACCCGACGCCGGACCGTTCCTCTCGGACGACCGCGTCGTGATCCCTGGACCCGTATCGACCCACTCCATGGTCCACCTCCCAGCGCCAGACCCCGACGCTGCCGGGGGCCGGGTGCGCGAGGGCGAGGGTGCCTCTGCGAAGCGTGCCCTCCACGGTCCCGCCCAGCTCCCACTGCTCCAGACGGCCCAGGGGATCCGCCGACACCAGGTGCACGCGACGCCCCGGGAGTCGGAGGCCGTGCCCGATGAGGGCCGGACCGGTGAAGGGATTGCCTGCCCGAAGTACGACGGCTCCGTCGACGGCGGCTTCGCCACCGGACAGCGCACGGTATCCCAGGCGGGCCCGCGACGCCGCCGGCAGCGCGCTCAGGCGTCGCTCGCCCCGGACCAGTCCCTCCAGCGTGAGGGGTCGACCTGGGATGATCCCGGAGATCCGCACCGGATCGGCCCCCTTACCCGAAACTCTGGGCCCGCTGTACCCGACGATCCGGACCTCGATGTCGCGGACCACCAACGGACGACCGTGGCCCCACGCACGAAGAGCTCCCCGGGTGTCGTCCTGCAGGTAACGGGTTACTGCCAGGAGCTCCCACCCATATGCGGACGCGGGATCAACCTGGACGAGACGGACTGCCAGTGCTTCCGCTTCGCTCAGACGACCCTGCTGGAACCGCAACCCGGCGAGTGCCCCGAGGATCTCAGGGTCATTCGGGCACCGCTCAAGGGCACTCGTGAGGAGGGCTGCGGCCGGATCCGGATCGTCCGGGTCGGCGGCCGCCACCGCGTTCCGCACGAGGTCCGGCATCTCCCCTGGACAGGGCTGGAGCATCGGGGTGTCGAAGCCGGCTTCTACTCCGGCCTCAGCCCTGGCGCCCTCGGGGGCCGGGACCCCCTGGATCGCCGGCGGAAGCACTGCGGCGAGGAGGAGGTGCGCCGTGGTGACCTGTACCCACCGGGCCCCTACTCCACGGTGGATCCCCCGGTCCGCGGTCTGCCGGAACGTCACCATCGCGTCTTCATCAGGAGACCAGAATCAGGATCAGCAGAATAATGATGATGGCGGCCACGCTGATCGTGACGGTCCCGAGTCCGCTCTGCAGCGCCGCGGTGGCCGTGGTGACCAACGGGGCGAGTCCTGCCATCTCGCCATCGCTGAGGCCCTCCGCCATGGACTCGACCCGCTCCATGTCGATCCCCCGCTCGCCGGCCAGCTCCCGCACCTGGGGTTCGGCCAGGAGTTCGGCCAACTGGGTCCGCTGCCGGTCGACCGTCAGCTCATGGTCGGCCAGTGCGGCATCCATGGCTCCGACGCTCAGGGGACGAAGGTCGTCGGCGTTCGAAGCCTGCTGCGCCAGGGCTGGAGAGGCAAAGAGCAGACCCAGCAGTACCGTGAGGGAGAGTGCATTGAGAACGCGCATCGGGAGTTCCTTTGAACTGGAGTGGAAAGGGTCATGTGCCAACCGCTAAAAGCCGTCGGGCGCTGTAGCTCGCACCCGACAGCATTCTTTCGGCACTCGTGCCATCAGTTGCCTGGGCCACCAGAGGCCTCCAGACGCCTGTGACTTCAAAGATCGGTAAGGGAGGTGCCGGCAGATATCGGGCAAGCGGGTGAAAGACGCCTGTCACACCGAAGAAGTAGACGGTGGCGGAGCCGTCACTCGAGGGGATTAGTCCTTTCGAACGACCGGCTCGCTCGTTCCGCCCCC
>SLNQ01000338.1 GCA_007132965.1 Gemmatimonadota bacterium | reverse complement strand
TCAGGTGGCCACCGGCCGCGAGCGTCCATCCACCTTCCACTCCTGCGTCCCTGTCATGGCCATTCGTGTTCTTGTCACCGGCGGCACCTTCGACAAGGAGTATGACGAGATCCGGGGGGAGTTGGCGTTCGGGGATACCCACCTCCCCGAGATGCTCGAGCGGGGCCGATGCGCCCTGGATCTGGAGATCCGGACCCTCATGATGGTGGACTCGCTGGAGATGACCGAGGCGGACCGAGAGACCATCGCCGGCAACTGCCTCCGGGTTCCGGAAGACCGGATCGTGATCACCCACGGGACCGACACCATGGTGGAGACCGCCGAGGTCCTGGCCCGGATGGTGCCCGAAAAGACCGTGGTCCTGACCGGCGCCATGGTGCCCTACGCCTTTGGCTCGTCCGATGGGCTCTTCAACCTGGGAAGCGCGCTCTCCCTGGTCCAGTTGCTGCCGCAGGGCGTATACGTCGCCATGAACGGGCGGTACTTCCCGTGGGACCGGGTACGAAAGAATCGGAAGACCGGCCGGTTCGAGGCCAAGTCCAGCTGATGGTCCGGGATACGGATCCTCGGCCCGGCGAGGGGGGTGAAGAGAGCCACCGGGCCCCGAAGCCCCGACTGCGCGGTTCAACTCACGAGACGACCTGGATGGACTTTTCAAAGACGCCGGCCGAGAGACCGGACGGCACAGAGGCAGAGGTCTTCGAGGCGGAACCGGCGCCTCCGCCCGGAGCCGCCGGGCCCCGGCGTCTGGATCCTCGTGTGCGCAGCTACTGGTGGGTTCGAGGCGCGATCTACACCGTGGTTCTGGGGGCCGCCGCGCTCATGGCCGACATGGGGTGGTTCGTGCCCCGACTGGTTCCGGGAGGGTGGCCCGAGGGGGTGTTTGGCGCCGTTGTTGTGGTGGTGGTGCTCACCCTCTCGGTGGTGGGGCCCCTCATTGCCTATGAGAGGTGGCGCTTTGCTTTGAGAGAAGAAGACCTGTGGATCCGGCGCGGGATCCTCATCCGGTCGGTGAGCGTGATCCCGTACCGGCGACTTCAGTTCGTAGATACCGAGCAGGGCCCCATTGCCCGAATCTTCGGTCTGGCGGAGCTGGTGGTCCACACCGCGGCGCCGGGCACCTCGGGGCGGGTTCCCGGCCTCGATGCCGACGAAGCCGAGGCTCTTCGGGAACGGTTGGCCCACCTGGAACCCTCCCTCGATGAACCCACCTGACCCTGCACCTCTGCGAGGCGAGCCCACCCGACTGCATCCAGCGGTGCTGGGAGTCTGGGCACTGCAGGGGGTGTTCTCTATCGTGGTCATCGTGGTGCTCACCGGGATCGTCCCGGCGGCGGGGGCCGCCATGTTGGCGGTGATCGTGGCCACCATGGTGCTCCGGTACCTCCGGTTTCGATGGCGCCTCGAGCCTGACGCCCTCATCATCGACGAAGGAATCTTCATCCGGAAGCGTCGGGTGATCCGTCGCGAGCGCATCCAGACGGTGGATCTGGAGCGAGGGATCTCGCACCGGGTCCTGGGGGTGGTGGAGGTGCGCATCGAGGCCATCGGGGCCGGGGGCACCGAAGGGAAGTTGGCGGCGGTGGATCCCGCCACTGCCGAGACCCTCCGTCGGATCCTCCTGGGCCGAGAGCGCCGACCGGACGCTCCCCGGACCGATGAGGCCACCGAGGACCCCCGACGCGCCGATGAGGCGGAGCCGGAGCCGTCGCCGGTGGCCCCTGCGCCCCAGGTGGAGGAGCGGGTTCGGACGGTGGTGCCTCCGGAGCGGTTGGTGGTGGCCGGAATGACCGGCGGCCGGGTGGGGGTGGCCGCGGCCCTGGTGGGTTTCCTCTTTCAGACCATGCCCGAGGACTGGTGGGTGGAGGGCCTCGGCTTCCTGGCCCAGACCACGCCGGATCCCACGTCGGTGGTGGGGATCCGGATCCTGGTCGTGTTGGCCGTCTTCGCTCTTCTGGGGGGGTTCTTTCTGTCGGTGGTGGCCACGGTCTTCACCCACTGGGACTTCACCCTCTCGGAAACCGACGAGACGCTGGGCGTTCGGCGGGGCCTCTTCACCGAACACCGGGACACCGTCCCGTATCGCCGGATCCAGGCGGTGCAGGTGGAGGAGAACCTGGTGCGTCGCCTGCTGGGGCTGGGCGCGGTCCGGGTGGTGGTGGCGGGCCGGGCCGGTGGAGGAGGCAACGAAGGCACCGACCTGCTTCTCCCCATCGGGAAGCGCAACGAGCTGTATCAGATTGCCCGGGACGTGGTGGGGCTCGAGGGCGAGGGAAGGCCGGACCTCGAGCAGATGCCGTGGCGAGCCCGGAGCCGGCGTTACGTCAGGGCGTTGGTGGCGGCCGGGGTCGTGGCGGCGTTGGTGGGGTTCGTGGTGGTGGGCCGCTTCGATGCGTGGTGGTGGCCGGAGATCGCCGTCGTCTTCGGCAGCGTCCTCCTGCCGGGACTGGCGCTGGCCGAGGGCGCGTACAGGGGCCTGGGTTGGGCCGATCTGGACGATCACCTGGTGGTGAGTGAAGGGGTGTTGAACCGACGAACCACCTTCGTCCGCACCGATCGTCTCCAGGTGCTGGAGACGTCTCAGAACCCCTTCCAGCGCCTGGGAGGCCTGGCCACCCTGCACCTGAGGGTGGCCCGCCCGCTCATGGGAAGCAGTCCCCGGGCCCTGGACCTGGGCGCCGATGGAGCCCAGCGGTGGCGGGAGGCGGTGGCCGGGCGGGTGGGCCGGCCCGTGAGCCGCGCTCCCGGCGACGAAGCCTCGGCCACGCCCGCCCACGGCGTCGACGAAGGGCTCTGGCTGCCGGGGGTTTGAACCCCCGCGACGTCAGGGCACGTCGGTGGGATCCCAGCTCGTGGCCAGCCCTTCGTCCAGGTTGTCCAGCCGCGCCATTTCGTCGGTACTCAGACGAAAGTCGAAGACGTCGGCATTCTCTCTGATCCGGTCTCGGTTGGCGGACTTGGGAAGGGAGACGGCGCCCTTTTCCAGCCCGTACCGGATGAGGATCTGGGCGGGCGTGCGGTGGTGCGCCTGGGCGATCTCGCCCACCACCGGATCGTCCAGACGTTGGGCCTTGGTCAGGGGGCTGTAGGCCTCCAGCACGATCTCCTCTCGCCGGCAGTAGTCCATCACGTCCCGCCGGGAGCGGAAGTTGAAGGGGTGGAGCTCGATCTGGTTCACCGCCGGGGGGACGCGGGCCTCCGCCATCAGCTCCTCCAGGTGGGGCACCATGTAGTTGCTCACCCCGATGGCCCGGACCAGCCCTTCGTCCAGCGCGTCCTCCAGGGCCCGCCAGCTCTCCAGGCGAAGCTCGGGCACGGGCCAGTGGATGAGGTAGAGATCCACGTACTCCATCTGGAGGCGCTCCAGCGACGCCTCCAGCGCCTTGCGGGCCCGCTCGTACCCGTGGTCGTCGTTCCACAGCTTGGTGGTGACGAAAACCTCGTCGCGAGAAACCGGAGCAGACCGAACGGCCCGGCCCACCTCCGCCTCGTTTCCGTACATGCTGGCGGTGTCCACGTGCCGATACCCCGCCTCCATGGCCCAGCCCACGGCGTCGACCGTCTCCTGGCCGGTGCCGGCTCGGAAGACGCCGAGCCCCAGGCGGGGGATGGGCCCCCCGTGGGAGAGGCGCACGACCCCACCCACGGGGGCCGGGTCCGGATCCGTGCTCGAGGGCGGGGGGACGTCACGCATGAAGGGCCTCCGGAGGGAAGGGTGTGTGGTGGACGGTGCGGCTCCGCTCCCCTTTACCGGAATCCCCCCGGAAGCGATCCTTTCATTCCATGGCCAACTCCCTTCCGAGTCTCGTGTTCGACTTCGACTCCACCCTCGTGACGGTGGAGGGCGCCGACGAGCTTTTCGCCCGGACGGTCGGCGACGCCCCTGACCGCGAGGCCCGGGTGGCCCGCTTCCGGCACATCACCGACCGGGGTATGGCCGGTGAGATCTCCTACCGGAAGTCGCTGGAAGCCCGGGTGGCCCTCCTGGACGCCACCCGGGAGCAGGTAGAGGCGGTGGCCCGGGAGATGCCGAAGTGGATCAGTCCCTCGGTTCTCGAACTCCGGGATCGCCTCGCTGCCAACGCCCACCGTATCTGGATCGTGTCGGGCGGCTTCGAGGAGCTCATCTGGCCGGTGGCCCGGGAGCTGGGTCTGGAGGTGAACCGGGTCCGGGCCCACCGTTTTCGCTGGACGCCGGAGGGACGGCTCGCCGGTCTGGATCCTGCCACGGCCATGGCGCGGGGCGGCAAGCCGGAGGCGCTCCGGGAGCTGGCACCTCCCGATCCTGTCTGGGTGGTGGGCGACGGCGCCACGGACCTGGAGCTCCGAGAGCTGGGGCTGGCGGAGCGATTCTATGCCTTCGTGGAGAACCGGAGCCGTGCGCCGGTTGTGCGCCATGCCGACGGTACGCTACCATCTTTGAAGGAGCTGCCCACGCTCTGACGAGTTCCCGGTCCACACCGGCGGGGGCCGGCGGTGGGCTCCCCGACCGGAACACTTCGGACGTCACCACCCCAGGCGAGATCCATTGTCCGCTTCAAAGCTCGACGCCGCACCACTTCCCCTCATGTCCACGTCCACCTCGACGCCCCGCCGTGCGCTCCTCCTGGAGAAGATCCACCCCCTGGCCGCCCGGCGGCTCCACGACGCCGGGTTCCGGGTCGAGCAGATCCCGGGGTCCCTGCCTGAGGACGACCTCATCGAGCAGCTGCAGGGGATCTCGGTTCTGGGGATTCGCTCCAAGACCCAGCTCACCCGTCGGGTGGTGGAGTCGGCTCCTGATCTGGAGGTGGTGGGCGCCTTCTGTATCGGCACCAACCAGATCGACCTGGAGGCTTGCCTGGACCGGGGCGTGCCCGTCTTCAACGCGCCCTACGCCAATACCCGCAGCGTGGTGGAGTTGGCTCTGGGGCAGATCATCGTCCTCATGCGCGACGTGCCCCGGAAGAGCGAGGCGTTGCACCGGGGCGAGTGGCGAAAGTCAGAGGGGGCCCCCCGGGAGGTCCGGGGAAAGCGGCTCGGGATCGTGGGCTACGGAAACATCGGCGCCCAGCTCTCGGTGCTGGCCGAGGCGCTGGGAATGGAGGTCAGCTACTACGACGTGGTGGAGAAGCTGGCGCTGGGCAACGCCCGGCCCTGCCGTACTCTCCCGGAGCTGCTGGAGACCTCGGACGTGGTGTCGGTGCACGTGGACGGACGGCGGGCCAACAGGGATCTCTTCGGACGGGAGGAGTTCGCGGCCATGAAGGACGGCGCCGTGTTCATCAACCTCAGCCGGGGGTTCGTGGTGGACCTGGAGGCGCTGAGGGAGTCGCTGGAGAGCGGCAAGCTCCGTGGGGCGGCCCTGGACGTCTTCCCCCGGGAGCCCAGCCGCGACGGCGAACCCATCGAGCTTCCCCTTCAGGGAATGCCCAACGTGCTCCTCACGCCCCACATCGGCGGAAGTACCGAGGAAGCCCAGACCAACATCGCCGGCTTCGTGCCCGACAAGATCCTGAACTACGTGGAGAAGGGGTCCACCAGCCTCTCGGTCAACTTTCCGAACCTTCAGCTTCCGGAGCTCCGGGGCGCCCACCGGGTGGCTCACATCCACGCCAACGTGCCGGGCATCCTGGCCAGCATCAACCAGGTGCTGGCCAGCCGCGACATCAACATCATCGGTCAGTACCTCAAGACAAACGAACGGGTGGGGTACGTGATCACCGACGTGGGTCGGGACTACGACCCGGCGGTGGTGCGGGAGCTGCAGGCAATCCCCCGGACCATGCGGGTGCGGGTGCTCTACTGATCCGGCCCCAGCACGCCCACGGAGCTGTGAGTCCCGCCATGACCCCTCGGTCCCCGTCCGACCCCTACCGGTGGATCTTCACCCCCGGTCCCACCGCCCTTCACCCGCTGGTGCCCGACGAGCTGAGGGCCGCGCTGGCCGACGGGTTTCCCAGCGAGAGCCACCGAAGCCCTCGTTTCCGTGCCGAGGTGGAGGGCATGGTGGAGGCGCTCCGAGGCCTCCTGGGGGTGCCTGAGGAGTACCGGGTGCTCGTGGTGGGATCGGCTACTGAGGCCATGGAGCGAATCGTGGCGGGAGTCGTCCGGGAGCGGAGTGCCCACCTGCTGAACGGGGCCTTCGCCCGCCGGTTCCGGGACATCGCGGCGAATCTGGGCCGGAGGGTCGAGACGTTGGAGGTCACCGACGGGAAGGGGGTGGCCGACCCCACCGGCGAGGGGGCGGCCCGAGTGCTGGAGTCCGGTGCCGAGCTCCTGACGCTCACCCAGAACGAGACCAGCACCGGCGCGCGCATCCCGCCGGACCAGGTCCATGCCTGGGCCGAACGAGCTCGGAAGGCCGGCATGCTGGTGGCGGCGGACCTGGTGAGCGGGTGGCCCACCGAGGCGGTGGACCCGGCCGCCCTGGACGCCGGGTTCTTTTCCGTGCAGAAGGGATTTGGCCTGCCGGCGGGACTGGGGATCATTGTGGCGTCGCCGGCGCTGGTGGAGCGGGCCACCCGACTTCAGCGCGAGGGACATCCGGTGGGCGGCTACCTGGGGATCCCGCAGCTGGCCGCCGCGGCCGACCGACACGAGACCCGGGTGACCCCCAACATGCTGGCCGTCCGGCTCCTCAGGCGGGTGGCCGAGGCCTACGCCCGGGAGGGCCGGGAGGCACTGGCGCGGCAGACGGAGACCAAGGCCGAGAGCTTCTGGGACCGGCTGGAGAAGCTTGAAGGCATCTCCCCCTTCGTGGCGGTCCCGGCGGTGCGCTCCCGGACCATCCTGGTGGCCGACGTGGAGGGCGGATCCCAAGCGCTTCGAAAAGGCCTCCGGCACGAGGGATTCCAAACGGGAGGGGGCTACGGCCCGTGGAAGGCGCGGCACCTGCGGGTGGCCAACTTCCCGGTGCAGACCCCCGAGATGATGTCTGAGCTCCTGGCGGCGCTGGAACGGTTGGCTCCTGGCAGCAGGGTGGACGGGTGAACCGGGACGAGCAGGAGCCCGGCGGAGACGCGCCGGAGGCCCTGGCAGAGGGCGGTGGGGAGGAGGAGCCGTCCCATCCGCCAATGCGGGAGTTCATGGAGCGGTCGCTGGGCCGACTGGCCATGGAGGCCGTCCTCGGCGCCACCGGCGGGATGGCGCTTTCCGTGGCCCTCCCTCAGGGGGAGGGGCGGCAGCTCACCTTCGCGCTGGTGGGTGCCGTGGCCGCGCCGCTGGCCCTCATGCTCACCCCCGCAGAGGGGCCGGTGGCCCGCCGGGCCTTCCGCTACGGGCTGGCCCTCTCCGTCCTCCTGAGCATCCTCATCTCCTTCGTGGTGGGGGCCGACCACCTGCTGCTGGAAGAGCTCATCGCTTTCGGGCTCCTCATCTTCGCCATCGGCTTCGTGGGCCACGGCGCCGTGGCCATGACGCTGGATCGGGGCGCCGAGGGCGAGGCGTCCGGTTGAACGCCAGGCTGTGGACATGGGGTTGCACTCGGCGTTAATATGTAGGGTACACGCATCGGTTGCGGCCTGGCCGGGTCGACTTGCCCGGCATGGGTCGTTCGTCAACCCATGGAAGGATGGTAGGATATGCTTCGGAGAACTCTTCTCGTGATCGTAGCCCTCTTCACGGCGGTGGCCTTCACCGCCTGTGATACCGTGACCGATCTCGGCGAGGTCACCCTCGAGGGACGATGGGACAGTGTGGGCGCACTCCAGGCCGAAACGGGTGGAGTGATGTTGATGTTCAACCCGGCCAACGCCAACGGTACCTTCGCCGGAACCTGGCGTCTGGGGGGAGTGACGGGCGCCGTGACCGACGGGGTGAACCAGGACGGCCAGATTGAGTTCACCATGCAGGGCTTCCAGGGCCAGACGGTGGTCTTCAACGGCGAACTGCGGGACCGCTTCGTCATGGAGGGCACGCTCACCGGCTACGACCTGGACGGGCTCGCTGTCTTCCGCCTTTCGAGCACCTGACGGCGTACCCTGATTGCAGTTGGTTGGCGGCCCCGGTGGAGATCTCCTCCCCGGGGCCGCTTTTTTTACGTTGATCCCCCATCCCCTTCCCACCAGTGAGTCCCATGATCGAGATACGACCGGCGCTCGGACCCCCATCTGCCGAGACTCCGGCCGGTGGCCTGCTTTGGGCCCTTCGCCTTCCCTTCCTCCTGCTCTGGCTGGCCGTCCTTCTTCCGGTCTCGGCCGTCGAGGCCCAGGACGCCCCCCTCCAGGGCCTGGACGAGTTCATCGAGGCCGGGATGGCCGAATGGGGGATCCCCGGACTGGCCATCGCGGTGGTCCACGACGACGAGGTGGTGCTGGCCCGGGGCTACGGCGTGCATCGGAAGGGGGAGGACGTGCCGGTGGACGAACACACCCTCTTCGGCGTGGCCTCGGTCTCGAAGGCGTTCACGGCGGCGGCGGTGGGGATGCTGGTGGAGGAGGGCCTCCTCCACTGGGATGATCCGGTCACCGACCATCTCCCGGACTTCCGCCTCTACGATCCATACGTGAGTCAGACGGTCACCGTGCGAGACCTCCTGACGCACCGGGTGGGCGTGGGTCGCATGACGGGAAACCGGCTCCGCTGGCTCCCCCACCGGGAGCGCGCCGAGCTCGTGCACCGGATTCGGCACCTGGGCCCCGAGCAGACCTTCCGTAATGGGTACGTCTACTCCAATGTCATGTACATGGTGGCCGGAGAGGTGGTGGAGGCGGTCTCGGGCCTGAGCTGGGACGACTTCGTGGCCCAGCGGATCTTCGCCCCTCTGGGCATGGAGCGGAGCAACACCTCAATCACCCAGATCGGCGACGACGCCAACGCCGCCTGGCCCCACCAGGAGGTCGAGGGTGAGGTGGTTCCCATTCCCCGGCGCAACTTCGACGTGGTGGGCCCGTCGGCCTCCATCAACACCTCGGTGTCCGAGATCACCGCCTGGATGCGCACCCACCTGGGCACCCCCGGCGAGGTTGACGGGGTGCGGCTCTTCTCGGAGGCCACGGCCCGGGAGATGCACCGGGCCCAGAACCGGATCCCCGATGCGGGGCTCCAGGGGAGCCTCAGCAGCTACGGGCTGGGATGGCGGCTCAGCGACTACGAGGGGAGGCGCATGTCGCAGCACGGCGGGGCCACCGACGGCATGAACACCAACCTGGTGCTCCTGCCGGAAGAGAACCTGGGGGTCATCGTGGTGACCAACACCTTCAACAACTTCATGAACGCCCTGGCCAACCGGGTGCTGGACCGGTTCCTGGAGATCGAGGACCGGGAGTGGGACCGCATGTACCGGGACGCCTACCTGGACGCCTACGAGCGGGCGTCGGCAGCGAGAGACTCCATCCATGCGGCACGGGTGGAGGGCACCTCGCCCACCCTTCCACTGGACGCGTACACGGGTCACTTCTACGACTCCCTCTACGCCGACGCCCGGGTGGAGTTGGAGGACGGCGCGTTGGTGCTCACCCTCTGGGACGACGACACACAGGTCATGGACCTGGAGCACTGGCACCACGATACCTTCCGGGGCGTGTGGCGGAATCCGGCGCAGCGGGAGAAGTTCGTCTGGTTCAGCCGCGGGGCCGACGGCAGCATGGATCGCCTCCACGTGCACTGGACGCTCCGGCCCGCCCTGCTGCAGGTGGGGATCTACCCGTCGGGCTACACTCGTGAGGCGGTCTTCCAGCGGGTGGAGGGTCCGGAAGGGGAGCGGTGAGGGCCGACCCGGACCCGGCCCTGGCCGTTCGGCGGCTGGACGGCCCCGGAGAGCCTCCGATTCTCCTCCTCCACGGCTTCACCGGATCGGTGGCGGCCTGGGGAAGCGTGATCCTGGAGGCGCTCAGCCGGCG
>SLNQ01000291.1 GCA_007132965.1 Gemmatimonadota bacterium | reverse complement strand
GGTTCGCCTCGGCGTAGCGCAAGGCTATGCCTTCGACGAACCGCCCGACCCGCCTCTGGCGGGTGCCCGTGGGGCCCCTGGGGCTCCCAACGGTGGCGCCCTGCCCTTCTTCAACGGCCTTATAGCGCGTCAACTCTGAAGCTCGTGACTTTCCCCCAGGAGCAGACCCGTCGAGGTCGTGCCCGTTTCCGGCGACTGTGCGAGGGCCACGGCGAGCCTTCGTCGTCTGACTGTGAGGATTTCCGACGCCGCGGCAACTGGTACCGTCCCTACCGACCCAACCTGCCTGCGTGTCTCGGCCCGCGCACAGAAGGGTCCGCACCCACTTCGAAAAGTCCGGCAACCCCTGATACGTTCAGCGAAATCCTTCCACAGGAAGTCCGAGCGTGATGGTGGTCGGCACTGGCTGTGACGAGGTTGAGAGGGCTGAGTGAGCAGGCATGGTTTCCTTTTCCGGGAGCGGTCGTGACGAGACGTATCGGGGCTCTGGTGGCAACAGCGGTGGTTGCGGCGATCGTGACGTTTGTGGGAGTGATCTACTTCTTCGAACCCATCGCCTCTGCTGATTCTCCCGCGGCTCCTCCTGTGCCCCCGGCGCTCGGCTTCCTTGTCTACATAGTTCTTTCTGTTCTCCTCCTCGACTGGGTGAGTCGGCAAATCGGTCGCCCTGCACCTCGATGGGGGGGCGCGATTGCTGTAAGGGTCGAGCCGCCGCGACGTGGGGCCGGGTTGCGGTCCTCGTGCCTCCGCCCAATCATGTCTACCCTGCCGTCACCCTGCCCCCGGAGTCCATCGTGAATTCTCCTTCTCCGCCGCCTCCCACCCTCGACGATGTCCGTGCCGCCCGGGAGACGATTGCGCCGTACCTGCCGCCTACCCCCCTGGTCCGCTCGTGGAAGCTCTCGGAACGGCTGGGGTGCGACTACTACGTGAAGTGCGAGAACCTGCAGCCCGTGGGGGCCTTCAAGGTCCGGGGGGGAGTGAACCTCGTGGCCCGTCTCTCGGAGCAGGAGAGGGAAGCCGGGCTCGTGGCCTCGTCCACGGGGAACCATGGGCAGTCCCTGGCCTTCGCCGGGCGGTTGTTCGGGGTACGGGTGCTCATCTACGTGCCGGCCCGAGATCCGAACCCTGCGAAGATCGCCGCGATGGAGGCGCTGGGGGCCGAGGTCCGACGGGTCGGACGCGACTTCGACGAGGCGCGGGAGGCGTGTGAGGAAGAGGCTGCCCGGGAAGGCTACCGCTACGTCCATTCGGCGAACGAGCCCCTCCACGTGGCGGGCGTGGGCACGGTGGCCCTGGAGGTGCTGGACGCGCTCCCCGACGCGGATGTCCTGCTGGTTCCGGTGGGTGGGGGAAGTGGGGCGGCGGGCGATCTCGTGGTGACCCGGGCCCTCCGGCCCGAGACGGAGGTGATCGGAGTCCAGTCCGAGGAGGCGCCGGCAGCCTATGAGGCGTGGAAGGCCGGCCACCTGGAGCCCCACTCCCGAATGGAATCGCGTCATGAAGGGCTGGCGACCCGGGTTCCCTTCGCCCTCCCCATGGAGGTCATGCAGGAGGGGCTCGCCGACTTCGTGCTGGTCCCCGACGACGAGATCGACGGGGCCGTGCGGCTTCTGGCCGAGGAGGCGAACCTGGTGGCCGAGGGGGCGGGCGCCGCCCCCCTTGCCGCGGCGCTCCGGATTCGGGACCGGCTCCGGGGCCGGAAGGTCGTGGGCGTGCTGAGCGGAGGGAATCTGCCGGCCGACCGGCTTGCCCAGGTGCTGGTGGGAAGGTGAGCTGGGGCGCCGGTCCCTTTGCGGCGGGTCACAAGGCCTCCTCCGCAACCAGTCTCGGTGGAGGGGTACGGAGACGGCCTCGCGGTGCTGCGCCGCGCCGTCCCCGAGCCGTGGCATGAACCGAAGGAGGAGACCCATCCACTTCAGCGGATCTGCCTGGGGTGATGTCGCCATCGGCATTGTGCTCTTCTTCGCGTCGGTGTTGGTGGCCTCCATCGGGCTGATCCTGCCCCTGGTGCCGGCGCTGTTCTGGTTTGCCGCCTGTGGGTTCGCGTTTGTGGCGCTCCATTTGCGCATGAGTTCCCACGGACGTCGCGGCCGCGCCGCCGTCATCGTTCGACTCCGGCCCCCCGGGCCGTCCCTGAAATGGATCCTTCTGGGCGCGCTGCCGATGATTGCTTTCGGCCTGGCTGCCGGGGGACTTCTCCAGCTGTGGACCGGGCCGGTTCACTCTCCCATTGCACCCTCCGGGCCGAACCAGTTGGAGGAGTTGGCCAGCACCTGGAGTGGTTGGTACGTGCTCCTGGCGTACGCCGTCGTGCTGGGACCGCTGATCGAGGAGTTCTGCTTTCGGGGCTGGATTCAACGCCCGCTGGAGCGGAGTCTGGGGCCTGCGTTGGCCATCGTCTCCACTGCGGCGGCCTTCGCGGTGATCCACGCCTGGTATGGGCATGTGGGCTTTCTCCTCATGCCCTTCGCGCTGGGGCTGGTATTCGGAAGTGCCGTGTATCTGACGGGCTCCATCTGGACCGGGGTCGTATTGCACGGGATCTGGAACGGCACCCTGATGATGGTGGTGGGGTTTGCCGCCGACCCGGGTGCGGTCTTCGTGCTACCGGAGTCCCTTGCCGGAATGACGGCACTCTCACTGGTGGCGGGCGCCGCGCTCCTGGCCCTGGCGTGGATCGGCCGTCAGGTCCGGGTTCGAGGCCGGACCGTCACCCCTGGAGCTGCTTGAACATCACGAAGGCGTCCACGTATCCTTCCTGCGGATGGCGGAAGGCTCCGGGAAGTGTGCCCACCGTCTCGAAGCCCAGCTTCGCCCACTTCACCTTCTCCCACTTCAGAACCTTCGATCACCCATGTCTCCCGAGTCCCGCCCCAGCGGTGCCGATCTCGAACGCACGCTCGAGGCGGCCGAGATGGCCCAGTACGAAGACTTCTTCCAGGCCCTTCCGTCCGACGTGAAGGAGGAGCTGGGCCTCGACGTGCACCGCGAAGGGCGAGTCCTCCGGCTCACCGCTTCCGGATACGATCATCCGATGTTCAACCGGGTCATGGGCGTGGGTCTGGATCCGGAGCGGGCGGCCGAGGCGCCCGAGGCCGTGCTGGATCGTGCAGCAGCTCACTACGAGGGCGCCGGAGTCCGGCGCTGGATGGTCCAGCTTCTTCCGCACGTGGAGCCAGACGGGTTCGCGGGGGTCGCGGGCTCCAGGGGGGTCATCCGCCTGCGGGGGTGGGCGAAGCACCTGGGGTCTTCCCGGCAGGCGGTTCCCGCCCGATCGGAGCTGCGGGTGGTGCGGTTGGATCCGGGGGTCTCGGTGGGGGGGCAGAGCGACTCCCGGCTCGCCGAGGCCTGGGCCGACCTCCTGGTGCGGAACATCGGGTTCCCGGCACCCTTCGCCGGCTGGCTCCGGGCGCTCTACGGACGGGAGCGGTGGCACCTCTACCTGGCCCTCCATGGAGACGTGCCCGTAGCCACCGGAGGGATGTACCTTTCCGAGAGCGATCTCGGCCCCATCGGCCAGCTCACCTTCGCGAGCACCCTGCCGGAGCACCGTCGCCGAGGCGCGCAATCGGCCCTCGTGGCTCGGCGGGTCCATGACGCCCGGGCTGCCGGAGCCCGCTGGATCGTAGCCGAGACCGACGAGGAGCGGCCGGATCGACCGAACCCGAGCACTCGCAACCTGGAGCGACTCGGCTTTCCCGTGGCCTACGTCCGGGCGAACTGGGGACCCCCGAAGCCCGAGGACTGAGCTCTCGAAGGCTCGTGGTGATATGCGGGAAGCGGGAATTTCTGAAGGCTTTGCGTGCCGCGGCAAAGGGACGGTAGCTTCTGAGTACCGTGGACAGGTGCGACCGCACGGCTCCGCGGCTACTTCACCCAGGGAAGGGTCGAAACCCCAATGAAGCCTCCTCCTATTTCACCGGACGAGACCGAGCGTCTCAGGACGCTCCGGGGGTATGGCGTGCTCGATACGGGGACGGAGGAGCCGTACGACCAGGCAACGGCGCTGGCGGCACTCATCTGCGAGGCTCCCTTCTCCCTCGTCACCCTCGTGGACGAGGACCGGCAGTGGTTCAAGTCCCGCCACGACTGGGAGGTCCGAGAGTCTGATCGGGCCATCTCGTTCTGTGCCCACGCGATCCACGAGCCGGACCTCCTGGTCGTGCCCGATGCCACGAAGGACGAGCGCTTCCGCGGTAACCCCGACGTGAAGGGGGGACCGCGTATCCGGTTCTACGCCGGAGCCCCCCTGGTCAGCCCCGAGGGCCACGCCCTGGGCACGCTCTGCGTGCTGGACCAGGTCCCCCGAGAGCTGACCTCCGATCAGAAGCAGGCCCTTCGGGTGCTTCGCACCCACGTAATGACGCTCCTGGAGCTTCGCCGAAGCAAGCGGCGGCTCGGCCTCTCGGACGAGATCCTGGACAGCCTTCCGGGCATTTTTTACCTCTTTGACCAGGAAGGGCGGTTCGTGCGGTGGAACCGGCGCTTCGAAGAGGCCACCGGTTACTCCTCGGAGGAGTTTTCTCGGCTCCACCCACTGGACCTCTTCCGGGGTCGCCACCGGGACCACATCGAGGCACGGATCCGGAGGGCCTTCGACGAGGGGGCAGCGGACGCGGAGGCCGATCTGGTGGCACGAGACGGGGGAACGGCGACGCACTACTTCACCGGTCACGTCGTGGAGCTGGAAGGGGAGCCGCACCTGGTGGGGATGGGGATCGACGTCAGCCGACGGCGGGAACTGGAGGCGGAGCGGGAGCGGCTCTTCAACCTGTCTCCCGATCCGCTGTGCGTGCTGGGGTTTGATGGGCGGTTCCGGGACGTGAGTCCGGCGTGGCGGAGAGTACTGGGTTATTCCAGGGACGAACTTCTGGGGCGGTCGTTCGCCGAGTTTCTGCACCCCGACGACCGGGATCGCACGTTGGAGGAGTTCGAAGCGAACCGGCAGGCGGCTGAGACTCAGGGCTTCGAGAACCGGTACGCGCATCGGGAGGGAGGCTGGAGGTGGCTGTCGTGGAACTCCAGCGTCGATGAGACCCGTGGCGTTGTCTACGGCCTGGCTCGGGACGTGACCCGGGACAAGGAGGTGGCCGAGGCGCTTCGCCAAAGCGAGGAGCGCTACCGGACCCTGGTGGAGAGCGCCCGCGACGCGATCCTCACGTTGAGTGCGGACGGGACCATTACATCGGCCAACCGGGCGTTCGAGACGATCACGGGCTGGCCCAGGGACGCCTGGCTCGGCCGCTCCCTGGAGGACCTCCTCCATCCGGAGTATCTGGCCCTGGGGCGCGAGATGCTGGAGAAGCTGAGCCGGGAGCAAGACACGCCGATCTTCGAAGTGCGGGTGATGGGGGAGGGGGAAGCGGAGATCCCGGTGGAGGTGAAGGCAACGGCGGTGGAGGTGCAGGGCGGAGAGCGCCGGGTCCTGGTGATTGCCCGGGATGTCCGCCAACGGAAGGCTCTGGACGAGAGGTTGCGCCGGATCAACCGGCTGGACGCAGTGGGCCGCCTTGCCGCTGGAGTGGCCCACGACTTCAACAACCTGCTGGCGGTGATCCAGGCCGAGGCGGACTTTCTGCTCGGGGACGGGAGCCTCCCGGCGGAAGCGGCCGAGAGCATCCACGAAATCCGCGCTGCAGGTGAACGGGGCGCGGACCTTGCCGGGCGCCTCATGGGGCTGAGCCGAGCGAGGGACCCGAGGTTTGAGACGGTGGAGATGAACGACGTGGTGCAGCGGTTCGGTTCGATGCTGGAGCGGCTGGTCGGGGCTCGGTGCGAGATCCACCGAGACCTGTGTCCGGAACCCACGACGGTGAGGGCGGACCCGGGGATGCTGGAGCAGATGCTGATGAACCTGGCCATCAACGCCCGGGACGCCATGCCCGAAGGAGGTGTGCTGAGTATCGCCACCGGACTGACGACGGTGGACCAGGAGGCGGCCAGCATGTATCCCGATGCTCGGCCAGGCTCCTACGTGCACCTTTCGGTGACGGACACCGGCACGGGGATCTCGCCCGAGAATCAGGCGCGGATCTTTGAGCCCCTCTTCACCACAAAGAAGGAGGGAGAGGGCACCGGGCTGGGGCTGGCCACGGTGCACACCATCGTGAAGAAGCACTGCGGGTGGCTGGACCTGGAAAGTGAGCCTGGCTCGGGGTCCAGCTTCCACATCTACCTGCCAACCGGGAGCGACGGAGGCTGAGATGTCGATGGAGAGAGGTGCCACCCATGGCTGATGAACTCGGCTCCGGCGGGTTGAACCGCCGGGAGTTCTCTCGGCGGATGCTGGCGTTGGGGGCCGGAGGCGCGTTCCTCCCCCCCGCGATGATGAAGTGGTCCGGCGCCGCTGGGTCCGGCGGACCCGACCAGGTCCCCTCCAGCCCCCTCCGGGTGAATGCGGAGCGCTTCCTCCGCTCTTTCAACGGGCTGGACGAATTCGGCGGGACCCCGGACGGTGGTGCCCACCGCCCCGCCTACTCCGAGGCGGATCGGGAGGCCCGGGGCTACGTGCTGGAGCTCATGCGTGCGGCGGGGCTCGAGACCCGGGTGGATGCCGCCGGTAACCTCCTGGGGCGTCGGGACGGGACCGAGGCGGGACAGGCGCCCATCATGTTCGGGTCTCACATCGACTCGGTCCTCAGGGGCGGACGCTACGACGGTCCGGTGGGCTCCATCGCCGCGGTGGAAGTGGCCCACACACTGGCCGACCACGGGGTGGCAACCCGCCATCCCGTGGAGGTGGTGGTCTTCCAGAACGAGGAGGGCGGCCTGTACGGAAGCCGGATGATGAACGGGGAGTTCAGCCGGGACGAGCTGACCATCGAGGCCGCCAGCGGCTATTCCATCAAAGAGGGGACGCGCCTCATCGGGGGCGATCCGGACCGGCTGGAGATGGCGGTGCGACGGCCTGGCGAGGTGGCCGCCTTCCTGGAGTTGCACATCGAGCAGGGCAGCGTGCTCTACGACCGTGGGCTCGACGTGGGCGTGGTGGAGGGGATCGTGGGGATCCGCTGGTGGGACGTGGAGGTGACCGGCTTCGCCAACCACGCCGGGACCACCCCCATGGACGCCCGGCAGGACGCCCTCCTGGCCGCCGCCCGGTACGTCGAGGCCGTGAACCGCATCGTCCGCGGGCGTCCGGGCACGCACGTGGGGACGGTGGGCAGGATCGATGCCGAGCCCGGCGCTCCCAACGTGATCCCGGGACGGGTCACCGCCAGCCTGGAGCTGAGGGATCTGAGCATGGACACCATTGCCGAGCTGCACGAGGAGATCCGTGCGGCGGCTCGGCAGATCGGAGCCGAGACCGGAACGGAGTTCTCCTTCGAGCTCACCGTGGACCTGGATCCGGCTCCGGTGGATGACGAGGTCCAGGAGGTGGTGGCCGCCTCGGCCCAGGCGATGGAGTTGACCACGCTCCGCATGCCCAGCGGCGCCGGTCACGACGCCCAGAGTATGGCCCGCATCGCCCCCATCGGAATGATCTTCGTGCCCAGCGTGGGAGGCGTGAGCCATTCGCCGGAGGAGTACACCCGGGACGAGGACATGGTGAACGGCGCCAACGTCCTGCTGGGCTCGGTGCTGGCCCTGGACACCGAGTTGGACTGAGCGGGGCGCGATTCGGATCACCGGTGGGCCGTCACCTTCGTGGGACGGAGGCCGCCGGGGCCCGGCTCCTCGACGGACGAGTCGTCGGGGTTGTGATACGGAAGGACGAGGGTTCGCACGCGCTGGCGAACCGGAGGATACGGGCCGATGGACGTGCCACGGAAGGGTGGGGGAAGGGACCGGGTGGATGGGGAAGGGACACCGCCGCCAAGATGTCGGAAGCTCCTGCACGGCCTCCTGGCCGTGCTCCTGCTCATGTTGGTTCCATGGCCTGCCGCGTCGCAGATGGTGGAGGGCCGGGTCATGGACGCGGAGACGCAGGAGGGGATGGCGGGGGTGACGGTGACGCTCCTGGACCTCGACGAGGGCGTCATGCTGTCCGTGCTGACGGACGCCCGGGGCGACTTTCGGGTCTCGACGCCGCACCCCGGTCGATTCCGGCTGAGGGTGACGCGGATCGGCTACGAAGAGATCACCTCCGCGCCGCTGGATGTGCGGGACGGGGAGGTGGTGGAGGTAGAGCTGAGGGTCTCCACTGCGCCTGTTGTCCTGGAGCCGTTGACGGTGGTGAGCGACCGGCCCCCGCTGGTCCTCGATTCGTGGCTGGTTCGCCATGGGTTCTACGAGCGGCGACAGCGCTTCGGCCCCCATGGAATGAACTCCGGTCAGTTTCTGGATCGAGACGAGATCCTGGCTCGCAATCCCTTCCGGATTACGGATGTGCTCCGTACGATGCGGAACGTGCACGTCCGTCCCTCGGGGAGGACGGGCCCGGGCGTGCGGTTCTCCCTGGAGAGCACGGTCACCATTCGACGAGGATGCGAGCCCACCGTCTACCTGAACGGGGTGCGCCAGCGCCGGGACTTTGATGTGTTTCACTATATTTCGCCGTCCCATCTCGTCGGGCTCGAAGTCTACACGGGGCTGCCCTTTCCTGCGCGGTACTACGATTGGCCTTCGGGCAGACAGATCGCACCGTGTGGAGTCATCGTGCTCTGGACCGGATGAGACGTGATCCGGCGGTGGCCCGCCCGGCCCGTAAAGTTCCGGAATTGAACCCCAAGGAGGCACCATGAAGATCAGGCCGGGTCCGGTGGTGGCGCTCTGCACCTGCTGGGCGATGCTGGCGGGCTGCAGCGAGGGGGACCGGCCGGACCACCCCGCGGCCGTACGAGACAGCGCCGGGATCCGGGTCGTGACCCATTCGGCCACCTCGGAGGAGCCCGAGCGGCGCCTGCAGCCGGATCCGGACTGGCCTGCGGAGGCCGAGCTGTCGTTCGGCGAGCTGGTGGACCTTGGGGTCACCGCGGAGGGACGGGTGGCGGTCCTGGACCGGATGACGGCCGAGGTCACGGTGCTGTCGCCCGAAGGGGAGGTGGAGACTCGGTTCGGAGGAGTCGGGGAGGGACCGGGCGAGATGTCACCCTTCGGGCTCTTCCGGGTGGTGGCCACCGACTCCAGCATCGTGGTGCCGGACATTCAGCTCCAACGCATGACGGAGTTCTCCCTCAGCGGAGATGTGGTGGCCACCCGCAGTATGATGGACTTCGACCCCGCTGGGCTGGGGTACGCCATCGACTGGCGGACCTACGCTGACGGTGGGTTCGTCTTCCGGGTCCTGTCCGGGTCCGGTGACGCGGTGCTGCGGATCGGAGAAGGCGCCCCGGACACCCTCTACGCCCGGGATCTACCCATGCGCAGACCCGGGCTCGTGCTGGCCCCGAGCCTGGTGTGGGACGCGGCCCCCGACGGGCGAATCGCGCTGGCCCGGTCGGACCGGGCGGAGCTTCGCCTCTGGGATCCATCGACCGGGGCGTACGCCTGGATCTCCCGCGGCGAGGAGACGGGGCGCCCGCTCACCGATGCCGACGTCCGGCACCTGGAAGGACTTGTGAGGGCCGATGCGGAGGCCGGAGGGGTCGGTCCCGGAGAGCTGCAGGCCATGCTGGAAGGGCTTGAATTTCCCGATCACACGCCGGCGCTCACCGCCGTGTACGTGTCGCCGGACGGAGCGTACTGGGTGCAGCGGGCCCAGGCCGTCCAGCAGATGGGGCGGGGTGCCCTTCGGGTGGGAAGCGTGGAGGAGGTGGGGAGCTCCCACTGGGAGGTGCTGGACCCCGACGGCGTGTTCCGGGAGTTGGTGGCGCTCCCTGAAGGGTTCACTCCGCGTCGGTTTGCCGGCCCGTGGATCTACGGGATCCTGGAGGACGAGCTGGGCGTCCAGACTCCAGCTCGCGT
>SLNQ01000191.1 GCA_007132965.1 Gemmatimonadota bacterium | reverse complement strand
GGGAGGCTCATCGCGGCGTCCGCGGAGTCTCCCCGTGGAGCGTTTCTGGCGCCGTGGCCAAGTGGTAAGGCAGAGGACTGCAAATCCTTTATCCCCGGTTCGAATCCGGGCGGCGCCTCTATCCTGACCTCCCCCAAGACAAGAACCCCGGCGGAAGACCTGAACCCGCCGCGACCCCTCCCGCCCGGATGAGAACCGCAGGTTCGAGCCGAGGCGACCAAGCAGGTCAAGCCGCGCGCCAGCGCGGCCCCGGGCCGTGATTCGCCGACGCGGCCGGCCCCGCCCCAGCGGGGACGGCCCATCCGGGCGGCGCCTCGTGGCTCATCTCAGCACCGTCCTCAGCTTGCCCACGAGGCCCCCGCGTTCGGAAAAGGAACTCGGGGGAAAGCCCTGGAGGCAGCTTCATCGCCGCATCCCCTGCGCAGCCCGCCGCCCGGGATTCCTCCTGGCGGTGGCTCTTTCCTGCGACCCACAACAACGAAGCGTTGAACCTGACGGTCGCCTGCGGCGCCGGAAGTGCTTTCGGTCCCCGATGATCAAGCCACTTGTTCTGCGCGCGCGCCATTTCTCGGGAGATCAGACATTCTGACAACGGAGTCGAGGGGAAGGCCGGGCAGGCGAGAGCCCTTTCCAGCGAGGGGCGGAACCTGTCACGCCTGCCTCCCGGCCGCGCAGTTCAGCCTCCGGCCATGACCCGCGCCGTGATCCGCCGACACGGTCGTCCCCTCGACCTGCACGGAAGGGTAGGGTTCCGCCTCCTTCGCTCTCCACACTGAGCGCCACTGGCAGAACCGCGAAAAAGACGACCGGGAGCCGGACCAGGACGTACTTGCGGAGGTTCGCGTAACGGCTGTTGAAGGGGACCTGATGCAGGGGGTCCGTGGTCCACTGGAAGGGTGCGACGTCGGGGTTCTAGAGCCGATGGTACTCGCGTATCAGCGCCGTCGCCGTTGGAGCTGGACCCCGTGCCGTCGCAACACCCGCCACACGTAGTGAGGAGACACGTCGAGGGCGTGGGCGAGGAGCTGGCCGTTCCAGGTGGCGTAGCCTTTCGGGGGCTCTTGGTCGAGCTTGGCCAGGATCGCGTCCTCGGTTTCCGGGCCGTACGTCGGGGGCGTGCCCGACCGAGGCGCATCCAAGAGCCCCTGTGTGCGTTCCTCTGCGAAGCGAGTGCGCCACTTGCTCACGGTAGCGGCTCGCACCCCCATCCGCTCCGCAATGGCGGTTGTCGGCTCTCCTTCGGCCGCAGCCAGGATAATGCGGGCGCGCTGGGCCATCCGCTGTTCGGTGGTCGAGGCCCGTACCCACTCCTCCAACGTGTCCCGTTCCTCCGGCGTCAGCTCGATCGCGGTGGCCTTTCCCATGGCGAACTCCCAGGCGCAAGGTGCGGTCAAACTCCATAGGAGGTCAAAATGCGTCATGCTACGAACTTTTGCAACTAAGGCCGACTCGTGAGCGAACGAGAACGTTCTCAGATGCGACTTTGAGCGTGTTGACTTGTGCATCTGCAGATCGGCCGATATGGTAGACCCTACAATTTACTCAAAAAGAGTTTTCCAGATCCGCTATGTCGTTAAGCATCTGGGGGAAGCTTCTTGCTTCCCCTTGTTCTTCTCATTTTCGTTATCCATTGCGTGCGCGAGTTCGGATCTCGGCAGGTGAGGGCGGGTCCGGATATCCCACGCAGGGAACGCCCGCGATCACCGTGAGAGAAGAGCGAACCGTCACCGCACTCCTGGTACCCGAGACCGAGCGGCAGGCGCAACTGCGGTCGGGTGGTTCTGGGCGAGCCGCTGTTTCCCCCTTCAAATAGAGGAACGAATCTCCTCTGAAAGGTGGAGGAGGGTTAGGTCAGACACCCTGGCAGTAAAGAGCGGCAGCACTCCCGCTGTCGTCACAGACACCACTAGATAAGGACGGTGCCACTCCTTTCGAAAAATCCGGACTTGGGATGTGGGGGACGTAGCAGCACCCCGCGCAGAGCGCGGAGCATGATGCGGCGGACCGCCGCGAGTAGGAATGCAGCCGCAGGACCAGTCGAGGCATGAGGTTTCTTCATAATCGCGGTGGCCCGAAAGGAGGGCAGAATGATGAGTTCACATGTACGAAGGGCATGGGTCCTTGTTGCAGTGATGGCGTTTCTGGTGCCATCGGCAGTAGCGGCCCAATCAGGTACGATTACCGGCGAAGTGATCCACCAGGAGACCGGCGACCCGATCGCGGGCGCTCAGATCAGCGTCCAGGGAACGAACCTGGGGAGCCTGTCAAACGCCAATGGCCAGTTCACCATCCAGAACGTATCGGCAGGCACGTACACCCTGCTTGCGCAGTTTCTGGGGTATGCTCAGGCGAGGCTGGAGAATGTGACGGTCCAGTCGGGTCAGGCGACGGAGGTCGAATTGGCCCTACGGCCCTCAGTCCTTTCCCTGGACGGGGTTGTCGTGGCAGGCACGGTCGATCCGGTCTCGGGGGTGCGGTCACCCTTTTCCGTTGGAACGGTGTCGCGGGAAAATCTCGCGACCGTGCCGACCACCCAGTCGGCGCTCACCGCCATCCAGGGGAAGGTTGCCGGAGCGAACATCGTCCGGAATACGGGTGAGCCGGGTACAGGCGTATCCATCGTGCTGCGGAGCCCGACCGCGATCACCGGGACGAACAGCCCGCTCTTCGTCGTGGACGGCGTGGTGCTCTCCAGCACCATCGGCGGAACGACACTCGACCTCGAGTCGCTCGACATCGAGAACGTCGAGGTGATTCGGGGAGCCGCCGCCGCATCGATCTACGGCTCGCGCGCGGCGGGTGGGGTGATCTCGATCACCACCAACCGCGGGCAGAGGACGAGCGTGGACAACACGCGCATCCGGGTTCGGAACGAGTTCGGTAGGAGCAGTCTGGCGACCTACGAGCATCTGGCGTTCACGCATCCCTACGCTCTGACTGAAGACGGAACGTCCTGGCTGGATTCGGACGGCAACCCGACGCACCTTCTCGGGAACCGGACGGTCAAGGCAGATCGGGTGATGAACAATCCCTACCCGGGTCCGACCTATGACAACGTAAAGAACACGATGACGGGTGACCGGTTCATGACGAACTCGGTCGAGATGACCTACAACTCTCAGGCCACCAACTTTCTGATTTCGGCCAATCGGTTCGCCGAAGCGGGGGCGCTTGCGGACAACGACGGATACGAGCGGGGGAACTTCCGGGTCAACCTGGATCACCGGCTCGGGGACAACTTCTCGATCTCCACGAGTCTCGCGCATACGCGCTCGGTGCGGGATCGCGTCACCGGCAGCCCGTTCTTCCATATGATCCGAACGCCCCCCACTGTGAACCTGGCAGCGAGGGACGAAAACGGACGCTACCTGCAGCAGCCCGACTCGACCTGGAACTCCGAGAACCCCCTGTGGCGACAGAATACTCGGGAATGGTACGACCGGCGGGCTCGGACGCTCGCCTCGGGCAATGCCCGCTACAACCCCACGCAGTGGCTCACCTTGCAGGGGACGCTGGCGTACGACCGGGCCGATCTGTCCGACGAGTTCTACCTGCCGAAGGGAACGCCGCTCTCGGTGACCGACGAAGAGAGCGTTGCCGACGGGGAGGTAGACAACCGCAACACCCGGTCCGATGCGCTCAGCGCACGGGCAAGCGCCACCGCGATGAGGAACTTTGGCGGTCTTACCGTTCGGACGACCGGCCGCGTCGTCGCGGAGCGGGAGCAGCGCATCAACCTCCGGGGACGGGGCCGGGACCTGTTTGTGCAGGACGTGCCCCGGATCGACGTTGCCGAGGACCAGCGGTCCTGGACGAGCATCCTGGACATCCGCTCCACCGGGCTTTCTCTTGCGACCGGGCTCGACTACGAAGGCCGCTACATCCTGGACGCATTGGTCCGGCACGACGGAAGCTCCCTCTTCGGAGCGGACCAGCGCTGGCAGACCTACGGCCGCGTGGCCGGAGCTTACCGGATGGCGCAGGAGAGCTGGTGGCCCGCAGGGCTCGGTGCCTTCACCGAGTTCAAGCCTCGCTACGCATACGGAACGGCGGGCAGCCGGCCGGGCTTCTCGGCCCAGTACGAGACCTGGTCCGTGGGTAGTACGGGGACCGTGTCGAAGAACACCCTTGGAAATCGGGATCTGAGGCCGTCCCATACCATCGAGCACGAGGCGGGCCTCGACCTGATCCTCAACAACCGATATCAGATCGAGCTCACCTATGCCCGGCAGGAGACCAGCGATCAGATCATCCAGATGACGGTCCCGGCTCTGACCGGCTATAACACGCAGTGGCAGAATGCGGGCACGATGGAAGGCCACACCTACGAGGCCAGCTTCGAGGCGGTCGTCGTTCAGCGGCCTGGTCTGAGCTGGAACACCACCTTCGTGGCGGACCGCTCCAGGAGCACGATCACGGAGTGGGACCGTTCCTGCATCGGGGCCTCGAACAGCCTTGGCGAGATCTGTGAAGGACGGAACCTGGGCCAGATGCTTGGCTACGGCTTCGTGCGTTCGGTGGACGACCTGTCCAGCGATTTCGACGGGCGACGGCACGAGTTCCAGGTCAATGACGACGGCTTCGTCGTGTGGGTCGGCGACGGCAATACCTATCAGGACGGGTTCTCCAAAGACCTGTGGGGGAGCACGACGTCGGTCAACGGATACCCCACCACCATCCGGTGGGGGCATCCGGTTCTCATACAGGACGAGGACGGCTTCCTGGACCCCAAGGTGGAAATCGGCGACTCGAATCCGGCCTTCCAGCTCGGTTGGCTGAACAACGTCAACTGGCGCGGCCTGGCCATTCACAGTCATCTGCACAGCCAGATCGGCGGAGATACCTACAACAACACGCGGCGCGCGATGTACGGGACCTTCCGCCACTCCGACCTGGACCAGACCGGCAAGGAACGTGGGCTCCAGAAGCCGGTGGACTATTACTCCATCGGCCTGGGCAGCGGCAACTGGTTCGTGAACGAGGAGTTCGTGGAGGATGCGAGCTACCTCAAGCTGCGGGCGCTGTCCGTGCAGTACCGGTTCAACCAGGGTCAACTCGCCCGCGTCGGGCTCGACCGATTCGCGGAGAATCTCTCACTGGGTCTGATCGGTCGGAACCTGATGACGCTCAGCCGCTACAGGGGCCTCGACCCCGAGGTGGGTGGCGTCTTCTTCCGCGTCGACCAGTGGTACTATCCGCCGGCCCGGCAGCTTACGGCTGTTGCCGAGATCACTTTCTGAGCCGAGGCTATCCAAGATATGAGACAGTTCATCAAGAACGGCATTGTACTACTCGCGGCCGTAGCCCTGGTCGGTTGCCAGGACCTGTTGGTCGACAACAAGAACTCTCCGGACCGGCACCGGGCGCTTTCGCAGCCCGACGCCGTGGAGCTGCTGGTGGCCAGCACCTTCCAGACCTTCTACAACCGGTCCTATCGGGGGACGGCGGGCTACATTCCCTCGACGATGGTCGGAGACGAGTCCACCAACTCGAACAACACGAGCGGTGGCCGCGATATCAGCGAAATCCCGCGGCTTCCCTTCAACAACAACCCCGTGACCGACAACGAGGCGTTCGCACGGCTGTATTGGGGGGACTTCTACGAAGTTCTCGCGAACACGACCGACGTGCTCAAGGTGATCAACGGCGGCCTCAGGATCGTCACGAACGAGGAGGACAACACCGAGCGGGCGCGGATGTTCTCGAAGCTTTCGCAGGGGATGGCGCTGGGATACATCGCGCTCCTCTACGACAGGGGGTTCATCATGGATGAGAATACCCCCGACGAGCACCTGCAACGCCCCATGGACCATTTGGAGCTCCTGCCGTACGGCCAGGTCATGGACAAGGCATTGAGCCTTCTCGACGAGGCCGAAGCTCTGGCTCAGGGTCAGCCGGACGTGAGCATTCCGAGCGACTGGATGTACTCTCCGTCCGCGCTGGAACAGGCTGACGTCCTGAGCATGATCCACGCCTACAGGGCCCGCTTTCAGGTGCTGCTGCCCCGTTCGCCCCAGGAACGGGAAGCGGTGGATTGGAATGCCGTGCTCGCCGACATCGATCAGGTCACGCGCGACGTGGAGATCGAGATGCAGTCGGGGGCTCGAAACAACCATTACTTCTTCTATACCCAACACCCCACGACCGGTCGGCGGCTGATGGCTCACGTCCGGCTCTACGGGCAAGCAGACACCTCGGGCGCCTATCAGGACTGGGTCGCAACCCCGCCCAACGAGCGGGAGCGGTTCCTGGTCGAGACGCCCGACCGGCGCCTCACCGGGGAGACCCCGGAGGAGGACGGCTCTCGCTTCGCCTTCAACCCGACCACGAATGTGGATCGGATCTACGGGGGACACCGGGAGTCCTATTACCAGTTCAACGGGCATGGCGGCGAATACCAGGCGGGTGTGTTTGCCCAGCTTCCCTTGAAGGAGCTCCGGCTCTACGCGGCGGAGGCCCACTACCGGCTGGGACAGCCTGAGCTGACCGCCCAGATCGTGAATGAGACCCGCATTGCCAATGGCCAGCTGCCTCCGGTCACGGTGGACGGAGTGCCCGAGGGCGCCGAATGCGTGCCGCGGATGGAAGACGGCACCTGCGGCTCGCTGTGGGACGCCATGGTCTACGAGCGGATGATGGAGCTCAGCTACATCGAGCCCACCCGGACATGGCTGGATCGACGGGGGCTTGGCACCCTGTATCCGGGATCGATCGTCCACCTGCCCCTTCCGGCCTCCCAGCTGGAGATTCTGGGGATTCCCCTGTACACCTTCGGGGGTGTTGGAAACGAGGGGTCCGCGCCCTGAACCGAGGGGACGAAAGAACCTGCCCGGGGTATTGAACCTTGACGTGCGGGAACCGCAGGGCAGGACAAGCGAAGTGTGGTGGGCCGGGGGTGCGCTCCTGGCCCACCTCACTTCTTTTTCGGCGTTTATTCGATCAGAAGGAGGTCTCCAATGAAGATATCGGCGTCACGGTGGGTTCTCGGGGCCGGCGCCCTGCTGGTCACCGGCTGTGCTGCGCTCAGCGGAGGAGGAAGCCTCGACGGTTCCGTTCAGCGTAATGTAGGCGTCGCAAGCCACTACGACCTGGCGGAAAAGGCGTCGCGGGTGATCCAGCTGAACCAGTTCGAGGTGGAACGCGAGGAATACGATGGGATCTTCTATATTGAGACGCGATGGCGTGATCGTGCGCCATTCGACGACGAGCAAGCGAACGGCGTCGAGGCGGCCCAGTCGCGCATGATCGTAAGGGGCTCTCCTCGCGCACCGGATCCGGATGGTCAACTCTACAACGTCACCGTAATCGTGCAGAACCGCGTGTCGGTGGTCGGCGAATCCGGTTGGAGGCGGGACCTGACGACCTCCCGGTTCAACGAATACGCCCGGCAGATCACGGAAGACCTGAGGGACGAACTCGAGATCGGCGTACGCCGCTTCGGTCCGGATGGAGGACCGCCCCCAGGCGGCAACTGATCTGGGAAGCCTTGACCCGGTGAGACAGGTTCAGGGAATGTTTCGGGTCCAGATCACAATGACTCCGCAATTCCCGCGGGCACCGATGCCCGCGCCCTGGAACTCTGCGGGAAGGGTCGAGATTCCCCGATAGATCTCAACGGCCTCAAGCCAGTCGGCGGGGATATCGTCGATCTGAAAGGATTCGCCGACCATGACCCCGTTGAACACGTATCTGTAGGCGCATTGGTTGCGGTCCACGAGAACGGTTCCCGGCCCGTCTCTCCGGGGGATCCCTCGTACCCCCGCGATCCCCCGCAACGCATCGCTGGGGTAGAGGGGATTTCGCTGCTGGATGTCCGAGCGGCGCAGGTATGCGCCATATCCCCGTTCCTCCCGATGGTAGAAGCCGGATTCTTCGAGGAGGATGGAGCGTGCGTCAACGACGATTGGTTCCAGGACGATCGTCTCGGAGGACATGCGCACCATCAGGACGATGCGGTCGCCGAAGCTGACCTCGATGGAGTCCTTGACGGCAATGAAGGCCAGGTGATCCACCTGCAACTCGTACCGGCCAACAGGTGCCTGTGGGATCGTGAAGGAACCGTCGGCGGAGGTCACGGCGGTCAACGACGAATACCCAAGTGACAGGGTTGCTCCCGCGATGGGGGCTTCGGTGCCATCCTGGACCACGCTGCCCGAGAGATCAGCGCTGGGGGCAGGAAGGTGGAGTTCGATCTCTCGGACTTCGCCCGCCTCCATGGCATCCGTCTGGACCCGGCTCGAAGATGCGTCCCAGAACGTGGCCACCGTCTGGAGGACGCTCGAGGCCGGAAGGGCACATGCCGCGAATTTTCCCTCTGGACCCGTTTGGACCTCCACCAGCCTCGGTTCCTGCTCTCCGCGAACGCTCCAGGTGATGCGGACCCCAGCCCCTTCGATCGGGACCGAGGTGCGGGTATCGGACACCACGCCCCTGATCGCTACATGGTCCCCTTCCGGAGTGCAGGGAACAACGCCCGGTGCCCCCTCGGCTGGCTGTGCCGCCATCACCATGGGTACCAATGAACCGAAGGTGAGCACCGTCAGAGCAGGCCAGCACCTCGATAGCGAAGTCATTCGGTATCTCCCGGGTTGGCGGGCGGCCTTGATCAGCGGGGTGCGGAAAGGGCGAGCCCACTGGCGCCACAGACTGCTCCAACCTACACTCGGAGAGGCTCCCGACCAACCAGCGCACGAGGCCACGACGCTGAGCAGCGGTACTCGCCCCACCCTCCGATCAGACTGCTATGGGAGAGACGTGGCCCGCCCTTCTGCGTGGAACTCCGTGATCAGCTCCGGTTGCTCGCTCGGAAAAGCGTGGACCCGCTGCGGCCCGAGCGTCGAGCCGAGGGTCCAGGTCGCGGAGGCGGTGCCGTTCGCCCCCGTCACCATCGCCTCAGGGTCCACGATGCCGTCACCTGCGGCAACCCCGAAAGCGACTTCGACGTCGGCGGCAGGGGTGCCCAGTCGATCGCGCAGCTCAAGCACGAGTGGCTGGGGAAGAGGTGCTCCCGGCTCTCCCTGCTGACCGTTCCCCGCTACCACCTCCGCTTCGACGGGCACTTGCACGACCTCCACGGAGGCCGATGCGAAGATCGAGCCGGCGACGACCCGGAGGGTGGCGGTCCCATTCCCTACCGTGACCACCGCGTTCGAACCGGTGACATGGATCACGTTCTGGTTCGTAGTCGCCACCGTCGGGGAGAGTCCTTCGATCTCTCGCCCGCGCTCGTCAAGGATCCGGATCGTGAACTCGAGTGTGTCCGGAATCGCGTCGGACCGGATCGAAGAGGGGATGATTTCTACGGCCTCCGGAGTTGCGGGCAGATCCACGAGACCGTCGCAGCCACCCGTTGCCAGCAAGACGATGGTGGCAGCGAGGGCGCGTCGGAACACGGAGGGTACCCGGGACCGGGATGGATGAGGTACAGGTCCACAGGGGGAAGACGGAATGGTCATGTAAGGCTCGGAAGCTCCTCGTTCTCCAGGCGTCGCCGGGATTGGCCCCGTCCGGGAGAACTGAAGCTGGATCAGCCGGAACGGCAGGGGAAAGCTAGGGGGGATCTGCGGCGCTGGCAAGAAATTGGCCCCTGGAGGAGATCTCCATCGCATGGCCGGTGCTCAACCAATCGGCGAACATCGGTCTGGCCGATAGCCGCTTCCGAGGTGGTGTTGCCGAAAGGAATGTGGCCGTCTCTTTGACAACTACGCGCCGACGCCGTCCATTTGCCAGGCTGGAGTCCCATCCTTCGCCCTAAAAGGCCGTTGAAGAAGGGCAGGGCGCCACCGTTGGGAGCCCCAGGGGCCCCACGGGCACCCGCCAGAGGCGGGTCGGGCGGTTCGTCGAAGGCATAGCCTTGCGCTACGTCGAGGC
>SLNQ01000294.1 GCA_007132965.1 Gemmatimonadota bacterium | reverse complement strand
GGCGAGCTGCTCCAGGAAGGGCGAGGCGTTGGACGGCTCCGTGATCGTCACGTGCTCGTCGGTGCGGTTGCGCATCGTGAAGACGACGCGGTCGCCCTCGCGGACGTGGAGGACCGGACCGGGCACGGCCCCGCCGTAGGTCCAAGCGTTGTAGCGGACGCCGGGGGCGATCTCGATCTCCTGGACGAACGTGTCCATGCGGACGTGGTGCGTGGTGTTGCCTTCGTAGTCGAGCGTCGCGATGTTCGGGAGCAGCGTCACCGTGTCGCCGACGACGGGCGGGCCGTCGTAGTCGTCGGTGTAGACCCTGGCCTCGGGCAGGCCGAAGACCATGCCGTCGACGACGAACTCCCCTTCGGCGGCGGCGCCCAGGACGAGCAGGGCTGCGGCGAGGGTGGCGAGGATGCGGCGGATCGCGTGGCGTGTCATGTGGACCTCCTGTTGTCGCACGGTGGGCGGCTCCCACATAAACGTGGACAAGTTGGTCCAAATATAGAGCACGCGCCATGGCCCGACAGGTATGAATGTCCTACGATGTGCGTCAGGGACGTATGTCCCTTGCGCGATGCCGAGCAGCGCTTCAGCCCTCGTCGTGCGCCGCCAACGCCTCCGCGGTCCGCGCCAACCGCTCCGCGACGGCCGCGACCTCCCGCCAAGCCTCGGCGATCCGCCGGTCGTCGAGGCCGGAGCCTGCCCCGCCCTCGCTCGCGTGGCGCATGCGCGCCGCGACCGCCTCGATGCTCGGTCCCGCGGCGCTCAGCGTCTCCACCGTTGCGACGCTGCGCATCCGGAGGTCGCCGACCGCGCGGTGCAAGCCGCTCAGGGCGCCCTCCAGGCCGCCGGGCATGACCGGGTGGCTCGGGGCATCGCCGCGCGCTGCGCCGTCCTCCGCGATCTCCGGCGCGCCGGTGCCGTCGCCGCGACCGTCTGCGTCCCGATGCCGCGACTCGTCGAGCTGCGCCGCGACCTCCAAAAGGAGCGTGGGCAGCGGCGTGTGGATGCGTCGGTCGTGGTTGTGCAGGGAGCGCTCGAAGTCGATCGTCACGACGTCCAGGCCGAGCAGGTGGCGCGCCGCGGCCTCACCGTCGAGGTCCAGGCTGAACGCGTAGGCGTTGACGAGTTCGCCCGACAGGAAGTGGAGACGCCCCTTCTCGTCGCCCGAGCGCACGAGCAGCGAGCAGGTCTTGCGTTCGCGCTGCATCAGGTCGAGCAGCGTGCCGAGCGCTACGCCTCGCATCCGCCCCTTCACCGTGTCCGCGTCGGCTTCCCGGACGTGGCGCGCGACCTCCGCGGCCGACGCGGGCTTGCGCACGACGCGCAGGATGCCCAGGGCGGGTGATGCCTCGAGCACGTCTTCGGGCGCCAACGCTGAGAGGACCACGACGGGGAGGTTCGGGTAGTGCTTGCGCACGTGGGCGAGCAACTCGAAGCCGTCCATCACGGGCATGCGGACGTCGGTCACCAGCACGTCGACGGGGTGCTCGCGGAGGTAGGCGAGCGCCTCCGCCCCGTCGGCGGCGCTGGCCACCGTGAAGCGCTCGAGATGTCGGGGGAGCCCCTCGAGCAGCACCGCGCGCGCGGCGGGCTCGTCGTCGACGAGGAGGACGGTCTTCGGCGCGGTGTTCACGGTGTCGGCGGCTGCTCGACCGCCGCAGCGTGAGCGCCGTCGCCTCCGTCCTCCGGGAACATGTCGTCCACCCGCCCGAGGATCTCGCGCGCCAGCGAGGCGACGTCGTGCCGGAACGCCTCGAGCTCGCGCCGCCGGCGCTCGCGTCGCTCGAACGCCTCGTCGAACGCGCGCTGGGCCTGACGGAAGGCCTCGACCTCGCTCGCGACCGCGGCCAAGGCGGCGTCCGCCTCTCGTGAGCGCTCCGTCAGGCGCGTGATCGCCTCCATCAGGCGCGCCACGTGCGGATCGGCGGCGACGATGTCGCTCGGCGCACCGCCGACCGGGGCTTCGGACCCGCTGACGTCACCGTCCGGGCGTGGCGGCGCGTCTGCCTCGCCAGCGGGTCCCTCGACGTCGCTGGCTGCCACCGGGGACGTCTCGGTGTCCGCCGGCGCTGCGTCGTCGGATGTCCAGCTCGCCACGGCGTCGCGCCCATCCTCCGGTTCGGCGGCTCCGTCGTCCCGTTCGGAGTCGGTGTCCGAGCTGCCCGCGCTGGCGCGATGGGCCGTCTCCGAGGCCTCCTCGGTGACGGGTCGATCGGGCGCCAGCGCTGCCGGCGTCTCGGAGGGCATCGTCACCTCGACGACCTCCGACGCTGCACCATGGTGCTCGGCAGCGGTGTCGGTCGCGCCTGCGACCTGGTTGTGGTGCGCGTCGTGTGCGCCATCCGGGTGGGAGGCCGGTGGGATCGAGCGCTCGGTCCGTGCCCGCACCTGGTCCTGGGTCACGGCGACCTCGATCAGCATCAGCTGCATCGGCGTGTAGATCTCCTTCCGCGTGTCGTCGGGCAAGGGCTCGAAGGCGATCGTGGTGTCGCCCCAGCCGAGGATGTCG
>SLNQ01000279.1 GCA_007132965.1 Gemmatimonadota bacterium | reverse complement strand
TCTGGACTACCTGGCCACCGGTGAACTGGACGAAGGGGTGGTGGAGGACCTGGTCCGGGGCATCGCCCGGGCCTGCTCCGAGAACGGGTGTGCCCTCCTGGGCGGAGAGACGGCTCAGATGCCGGACTTCTACGCCGAAGGCGAGTACGACATGGCGGGCTTCATCGTGGGGATCGTGGGTCGGGAGCAGCTCCTGGACGGCAGCCGGGTCCGGGAAGGAGACGTCCTCGTCGGGCTCACCTCGTCGGGTCTGCACACCAACGGCTACACCCTGGCCCGCCGGATCCTCTTCGGGCGGGCCGGCCTGGGCGTGGGCGACACCATTCCCGAAACCGACGAGACGGTGGGGGCGGCGCTCCTGCGGGTGCACCGGAGCTACCTGCACCCCCTGAAGACGGAGCTGGAGCGGGGGACGATCCGCTCGCTGGCCCATATCACCGGCGGCGGCATTCCCGGGAACCTGCCCCGGGCGCTCCCCGACGACCTGGGGGCCACGGTGCGCACCGGGAGCTGGAAGATCCCCACCCTCTTCCGGGCCCTGCAGGAGCTGGGGCAGGTGGAGGAGAAGGAGATGTTCCGGGTCTTCAACATGGGCGTGGGGATGATTGCCGTGGTGGCGCCGGAGGAGTCCCGGGGGTTCGTGGACCGGCTCCGGGACCGAGGGGAGGCGGCCTGGGTCCTGGGCGAGGTGGCGGCGGGCCCCGGGGTCCGCTTCGCGCCATGAGTCGTCGAGCCCCGCTCCTGCCGGCCTTCCTCCTGGGCGCGGCGCTGACGGTGGCGGCGCCGCTGGCGGCCCAGACCGCGGCGCCCTCCACCCTGGGCGAGCTCCAGGCGGAGTGCCGCGGAGGCGCCGAAGGAGAGCTGAGATCGCTCTGCGCGCAGGCGGCGCTGGCCGCCTACTCCCTGCACGGTGGCCTGGGCCTCCTGGTGGGGGCCGGTGGGGCGCAGCCGGTGAGCCCCTCCACGGCGGGGTTCCGGATGGAGGGCAGGCCCCGGGTCGTCCTCGACGCCGGCCTGAGCTGGGCCTCGGTGAGCCATCCGGATCTGAGCCGCCCGGACCCGGCACCCCGGCAGAACCGGAGCGTCTTCGTAGCCGGCCGAATGACCGCCACGGCGGGGATCTTCGACGGGATCTCGCTGGCCCCCACCGTGGGAGGGGTGGGCGCGGTGGACGGCGTGGTGACCCTGCGGTTCGTGCGACTTCCGTCCGGTGACGGTTTCGACGGCAGCGCGGCGTCGGTGGGGGCGGGGGTGCGGCTGGGGATCTTCCGGGAGTCCTTCAGCCTTCCCGGCGTGACCCTCACGGCCCTCTACCACCGTCCCTCGACCATCCGCTACGGCGACCTGGACGAGACGGGCCGCCGAATGGTACTGGAGCCCCGGATCATCTCCACCCGGCTGGACGTGGGCAAGGACATGCTGGCGGTGGGGGTGAACGCCGGCGCCGGCCTGGACCGGATGTCGGGACGGGCCCGGGTGGCCGCCAGGACCGGCTCGGAGGACGGGGCCGCCGGGCCGGTATCGCTTACCCAGACCCGGAGATATCTGTTTCTGGGCCTGAACTATACGTGGCTGGTGACCCAGGTCAGTGGTGAGGTTTCCTGGTCACCCGGCCGAGGTGTGGCCGGCGACGTGGAGGTGCCTACGGGACTCCGACCCGCCGCCGGCGGCCTCCAGGGCGCCCTCACCTTCAGGGTCATCTACTGACCGGTTCCATGACCTCCGGACCCGACGGATTGACGGACGCCGACCGGACGCACCTGCGGCGGGCCCTGGCCCTGGCCCGGCGCGGATGGGGACGGGTGCACCCGAACCCCATGGTGGGCTGCGTCATCGTCCGGAACGAGGTGGTGGTGGGCGAGGGGTGGCACCGGGAGTGGGGCGGACCCCACGCCGAGGTCATGGCCCTGGCCGAAGCCGGTGCCGCCGCCCGGGGGGCCACGGCCTTCGTGAGCCTGGAGCCCTGCCGGCACGCGGGAAAGACCGGCGCCTGCACTGCGGCCCTCCAGGAGGCGGGAATCCGCCGGGTGGTCTTCGGGGCCGCCGACCCGGGCCGGGAGTCCGGGGGAGGGGCCGAGGAGCTGCGGAGGGCCGGCGTGGAGGTGGTGGGGCCGGTACTGACTCCCGCCGAGGCCCGACGCGAGAACCCGGCCTTCTTCCACACCGACGAGGGGCGCCCCTGGACGGCGCTCAAGCTGGCGGTTTCGCTGGACGGGGGGATCGCGGCGGCCCCGGGCCGGCGAACCCCGGTGAGCGGCCCCGAGGTGGGACGGCGGGTGCAGGAGCTCCGGGCCGGCTTCGACGCCATTGTGGTGGGAGCCCGAACCGCCCGGGTGGACGATCCCCTTCTCACCGTTCGCGGTCCAGTGGAGCCCCGGGTGCCTCCCAGGCGAGTGGTGCTGGACGGCCGAGGGACCCTGGAGCCCGGCGCCCGTCTGCTGAGCGAAGGAGACGGGGTGGTGCAGCTCGTGACCACCGAGGCGGCGGAGCCCGACTGGCTGCGCC
>SLNQ01000059.1 GCA_007132965.1 Gemmatimonadota bacterium | reverse complement strand
TTGCCCATTCGTGCTCTGGGTAGCGAAACTCTGGGATTAGTGACCAAAATGTCAAAAACCCCGAAGCAGAGGAGTGCGTCACCCACCTTGCGAATACAACACCGCCAAGATTCAGCACATCTTTACGATCCAGCACCACCGTTTGATATTCAATCATTGCCAGGCCCTCATTGCAGAGTAGATACGTTCCACGGACATCAGGCTCATCTTCGCCTTACCACTGAGCATCGGGCTCAGGTTCGAAGGCTGAAATCCACTAGCTTTTGCAAGCGCCCGGATACTCACGCCGTTCTCGCTCATCCACCGCAGGGTGTGTTCACGGCAAGCATCGACGTCGGGCACCGTCGCCTTCTTCGTAGGAAAACCAAGCCGCTTCGCCTGCGCCTCCACGTATTCGTCCATGGGGTCTCTTTTAGGAGGGCTTGTGGTTTCTACAGGCGTGTCTTCATTTACCAACACGCGAGCGATCATCCAGTTACGTGAAACCTCTCCCGCAAGAAGATTGCGTGCAGGACGGAAGGGAGGGGGCGCGTAGTCGCAATCGACCTCCTTCGTGACGCGAGCGGGCTGCTCACTTGAAGCCCATCCGCCAGATGCGCTCGATCTCTCTGGTGGTGAGTCAGTGTTCCAGAACCTCAGTAGCCGAGATTGTTCATGCTCCAGAGTCACCCACTTCCACTCAGAGTAGCCCGTGAGTTTCTCAAGGTCGGAACGCATGAACGACAGTTGGTGTTTCACATCGCGATCGTCCACTGTGTAGCTCCTGTTTGTGTTGGTCAGCCATCGAGCGAAGGGGCGTCCTGAACGTCAGACACACATGGGCTTCACTCTAAAAGACGGCTGTTTCGAGCATCCGTGGCGTGCAGGTGGAGCAGGCAACCGGAAGGCGTCACCGTCAAGGGAGAATCCACCGCGCACACCGGGACCATGAATACGTGCAACTTTGCATGCAACCCGCTGGAGGGGTCTAGAAAGTTGCCGATATTCTTGGTTTCGTGATCCGCGACCTCAGTGGGTCCTCATCAGCTACCGCAAGGCAGAATCAGCAACGCATTCGTGCTTCGACCCTGCCAGTTTCAAGACGAGCTTATAGTGGCGGTTAAGGAGGACGGCTTTGACGGCCGCTACCCTCTGCCCGCGTCGATGCCCCCGGACCAGAACGTCCGATCGACGATTGTCGCCTACGCGTCCACTCGCCCGAAACCCTGCTAATCCCGTACGGCCCTTGAGGTGAGGAGCCTCGTCCACGTCGTCAAACCGCTTCAGAGACTCGGTCCCATGCCAGGCTGGCAACACTGGCGGCCTTCCACAGATGGAGTAGCTGACGTCAAAGAGTAACCCGTGGGTTACTCTTTTTCTTCTCACTCAGGGAGTCTTTCCCCCCCGACCGGACAACGCGACCGGCTTCGGAAGTTTTGCAGAAACCGGCAGACCCGTCAACCGTCATTCGGGTTCTGCTCGGACAAAAAATCGCGAAACCACCGGAGGGACGTTCGCCGCACCCCAGAGAGGTAGACGAATCTCAGGTAGGTCCGCTTCTCCTGACCGGGGATTCTGGCTCCCAGCGTGGCGTACTTGCGAAGCGTGGACTCGCTTCGGTTCAGGATCCCCTTTCGCTTCAGCGCGACGGACAGCTCCGCGAACGACAGAAGTTCCCCGCTGTCTTCATCCGTCTTGGTCATTGGTGCCTCCAATGCGTGGGTTTCGGGCGGCGACGAGCGTATTCTATCGTGGCTCGGAATACACGGCAACTTCGAGCTCAAAAGGTTGCAAGCCACGCAAGCCTTTGTTCCTACTACACGATGTTGAGGTCTAAGTAGCCTTTTTCCGAAAACCTGTTGAGTTTTTATGTCTGACACTGAAACCGAAGACGTGGCGGCGACTGCTGGGGAAACACAGGAGGTCGAGCAGGAATCGGTAGAGCAGACGACTGTCGATGATCTCCAGCAGGAAGCAGAGCCGACTCAAGAGACGACAGAACAGCCATCCGACGAGTGGCGACAGGCGTATGAGGAGCTTGGCTTCCAGGGCGTTGAGACTCCCGAGGAGGCGCAGCAGCGAGCCATTGAGGCGTTGCGTCAGCGGACCGATGCTCTGCGGGAGGCACAGGAGCAGATCGCGTACATGCGGTCGCTCCACGCACGACTGGATCGGGGAAACGAATCGCAGGCAGTGGCGAGTGCGGCCGAGCCCCAGGCCGATCCTGATCCGTTTGACAAGGCGGCTCAGGGATGGGGCGACGTCGATGTCAATCAGATCGCCCAATACATCACGCAAGACGAAAACGGGAACCGAGCGTGGCGTGACGACACGCCGCCGGAGATTCGGGAGCAATGGTCTCAGCAGGAGAGACGCCGGATCGAATGGGCCCAGGTGATCTCGGACCCGCGAAGGCTGTCGAGCGCCATTGATTCCCGGGTCAATCGGATGCTGGCCGATCGACTGGATGGGGTCTTGAGTGAGCGAGACACGCAGATGATGGACCGGCAGGCGGAGAATGAGTTCTTCAGCCAGCACGGCAGTTGGATTTATGAGCGTGATCCGGTCACCAACGGGATCGCCGTCGACTTGCATGGCAACCCCAAGCTGTCATTGGACGGTCAGCGATTCGCGTCAGCACTGAAGAACGTGCGAGACGCCGGAGTGGCTCGCGTCCAAGACCAGTTGAACCTGGCGTACAACACATTTCAGGCGACGAAAATGAACACGCAATCGGCACCCTTGCAGCAGCGGCAGCAAGCCCAGGCTGCGATTCAGCAAAACCGACGGTCCATGCTCGGGAGAACAAACCCCAATGCGGGCAAGGCGTCTCAGCAAACGGTCGTGGCTGGGGTCAGTGACGGTCTTGGTTCGGAACCGACGGGAGGCAAGCGGATGAGTGCCACCCGGCGAGCCATGATGGAACTGAAGGAAGAAGGGTACCAGCTATAGCGAATACGTGCGTTTGTAGCGGGGCTTCCCGCTCAAGTTGACCAGCTACCCGCTAGGACGAACTGATGACTGATACCGCAAGAATTTTGCCGTTTGACTTCAACGTCACGGCGAGGAAGCTGCAAACCACGCTTCCTCAAATCCTTTCCGAAGTGCAGGAAAACTGCATGAGGAACTACCAGATGTTGGCCCTGATTCAGAGTCGGGGGAACATCTCGTTCGGGAACCACGGGCTTGGCTTGAACTGGAAAGTCAAGTACCGGAACCACCGAGTTCAGGGAAGTAACGGGGAGAACCCGCGAAACTTCAGCCAGCAGAACCTGTACCAGACCGCGCGTCTGGACTGGCGCGGCTACGAAGTCACGGACACCATCAGCAAGCGGGAGATCCAGCAGAACCGAGGGGAAGCTGCGATCATCAACGTCATGGAGGAGTTCGAGACGAATCTGAAGAAGTCCATCGAGCAGGAACTGGGACCGCAGTTCTACAACGATGGCTACGATTCGGCTTACCCGAACTACTGGCACGGTCTGAACTCGATGTACCGTCAGGCGGGGCAGACGTTCCACATCAACGGCGGTGTCATGACCGCTCGATCCCGCAACGACGCGGACAAGGTGATCGTGCCTGCGGGCTCGTACGCGGAGCTGAGTTGCGTTCTGGGTGCCTTCTCGGGAACGCAGCATGACCCCAGCGTTATCTGGCCGGAGGGGACGGCAGACGCCCACTACGACTTCTGGAGCCCGTTGATGCTCCAGTGGGACAAGGCCGGGTTCACCGGAACCACGGACGGCGAGAAGCTGAAGAACGCAATGCGTTTCGGCATCACGCACGCCATGCGGAACGTCGACCGCACGGGTCCGATCACCAACGTGTGGACGGACCGGAGCAACTACATCGCTCTGAAGGACTTCTACGAGGGCAAGCAGACCTTGGAAGTCACCGCCGGCACGCAGTTGTATGAACTCGGCTTCCGCAACGTCATCGTCTTCGACGGCGTGGAAGTCAGTTTTGAAAACGCTGTCCCGACCGGGTTCGCCTACGGGATGAACATGGACAGCGTCGAGATTCGTTGCTTGGACGACGAGTTGTTCGCGATGGACGGTCCGACGTACGACATGGACCTGAAGCTCATGAAAGCGGCGGTGGAAACGAACAGCAACATGCTGTGTCGTTCGCCTCGCAACACGTTCTTCTTGGCTCCGGCCTCGGCAGTGACCGCCTGATCGGTTGCGGCATTCCGTTTTTTTCAGTCACACTCGCATCAGGTGAAAAACCATGCCTCTGTTTTCCAATGGTCATTCGTTTCCCTTGGGGGAGACGATCCAGGGCACGATGGACGGGAACATCGTCAATCGTGAACTGGAAGGTGCCGAAGCGGTCATCACGTTTGAGCAAGGTTTGGGCGGTGGCCCGGAATTGTTCGAGGAGCGTGTCCGCCACCCGGCAGTGGTTCGCATCATTCGCAACACGTCGGGCGGGGCGTTGCTGCCCGGTGAGATCGCGACCCTCGACATCGAGGAAGGCGTCTCCGGTTTGGGTCACGCCGACGCAAAGTCTTCGGCGAATGACAAGCATGTCGTGATCGTCGATCCAACACTACCTGCTGCCGGTGTCGCGGACGATGATCTGTTCATCGGCTTCGTGAAGGGGCCCACGAAAATCAAGTTCCCCTCGGGTGGCTTGACTCTGACCGGGGGGAACCTCTTGAGGGCGGGGGCGAGCGGTCGAGCAGCGCTGGCGGAGACCGGGGCCGGCACCAGCCGGAACGTGATCGCAACCGCGTTGTCTGGGGCGGAAGCGGACTCCGCCAACGAAAACGCTCTGCGGCCCGTCCTGCTGCATCCGATTTACGCCTGATCGGATCTGACAGCAATAGGGTCGCATGACGGGGGTGACGTTCTTGTTGGTGGGGCGTCACCCCTTTTTTGGAGTGCAGCATGCCGGTTCTTGAAGAACACGACGCAGAAGGCAAGGAGAAGTGGTGCTCCATGTGCGGGAACAAGCTCCCGCTCTCCGAGTTCCACAGAGACCCAGAAACTCACGACGGGTTCAAGCCGCATTGCCGCAGTTGTCGAGCACAGCGCCATCAGGAGGATCGTACTGAGCAACAGGACAAGCGGCTGACCGAAGTCGAGGAGGAAGGCCTGGAAGTCCTTTCGACGCTCTCGCGCGGCGGCACATTTGTCCCGCACTCGCAGGAGTTGGTCGAGGCTCTCATCCGCCCGTTCGGTGGTGTCGATGGTTTCGCCAAGGTGGCCTACGCCTGCTATTACCAGTGCAGGCCGGGCAGTCAGATGCGAGTCCGAATCCTCAACATGATCGCACAGATGGTCATGAAGAACTCGGAGCTAGGTCAAGCAGAGCAACGGATGGAAGACTTCTCCGACGAAGACCTCCGCCGCCTGATGGTCAGAGCCATCAAGAGCTACCAAGAAAAGTCAGGTCTGCCGGACGACACGCTGCCTATTTCCCCGGGCATTACCCTGGAATCGCGAGCCAACAATCGTGTCTAGCGAAATCCCGGATCGGTCAAAGTTTCTGCCCAAAGACCAGTCCATGCAAATCGCGATGGGCTTGGGGGCGTACGATCGGGGCAAGGCGATCCGGGCAGCAAACGAGCTTGCCAAGCGACAGATCGAGGCTCTGAGGCTGTACCAGCCGACGCCAGTTCAGGAACAGTTTCACGCGTGCCGGGCAAAGGAAATCCTGCTTCAGGCGGGGAACCAGCTCGGGAAGTCGTTGGCCGGTTTTGTGGAAGACGCCCGTGCGGTCCTCGGCATGGACCCGCACAACAAGTACCCGAAGCGTGACGGCAAGCTGGCCATTATCGGGTACAAGGAATCGCACATCGCCCTCAACGTCTACCGATACCTGTTCCGTGCGGGTGCGTTCAAGATCATCCGAGACAAGTACACGGGGGAGTGGCGGACGTTTCACCCATGGGTTCCCGAAGATCAAGAGAGGATCCGGGAAGCAAAACCAGCACCTCCCTTGATCCCGAGCCGGTTCATCGAAACGATCCACTGGAAAAGCAAGGCGGGCCAGATTTTCAAGAGCGTGCGTCTCACGACTGGCTGGGACATCTACGCTTTCAGTTCCTCGGCTACGCCAGACCAGGGGTTCCAGGCAGACCTGGTTCACATCGACGAGGACATCATTAACGAAGGGTGGTACTCCGAGTCGATCGCACGGCTGACCATGCGGAACGGTGTGCTGAGGTGGACGGCGTTGCCTCACAACGAGAACGACGCCCTGAACCGCGTGGCGGAAAGAGCAGAGATCGAGAAGGCTGAGCACGAGCGAGGTGGACCGGAACCCACGACGGTGTGCATCCGGGCGACGATCTTCGACAACCCGTACATGACGGAGGAGACTCGCCAGGAGAATATCAAGCGATGGAAGGCGATCGGGGAGGACGAGTACCGCAAGCGCGCACTCGGCGAATTGGTAACGGACACCGTTCGCATGTACCCGACGTTCAGCAAGGACGTTCACGGGATCCAGGCGTACGCCAACAGCCATGCCAGCCTTCTAAAGAAATACCTCGACACCCGAGAGTGGCCGAGTGACTGGTGTGTTCGACTGTACGTTGACCCGGGGTTCGATACGGCAGCAGGACTGTTCATTGCTACTCTGCCTTGCGAATACCCGCTGCACGTGATCGTCAATGAAGTCTACATCAGACAGAACACGCCACAGATGTTTGCTGACGCGGTCTCCAGAATCCTGAAGGGACGGTGGCTCCAGTCCATGGTGATGGATGCCCACGGCGGTGCATTGACTTCCGTGGCGACAGGCGAGCGACCCCAGGACGTTTACGAATCTCATATGGCACGGGTCGGTGTGACTTCCGTGGAGACGAAGCACCGCTTCAAGCCAGGATGCGACAACATTTCGTATCGAGAGACGTGTGTTCGAGAGAAGCTGACGGTTCGTGCCTCGGGAATCCCGGAACTTATTTACGACCCTGAGACGTGCCCGAACTTTGAAATGGAGATGATTCGCTTTCGCAAGCTGAAAGTGAATGGCGTGGTCATCGACAAGGGCAACCGGCGAGCACGTACGCACACGGTGGACTGCGTCGAGTATGCTTGCGCGGACGACATGTATTACAAGCAGCCTCCCGCCCGCAAGTCAAAGGAAACGCCAGGAGAGTTGCGAGCCAAACGCTTCTTCGAGAAAAAGAAGCGACGAAGAAAAGCCGATCCCAGCCGTGACCCTGGGATGGTTGGTGGTTTTGTTCTTTGACGAGAGGAAAGTTACGTGAGCGAATCCGTTTTCAAAATGCCGGTCCCGCATATCGGGCAGGCTGTTCTGTTCTACCCGCGCGCCATCGTGAACCGTTCGACCGGGGTGTTGGGATACGTGTTGTCCACAAACCCGCACAACATCGAACTGGTTGTGCGAGGCGTCATTCACGAAGGCGTGAAGCACCGCGACGACCCGGAGTTGCAAACCAACCAGCATTGCCGGGAGTTCGGGTGCTGGGAAGCATCGCCATGGGACGCGGAGTTGCAGCGGAGGTTGAGTGACCTGGAATCCAGAGTTCACGAGCTGATGCACGGGTCGAACGGCAAGGTCGTGAAAGACGAGAAAGCGATGCCCGCGGTGCCGCGTGCAAAAGCGAATGCCAGGAATTAGCAAATGGACGTCGGCTACAATCCGATCGAAGCAAACTCGGAATCTCGACTGAACCGCTACGCACCGCTGGTGAGTAGGTGGAGGGGAGTGCTTCGTGCCGCAAAGGCGCATCGGAAAAAGGAGTTTGACCGAGACGCCGACGAGGCGAGAAACTTCTTCGACGGGCCGACGAACTATTACTGGACCCGCGTCGCCGAAGCTGCTTCGGACCAGGTCAGCCAGGGCTTTCTGTCCGGCGAGGCACTGATCCCGCAGTTCAAGATTTCGGTGAACCGCATGTTCGACGCAGTGGCCATGTTCGGTCCTGCGTTGTACCACCAGAACCCGACAGTGGCAGTGACTCCACGCAAGCCGCTGTCTGTGTCCATCGACACGTTCTACGCTCACGACCCCATCGCCACGGAGTTGATCCGAATGGTCCCGGCGATGCAGCAAGGTCTGATCGCAGACGATCAACTGATGGAACAAGTCGTGGAACTGATGCAGGTCTACGAGAGCGCAGTCCAAAACACGGAGTTGCGTGCGCAGATCAACACCGATCACTCACTGATCTTGGAATCGCTGGTCAACTACTACCAGCAAGAGGGACGCAAGCAGGACGAGGGAAGGAAGGCGATCACCGAAGCGATCGTCACGGGGCTTGGTCTTTTGGAGCCGATCCTGATTCAGCCGCCGGCGGGTGGACCACGCGTGCCAAGCTGCCGATTCATTTCGAACCGAGATTTCTACGCCGACCCAGACGCCGCTTACTGGCGAGATGTGACGTGGATAGCGATCAAGCGGACCGCACCTCGGAACGTCGTGGAGGCTCGATTCGGACTTCCCGAAGGAGCACTGAAAGGCAAGTTTGCCAGCAACTCTGCCTACGATTCCGGGGCGGTGAAGCAGGTCAGGCAGGATCCCGATGGAAAGACTCCGGGTGTCTGCCACGACATCGTGGAATACTACGACATCTTTTCCAAAAACGGGGCTGGTCAGCGGCTGAGGATTGGCGACCAGGACAAGCCGCTGTCTGGACTGGAGGTGCTCGGCGACTACGTGTACTTGGCGATCAGCACGTCCTGCAACTACCCGCTCAACTTGCCGCACGCGGTGGACTTGATTGACCCCGAGACAATGGAGCCCAGTGAGGACGCGTTGCAGCGCACGTCGTGGCCCGCTCCGTTCTGGGACGACGCACTCAGTGACGGGGGTTGGCCGATCGTCCGCCTCAGCTTCTACGAGAACCCGGGCAAGCTGTGGCCGATCTCGATGTGCAAGCCGGTGCTGCCAGAGATGCGGTTCATGAACTGGTGCATGAGCTTCCTGGCGGACGGAGTGGCAGCGGGGTCCAAGATTTACCCAGCAGTCCTGAAGTCTGCCGCCGAGTCCTTGAAGCAGCAGTTGGCGGAGTCACGCGGACCGTTCACGGTTCTGGAGTTGGAGTCGATCACCGGCAGGAACATCAACGAAATCGTCAGCTTTCTGAAAGCGCCGCCCTTCAACATCGACATCTGGAATATGCTCGCCCAAGTCAACGAGCGAATCGACAAGGGACTGGGGCTGACGGAACTGATGTACGGTCTGTCCGGGAGACAGATTCGTTCCGCTGCCGAAGCCAACTACCGTCAAGGCAACATCAACATCCGACCGGACGACATGGCGTCACGGGTCGAGGATTGGCTGTCGATCACCGCCGCCCGCGAAATTCAGTTGCTGCTGTTCCACGGCATGTACGAAGACGTTGAACCAATCGTCGGAAGCATTGGTGCACACGTTTTCCACACCCAGATGCTTGCCCGCGACATTTCCGCGATCACCAGAGAGTTTTCGTATCGGGTCGAGGCGGGGTCAGCACGCAAGCCCAACAAGGACACACGAATCGCCCAGCTCAACGAGATCGGGCAGTACCTGCTTCCGGTGGCGCAGAACGCGATGCAGTGGGGGGTCACCAAGCCTTTCAATGCGTTCATCGAAGACTACGGTCGAGCGATGGACATCGACCCGACGCCTTACATGCTGTCCGAAGAAGACCAGCGGAGCATCATCCAGATGCAGATTTTGCTGGGGCAAGGGCAGCAGCAAGAAGAAGCTGGGCAAATGGAGGGAGGTGAAGATGAGGCAACTTGATGGGAAAACGATTGCGTCGTCTACACATTGCGTACGGCAAGCACGGCATCACGATCACCAGTCATGCCGTCCGCCGCTACCGAGAGCGTGTCGACGCAGTCACGCACGACGAGGCAGTGCGACAGGTGCGATTGATGATCGGCAAAAGCTACGAACTCTACAGCTTGCGTTCTGACTCAAGGAAGTATCTCGGCAATGAAAAGTGCGTCTTTGTCCTTACCTCAACCGGAGTGATCATCACAGTGCTTTCAGCCTTCCGACAACACTCTTACTTGTTCCGAAGCAAAAAAGAGGCAGCACGGAAGCGGAGGGAAAAAAACCGACAGGTCCGCAGAGTTCCTTACAAAAACAGCAGAAAACCGAGGAGACCACCACAAGATGACCATCACTCTGACTGAAGCCCAGGT
>SLNQ01000373.1 GCA_007132965.1 Gemmatimonadota bacterium | reverse complement strand
TTGGGGCCGGGGGGCTGGCGGCAGGCTTCGGCGTGGGGGTGGTCATGGCGTTGGTAGGTGGAGTGGCCGTCATCGCGCAGCGGCGCGGACACGGACGGCTGGTGGCGGGATTTGCCGACGGCGGGACCCACCCCGGCCGGCTCACCCGTCGGGTCGTTCTGGCCCTGGGGCTGGATGGGCTCCGTGGAAGCGCGCTTGTGGCCCTGGGGTTGGGTGCGGTGTGGGCTGCCCCTCGAGGGTGGCGCGAGGCCTGGGTTGCCGGCTGGCCGCTGGACGAGATGGCCACCTGGGCTCTGCTCCTGGCGTGCGCGGCTCTGCCGCTGGGTTCGGTCATGGGGAACCTGAGTGCCGAGAGGGGGCGGGTCCCCCTCCTGCTGGCCGGGCTCGCGGTGGGCGCGGCCCTGGGCTTCTGGTGGGGGCTCCCGTGAAGTGGCGTCTCCTGCTCCGACTCTTCTTCATCCAGGCCCTCTGGAACTACCGCACGCTGCTGGGCTCGGGACTGGCGTGGACCCTTCTTCCGGCTCTGCGCGAGTTCCGGGGCGCCGAGCGGGACGAACTGAACAGCGCCATCGGCCGACACGCCGAGCACTTCAACGCCCATCCCTACCTGGCGGGGTTCGCGGTGGGGGCCCTGGCCGGAATGGAGCGGGACGACGTGGACGAAGAGGTGATCCGTCGGTTCCGGGAGGTGGTTCGGGGCCCGCTGGGAAGCCTGGGGGACCGGCTCATCTGGTCGGCATGGCTCCCCACCTGCGTCCTCCTCGCCGGGGGAGTGGTGCTCCTGGGCGCCTCGCCGCTGGTGGGCGTGGCGGTCTTCCTGGTGGTCTACAACACCTTGCACCTGGCGCTTCGCTGGTGGGGGATCAGCGCCGGGCTCGCGCTGGGGAAGGGGGTGGGCGAAGCGCTGGGACGCGCCCGACTTCCGCTCTGGTCGGAACGTGTGGGCCGGGCGGGGGTCCTTCTCCTGGGCATGGTGGCCGGACTCGTTCTGGCCACCGGTGTGAGCCCTCCCGAACCCGTCCGCCACACGGGCCCCGCAGGCCTGTTCGTGGTGGCGGGAATCCTCCTGTTTATCGTGGGTGTCCGCCGTGACCAGCTCGCGTGGCGGTGGACCCCCGCCCTTGCGTTGGCCGGAGTGGCAGGCGTCTACCTCTGGGGCATTCTGGGTGCCGGCTGAGGAGGCCGACCCCGGTGACCGGAGGCCAAATCCGGACTCTTCACGAACAATGAAGGCATGAACGATACGACCACGGAAGAACGGCGGGTGACGATCAGCAACCGGATGGGCCTGCATGCCCGCCCGGCGGCCGAGTTCGTGAAGCTTGCCGGAAAGTTCGACGCCGACATCCACCTGTCGAAGGACGGCTTCGAGGTCAATGGGAAGAGCATCATGGGCGTCCTCATGCTGGCGGCGGAGCAGGGAACCGAGATGGTGATCCGGGGGAAGGGAGACGATGCCGCGGAAGCGGTAGAGGCCCTCTCCCAGCTGGTGGAACAGGGTTTCGGGGAGAGCTGAGGGTGTCCACCTTTCACGACGGCCTCGCGGTCTCCGAGGGCATTGCCATGGGCCCCGTCCACGTCCTCCGCTGGGGGATCCCCGACGTGCCTCATGAAACGGTGGCCGCAGACGAGGTGGAGGGGGAGGTGGAGCGGTTCCACGAGGCCCGGGAGTGGGCCGGCCGGCGGATCCGGGAGCTCCGGGACCGCACCGAAGACCGGCTGGGCAGCCTGGAGGCCAGGATCTTCGATCCGCAGCTCCTGATGCTGGATGACCAGGAGGTGGTGGATGGCACGGTGCGCTACATCCGCGAGAACCGGCTTTCCGCCGCCCGGGCCTTTCACTGGCGCATGCTGGAGCTCCAGTCCCTCTGGATCCGGACCGCCAATCCCATGGTCCTGGATCGGCTGAACGACCTGGAAGACCTCATGACCCGCGTTCTGCACCGCCTCCTGGAGATGCCGGAGCCCGGTGACCTGACGGGAGGGGACGAACCGGTCATCGTGGTGGCCGAGAACCTCACCCCGTCGCTCACGGTCCAGATGGATCCCGAGCGGATCCTGGGCATCGCAGCCGACCGGGGGACCCGGACGTCGCACTGGGCCATCCTGGCGCGCTCCATGGAGATTCCGGCGGTGGCAGGGCTGGTGGACGTGTCCCGGACGGCCACCGATGGTCAGGAGGGGATCGTGGACGGGCGGGTGGGCCGCTTCGTCCTGGACCCAGATGATCGCGACCGAACCATCTTCCACGAGCGCAAGCGGAAGTTCCAGGCGTGGGAAGAGGAGCTGGCCGAGATCGCCCGGCTGGATGCGGTGACCCGGGACGGACAGCCCATTGCCCTGAGGGCCAACGTGGACATCCCCGCCGAGGCGTTCCGGGCCGTCCATCACGGCGCCGAGGGGGTGGGGCTCTTCCGGACGGAATTCCTGGTGGTGGGACGAAACTCCATGCCCGAGGAGGAGGAGCAGTACCAGGCCTACCGGTCGGTGACGGAGGCCTTTCCGAACCGGGCCGTGGTGATCCGTACCTTCGACCTGGGCGGCGACAAGTTTCCCATGTTCCTCCACATGCCGGCGGAGGAGAACCCCTTCCTGGGCTGGCGAGCCATTCGGGTGTGCCTGGACCGCCTGGAGCTGTTCCGTCCGCAGCTTCGAGCCATCCTCCGGGCTACGGCCCACGGGGACGTGCGGATCATGCTCCCCCTGGTGAACGACGTGGAGGAGGTGGTGCGGGTCCGGGAGCTGCTCTCGCAGGAGGAGGACGCCCTGCGGCGCGAAGGGATCCCCTTCCACTCCGGCTACAAGCTGGGGATCCTGGTGGAGACGCCTGCGGCGGCGCTGGACGCGGCGGAGCTGGCCCGACACTGTGACTTCTTCTCCATCGGCACCAACGACCTGGTCCAGTACACCCTGGCGGTGGACCGGACCAACGCCCGGATGGCCCACCTCTACAACCCCTTCCATCCGTCGGTGGTGCGCCAGATCCACCAGGTGGCCCGGGTGGCCCGGGCGGCGGGGATCGAGGTGAGCGTTTGCGGCGAACTGGCCGCAAATCCGCTGGGGACCTTCCTCCTGCTGGGCCTGGACATCACCGCGCTATCGGTGGCGTGGCCCTCGCTGCCGGAAGTCAAGAAGGTGATCCGGTCGTTTCGCATGGAGGACGCTCGAGCCTCGGCTCGCCGGGCCCTGGCGGCGGCCACCGCGGCGGAAGTGACGTCCTGTCTGGTGGAGGGCCTGGGCGACGCTGCGGACCTGGGCGCCTTCTCCGGGCGCTGGAGCCTTCCGGCCTCCCCATAGGACCGGGGCTGTCGCGGGACGCTTCGCCCGAGCTTGTTCGGACCGCCTGACTCTTGTTAAGCTATCGGGCTTTCATACCCTTGGAGCTTTCCGGGGCCCCCGGCCCCTGGAGCCTGATCCGGAGCTGCACTTGAGCCTTCGCCGATTTTCGTCCGAATCCGTTACGGAAGGGCACCCCGACAAGGTTGCCGACCAGATTTCCGACGCCGTCCTGGACCATCTCCTGGCCCAGGATCCACGGTCCCGGGTCGCCTGTGAAACCCTGGTGACCACGGGACTGGCCATGGTGGCCGGAGAGATCTCCTCCAACGCCCGGGTGGAGATTCCGGAGCTGGTGAGACAGACCCTCCTGGACATCGGGTACGACGATGCCGCCTACGGGATCGACGGTGCCACCTGCGCCGTGCTGACCTCGCTGGACCAGCAGTCCGATGACATCGCCATGGGGGTGGACTCGGGAGGCGCCGGAGACCAGGGAATGATGTTCGGTTACGCCACCGACGAGACCGACGTTCTCCTGCCGGTACCGGTGGTGCTGGCACATCGCCTGACCCGGGGCTTGGCCCGGCTCCGCCGGAGCGGGGAGATCGCCTGGCTTCGGCCCGACGGAAAGGCCCAGGTTTCGGTTGCCTACGACGGCGAGCGTCCCGTGGAGATCACGGCGGTGGTGGTGAGCGCCCAGCACGATCCGGACGTGGACCAGACCACCATCGGGGAGGAGCTCACGGAGCGGCTCATCCTGCCGCAGCTCCCGGAGGACCTCTTCGACCCCCGACAGCTCAAGATCCACGTGAACCCCACCGGTCGCTTCGTCACCGGGGGGCCCCAGGGCGACGTGGGGCTCACCGGCAGGAAGGTCATCGTGGACACATACGGGGGGATGGGTCGTCACGGCGGGGGCGCTTTCTCCGGCAAGGACGCGACGAAGGTGGACCGTTCCGCCGCCTACGCTTCCCGCTGGGCCGCCAAGCACGTCGTGGCCTCCGGGGCCGCCGAGCGGTGCGAGATCCAGATCGCCTACGCCATTGGGGTGGCCGAACCGGTGAGCCTCTGGATCGACACCTTCGGAACGGGGAAGGCGTCGGATGACCGGATCGCCGAGGCGCTCCAGGAGGTCTTCGACTTCAGGCCCAACCGGATCATCGAGGACCTCCGCCTGAGAAGCCCCATCTACGGTCCCGCCGCCACATACGGCCACTTCGGCCGAGCGCCGGAGTGGGTGGAGCGGATGGGTAAGCGGGTGCAGCTCTTCCCCTGGGAGGAGACGCCTCGCCTGGATGACCTCCGAACGGCGCTGGGGATCTGAGGGGCCGAATCCGGGGGTAGACACGGGTCCCGCAGGCAACGTCGGAACCCCGTCAGCCGGCGGTGTCGGTGGTGTACGCCGACGCCGTGAACCAGCCACCGCCTTCGGAGTATCCCCTACGCACACCGACGGCAGACACAAGGTGTGGGTCGGTGGCGACGGCCGGTTCGCCCGGGCACACACCCGGCAGAATGAGGCTGACGCGTCGAGTTCCGTTTTCCGAGCAGGAGGCCCCCGTGCTGATCGAGGTGAAGGTACAGAGCCTGGGGTTGGACCGGGCGTCCAACACTCCGGTGGTGATTCTCCGGGAACTGGACGGAGAGCGAGTGCTGCCCATCTGGATCGGCCCGGGTGAGGCCAGCGCCATCGCCATGCAGTTGGCCGAGATGAAGTTCTCACGCCCCCTCACCCACGATCTCCTCCTGGACGTGGTACGGGAGATGGGAGGGGAGATGACCCGGGTGGTCATTACCCGGGTGGCCGATTCCACCTACTACGCCGAACTGGTGATCCAGTCGGGAGAGGAGACGGTGACGGTGGACGCCCGTCCCTCAGACTCCATTGCCGTGGCTCTTCGCTCCGATGCCCGGATCTTCGCCAACGAGGACCTCCTGGAGCGGGCCTCCATCGAGATCACCGAGGAGGAGGCCTCCGGGGACCCCACCGCCATGGGACAGGCCGCCGCCGAGGAGGGCGAGGAGGACGAGTCCGGAGAAGACTCCTTTGCCGACGCCGAGGAGCTGAAGGAGTACCTGCGAAGGCTGAACCCCGAGGATTTCGGACGGTTCTCTCCCTGACGTGATCTCCCTCGTCCTCGCGGGACTCCTGTGGCTGCCCTGCGGTCTTGAGGGCGGCCAATCCGCCGATGCCCCGTCCACCTGGGACGAAGGGCCGGCAAGCCTCTACGCCCTGGCAGGCGACACGGTGGAGACGGGCGCCCAGACCGTGGACCCTCGCCTGGCAGGGCGGCTGATGCTGGGCGGCGAGCCCGCCGACACCGGAACCGTGGTTCTGCACCGGGTGACCCCGGAGGAGGCGGGGCCGGTGGACTCGGTGCGGGTGGCCGAGGGCGGTGACTTCGAGCTTCTCCTCCCGGGACTCCCGGTGCCCGGCTCCGGGGAGGTTTTCTTTGCCTCGGCCCGCTACGAGGGCATCTTGTATTTCGGCTCGGCCATCACGGAACCGGCTCAGTTGGACTCCCTCTACGTGGTGGAGACCCACCCGACCCGCAGGGCTCCGGAGGGGGGGCTGCCCTTCGAGGTGGAGGTGAGGAACATCTTCATCGACCAGGGCCCCATGGGGTGGAGAGCCACCGATCTCTTCCAGGTCCGCAACGACTCCGCCTACACCTGGATCTCCGGGGGCGACGACGTCGTGCACGGAGCCGTGGTCTGGAGCTATCCCCTTCCCACGGGAGCCGTGAGCCCCCGGGTGGGCCAGAGCGACCTCTCGCCCGACGCGGTCCGGTTCGAGGACGGGGGCGTGCAGGTCTACAGCCCGGTGCCTCCCGGCGACCGTCTCTTCGTAATCCAGTACGAGCTGGAGGACCTGGAGTTCTCCCTGCCGCTGCCCGGAGAGACGGGCATCATCGAGGTGTTGGTGGACGAAGCCGCTCCCTCCCTTCGCATGGACGGGCTTCGGGCCGACCAGCCGGTGGAGATGGAGCCGGGCAGCATATACCGTCGGTGGTCGGGCCAGGAGCTTTCCAATCGCGCCGTGCAGGTGGCGCCGGGACGGGAAGGCGATGATCAGGTGTTGCCCTGGATCGCCTTCGTCCTGGCACTCCTCCTGGCGGCTGCAGGCTTCTGGGCCGTGTGGCGTTCCAGCGAAGACACCGCGGAGGAGGGGTCGGAGGTCGCCCGGTGAGCATCGTGAAGGCGGAGGGTATCCTCCTGCGAGCCCACTCCTACTCCGAGTCATCGCGGGTTCTCCGGTTCCTGACGCCGGGCCACGGGATCCTGGCGGTCATGGCCCGGGGCCAGAGGCGGCAGTCGTCCCGGGGGCAGGGGGGCCTGAACACCTTCGACGAAGTGGCATTGGAGGTCTCCTTTCGGCCGCACCGGGACCTTCAGACGCTCCGGGGCTTCGAGGTGACCCGCTCAAGGCGAGGCCTTGGCCGGGAGGTGATCCGGTTCTGGGGCGCTTCGCTGGTGGCGGAGCTGCTCCTGGCACACACGCTCCACGAGGGTGACCAGAGGCTGTACGAGGGAGTCTCCGGCGCACTGGATCGCCTCCAGGAGCTTCCTGGGCCTCAGGTGCCGGCAGCCATCCTGGCGGCGGGATGGACGGTGCTGGAGAGGGCGGGGTTGGCGCCGGCGCTGACCAGTTGCACGCGCTGCGGCCGCGGTGTGGACGCGGGCGAAGGGCTCCTTCGATTCAGTACGGCTGAAGGCGGCCTTCTCTGCGGGGATTGCGGGGAGGAGGGAAGGGGGCCGCGCCTGGGACCTGGGGCCCGCCGCGACCTTGGCGAGCTGGCAGCCGGGCGAGTTCCGGCCGAGCTGCGGGGCGCCGGTGCGCACCTGCGTATCCTGGAGGCCTTCGCCCTCCACCACCTGGCTCCCCGCAGGCGCTTCCAGGCGGTGGAGTTGCTGCACCCCCTCATGTCCGACCCGTCCGGGGGCTCGGCGAAGGGCTCGTAGCGGCGCGAGGGGACAGGGCGGTGCGACCGCCCGGCCGGCGTGTTCTACTTGACCGGCGGCACGCCAGGGCGTATATAGTTCAAGAACGTCATTCGCCGAAAATCACCGATCCTCAGGAGGGCTAACGCTCTTCCGCTACTGCACAGACCCTGTGCGGAGGACTGAATGGGACGCATTCCGTGCGTCTTTTTCGTCCTTCTCTCCATCCTCCTGTTCCCGGGCATGGTTGTGGCTCAGGCGCAGGGTGGACTCGGGTCCGAGGGGGACCCGGGAAAAGGCTTCGAGATTGAGCAGAACTACCCGAACCCGTTCAATCCGGACACGCGCATCCCATTCGTTCTGAAGGACGAGGTGTTCGTGGAAGGTCGTCCGGCGACGGTGACGATGCGAATCTACAACGTTCTGCTTCAGTACGTGGCCTCACCGACCGCGGTGAACCACCAGGAGGGAGAGGGGACGCGCGTCATCGACCTGGAATATCCCTTTCCGGGTCGCTACGAGGTGCACTGGGACGGTCGCGACCGTTCCGGCTCACCCGTGTCTTCAGGCGTGTACATCCTCGAGGTGACGGTGAACGGTCGCTCCCAGACCCTGAAGATGTTCGTGAGTCGGTAGTCCTCCCGCCCCACCCGCAGGCTCCCCGATCAGGACACCACGTAGATGAAGCTGCCGCAGTTCTCGCAGCTCTGCAGCTCCTGGTGCACTTCCTGGTCGCCCACGGTGGCGGTGGCGATGGAGACGAAGCAGCCGTAGCAGACCCCGTTGATGACCGGCACCACCACCCGCTCCCGCTGGGGACGGATGCGCTCGTAGCGAGCACGGACTTGAGGGTCGAGGCGCTCCTCCAGCTCGGAGATCTTCTCTGCCAGCTGAGCACGGGCCTCGGCGGGGTCGATGTGGAAGTGTTCCCTCTCCACCGGGGCCGAGCCGTCATCCTTCTCCAGCTCCCGGTGCTGAGAGCGGAGGTCCTGGAGCTCCATGAGGAGCATGAGCTGGGGGTGCATGGTATCAGTGTTTGGGTCGGGGGACATCACGGGGCACGCTCCTCGAGCAGGTCGAGGAATTGAGTGGCTTCGTCGATCTCCTGAAGCTTTTCCGGGATGTCCGGGTCCTTGGCGAACTGGGCGATCTTCCCCAGGACCGGCAGGTACTGGTTCGACACCTCGAGGGGCGGAGCCACGATGAGGAAGAGGTTGTGGACGGGTTCGTCGTCGATGGCCTGGAAATCGATGCCCTCCGGCTTGCGGCCGTAGGCGAGCCGGAGCTCGTTGACCACCAGGGAACGACAGTGGGGAATGGCGATCCCCTTGCCGATTCCGGTGGATCCCAGGTTTTCCCGACGCTTGAGGGTCTTGAAGAGAATGGCCTCCGACTTGTCGTCGAGCCCCAGGAGCTGAATAAGCTCCTTGAGGACCTCGTCCTTGGTCTCGGACTCGAGGTTCAGCTCGACTGAATCGGTGGTGAAGAGTTTTCGCAGCTTCATTCTATACGCCTCCGCAGCGGACGACCGCAAAGGGCGGAGCCCGCCACCAGATGATCAGGTACACGTGCAAGGGCGTCAAACTTTACTCGATGCATACCCTCATGTCAAAGGACCGGAGGCTCTTCCGGACGGTTCTCCTACGTTCTCGCCGCCATTAGGTTATCGGTTATGAACACCACCGACGTCATCGATCTGCTCACCGGCCCCCGGACGCCGCTGTACCTGGCGCCCCAGGCCGGCGTCAGCGAGTCTCCGTTCCGGCGGTTGTGCCGCCGTTTTGGCGCCGACGTCGTGGTGAGCGAGTTCGTGAGCGCCGCGGGGATCCTCCACGGCAACCAGCGGACGCTGGAGTACCTCCGCTTCGACGAGGACGAGCGTCCCATCGGCGTGCAGATCTTCGGGGCCGATCCCGGCCAGATGGGCGAGGCGGCCGCCTTCGTGGCTGAGACCTTCGCACCGGACTTCATCGACATCAACTTCGGGTGTCCGGTCAAGAAGGTGGTGAAGCGCAACGGCGGCTCCGGCTGCCTCCGGGACCTGGACCTGGTGGACCGGATCATCCGGGCGGTGGTGGCGGCCACCCCGCTTCCCACCACCGTGAAGATCCGGAGCGGCTTTGACCAGGAGACCCGCGATCCGGTGGCCATCGGCCGGGTCTGCCAGGAGGCCGGAGCCCGGGCCATCTGCCTGCACCCCCGGACCCGCACCGACATGTACTCCGGCGAGGCTCGCTGGGAAGAGATCCGGGCCTTGAAGGAGGCCGTCTCCATTCCGGTGATCGGCAACGGAGACATCCGGAGCGGCGAGGACGCCCGCAGGATGCGCCACGAAACGGGCTGTGACGGCATCATGATCGCCCGGGGCTCCCACGGGGACCCGTGGCTCTTCGCCCAGGCCCGTGCCGCGCTGAACGGAGATCCCATCCCCCCGGACCCGGGTGTGGAGGAGCGCTTCCGCATCTGCCTGGAGCACGCCCGCAACGCCATCGCCTTCGAGCACAACGCCGAGCGCGCCGTCATCGAGTTCCGCAAGCACCTGGGCTGGTACACGAAGGGGCTCCCCTCAGGCCGGGAGCTGCGCCAGGAGCTCTTCCAGGTGGAGACGATGGAGGACATGGAGCACCGCCTCCAGAGCTACCTGGATCGCTACCTGGCCGGGGAACTCCCCGGCATGGAATCGGCCCGGTCGGAACACCCGGCCGGCGCCGCGGTATGAGTAGGTCGAATCGGGCGGTGTTATCCCGCCGGATTCACCCCACAGCATACGGGGGCGTCACGGTATCGACGTGTCTGGTGAAGTGGGAGCTGCGTGCCGAGGTTCCGGGAACCTCGTAAAACCACCGGAAAAACTTTAGACGCCAACGATAACATGGCTCTGGCCGCGTAAGTAAACCTTACCGGTCCGACTCCTGATCAGCC
>SLNQ01000164.1 GCA_007132965.1 Gemmatimonadota bacterium | reverse complement strand
CCCGGGGAAAGAAGATCGAGGTGAAGGCCAGGTAGAGCCGTCGGGCAACGGCGCGGCCGGGGAGGTGCGGGCGACGTTCCACGCGAACGGATGGCCGCACAACCTCCCCGGCCGATCTCGTCCCTGTTCACCAGCATCCCGGGACCACATGGGCTCCCGAACACGACCCCAGAAGGAGCACCCCAATGGCCACCTCCCTTACCGGAACCTCCGGCAGGTACCTGGAGCAGACGACGCCAGGCGACCTGTTTCGTGTGCGTGTCGTTGCCTTCGAGTTCGTCCCCTTCTCCTGTTCGGATCTCCGGATCCGCGTGGGGGACGTGCTCCTCCACGTGGCTTCCGACCCCGAGGGCCTCGTCGTGGCCCACCTGGACGGAAGGCGCCTTCGAATCCCAGAGGCATGTGCCCGGTTCATCGGCGTGCATCACCTGGGGACGGACCGGGACCCCAAGGAGTACGACAGAGCGTCCACCAGGGGGGCGAGGTCAGGGTCGAACGGGAGAGCGGATCCTGCTGCAGACCGCGAGGACCCGCCGCCCCCATCCCCGCAACCCCGGGATCCGGAGTTGCCGGAGCCGGGCGAACCCGAGCGGCCCAAGCCGGGCGACCCGGAGCGGGGTCCTCCAGGCGACCCTGTCCCACCTGAACCCGGAGAGCCCGAACGGCCGGAGCCGGGCGACCCCGAGCCGGAACGTCCCGAGGGGTGGACCGATGCGGCGAGCGCCTGATCTCCGATCGCCACCGACGCTCCGCACCGACCGTTTAGATAGTCTGCTTGAAGCGTGACGAACCAAGGAGGGCACCATGCACCGCTCAGATCATTCTCGCCTCGGTACAGAACCCGCGCCACCGCGCGCCGGCACAGCCGAGGTCACCATTCCGGTGGGCCAGGTGAGCCTGGAAGGAACCCTGGTGGTCCCGGGAAACGCGACCGGCATCGTGGTCTTCGTCCACGGCAGCGGCAGCAGCCGCTTCAGTCCCCGGAACCGATTCGTCGCGGAGGTCCTGAGGACCGGGGGGATCGGCACTCTGCTCACGGACCTCCTCACCCCTCAGGAGGAACGGATCGACGCCCTCACGCGGCAGTTTCGCTTCAACCTCGATCTCCTCACGGAGCGAACCGTAACCATCCTGGACTGGCTGGTGGCTACGGACTCGATCGGGGAGCGGCCAATGGGTCTCTTCGGCTCGAGCACGGGGGCCGCCGCCGCCCTCAGAGCCGCTGCGGTACGTCCCAATCTGGTCGCCGCAGTGGTGTCGAGAGGAGGCCGGACGGACCTGGCGGATCCCTTCCTCGACCGCGTACGAGCTGCGACGCTCCTGGTGGTGGGATCCCGTGACATCCCGGTGCTCCGGCTCAACCGCGGGTCCCTGGAACGACTCGGGACGGCGCGGGCACGAAGACTCGAGGTGATCCCCGGAGCCAGCCATCTCTTCGAGGAATCCGGCGCCCTGGAACGAGTGGCGGCATTGGCCCGGGACTGGTTCACGCAGCACCTGGCCTCGACCGTGGAAACCACACTACGTGCGGACGGACCGGAAGGCCGGCCTTTCCCCCGAGATCGGGCCTGACGGACCTCTTCGCGAGATCTCTTGAACCCGTTCCTCCCCGTCCCGGGTTCGGGAGGCATTTCGGAGACGGCTCCTGTGCGGGAACACCGTCAGGAAGCGGCCCATCCGTCCGAGGGAAGAAGGTCCGAAAGTGATGAACATGTCTCGATCCGGGCCGTGCCGGCTCCTCGCCTCACTGCTCGTCATGTTCTTCGGTGCGCTGGGGTGGGCCGGCGATGCGATGGGTCAGGCGACCGACGTTAGGGGAAGCCGTCCCCTGATCCGCACGGTCGGGTTCGGAGATGCGGGGCAGCTTCCGGAATCCCTTCTCATGGAACGGGCGGTCCGAGCGGCATCAGCTCTGGCGCAATGGGATTTTCTGGCCACCTCGGACGACCCCTCCCGGGCCCTCAAGGCGTACGTGGAGTTGGACGACCCGGCGTACCGATGGGAGGTGCGCCGCACCGGCGAGGTCGCCGGCGCCCCCTTCACCGAGCTCCTCCTGACCTCGCAGTGCTGGCGAGGAATCAGCTGGCGCCATCAGCTCTTCGTGATCTGGCCCGGGAGCATGCCGGAGGACGCCGGGCACGCTTTCCTTCACATTGACGGAGGCCGTTGGGACGAGCGTCTTGCAGACCTCGACCACGCACCCGACCTGCCCCGACAGGCGCCCCTGTTCGCCGTCATTGCCGAGCTCCTGGCCACGCCTCTGGCCATCGTCCGCCAGGTTCCCTTCCAGCCTCTCTTCGACGGACTCACCGAGGATCGACTGGTCTCCTACACCTTCCGGGAGTTCCTCCGGACAGGGGAGATGGACTGGCCCCTCCTCCTCCCCATGGTGAAAAGCGCCGTTCGCGCCATGGACGCCGTCACGGAGGTGGCCCGGGACCAGGAGGGGCTCGAGCTGAGGGGGTTCACCGTCTCCGGCGGCTCCAAGCGGGGGTGGACCACCTGGCTCACCGCGGCCATTGACCCCCGGGTCCAGGCCGTCGTGCCCATGGCCATCGACGTGCTGGAGATGGAGGCGCACCTCGAGTACCAGATCGCCGTGTGGGGCGAGTACTCCGAGCAGATCCGGGACTACATCGACCGGGGGATCCACGAGGAGCTGGACACCGAGCGGGGTCAGGCCCTGGTGACCATGGTCGATCCCATCCGGTACCGGGATCACTTCACCATGCCCAAGCTCATGGTCATCGGTACGAACGACCCGTACTGGCCCCTGGATGCCCTGAACCTCTACTGGGACCAGCTCCCCGAGCCCCGCTGGGTGCTGTATCTCCCGAACACGGGCCACAGCGCCGATGACTATCCACGGCTGCTCGGCGGTCTGGCCGTCCTCCACCGGAACGTGGTGGAAGGAGATCCGCCTCTTCCCAAGCTCCGCTGGCAGTTTGAGGAAGGTAGAGATGCCCTGGCCCTGACTGTCGGATCCGACCTGAAACCGGACCGGATCCGAGCCTGGACCGCCCGGTCACCCACCCGCGACTTCCGGGAGGCGGAATGGACCTCCCACGCGTGCGAGGCGCTCGACGACGACGCCTGGCTCTGCCACCTTCTACGTCCGGGAGAAGGCTACGCAGCCCTCTTCGCCGAGCTCGTCTACCCCGGCGTCTTCGTCGTCCCCCTGCACCTTTCGACCCAGGTACGAGTCGTGGGAGGGGACGGGTGACCTCCGGAATGATGCTGGCGGGCCGCCGAATGGGGGGTACGCCCACAGGATGGGCCACGTCGACGTTCTCCGCCGTCTTCTTACTCCTCCTGTCCGCCGGGGGGGTCACGGCGCAGCATCCGCCTCCGCCCGACGATCCGCCTCCGACGGTGACGTCCGTCGAGGTCCATGGGCTTGACCGGCTCGACCCGCGGGTGCGCCTGCCCCGGCGGCTTCCCCTGCGGCCGGGCGTGCCGTACACGATGGATCGGGTCGAGGCGATGGACCGGGTGGTCGTCGAGGCGTTCGCCGAGCGCGGACACCCCTATGTATCGGTCGAGCTGGAGGTCGAACGCGACGTGGACGCCGGGACGGCCACCGTACGCCTGGAGGTCACCGACGTAGGGCCGGAGGTCCGCTTCGGAGGCATCGAGGTCTTCACCCAGGCCCCGATCCACGAGGCGGTGATCAGGGAGAGGATCGCGTACACTCCAGGCGATCCGTACCGTCCCTCGCAGATGGGGGAGACCCGTGCGCGGCTCCTGGCGCTCCCGGTGGTGGGACAGGCCATTGTCGTACCGCTCGGGCTCGACGCTCGGGCGACCGTCGTGACCACCATCGTCTCCGTCGCCCCGGTCCCCCGCCCACGTGAGCCGGAGCTCTCAGGAACCCTCTCCTCGGTCCGGTGCGTCGAGCTGCGGGCCTTCTGGCGGGATCGCTACTTTCTCGACGGTCCGCGCTTCCTCGAACTGGGCGCGGGCGCTGAGAACCTGCTTGCGGGCCCGCTCGGAGGCCGCTTCCCCTGTTCCGACGTGGGGGAGGGGGAGTTCGCCGACCCGGGGTACTTCGTCTCCGGCGAGGTCCGCCACCCCTGGCCCGGAAGTCCCCTCACCACCGTCACGGCCAGCCTCTCCGCCCATCGGCGCTCCGCACCTCGAGCCTACGTTCTGCGTAGCGCGGGCGCTCGACTGGACATCCGTCGGGTGTTCGGGGACGAGATGGTCGTGGTGACGGCCTACGCTCCGGAGCGCGCGGAGGTACGAGCCGCGGACTTCTTCTTCTGCGCGACGTTCGGCGCGTGCACCCGCTCAGAGATCGAGACCCTGCAGGCGACCCGCTGGCTTGCTCCCTTGGAGCTCGCGGCTCAGTGGATCCCCCGGCGCACGCGGGAGGCGGTCACGCCCCGACCCGTGATTCCGGGGCTTCCCCCACCCGCCGTTCCGCGACCGGACGAGAGGCCGGTGGATCCCCGCTGGCGGCCCCGGCTATATGCGAAGATCCAGGCCGCCGGGCGCGCGACAGGGTCCGACCTCTCCTGGGGACGCTTCGAACTCGAAGCCACCGCGGCGCGCTTCGTCGGCGAGCGGGGCGAGATCGTGATTCGCGGAAGGGCCGGAGCGGTTAGAAGGGGTCGCGGCGTCCTTCCTCCCCAGCTCCGGTTCTACGGCGGAGGTCCGAGATCGGTGCGCGGAGCCGAGCAGAACCTCCTGGGGCCGCTTCTCCTCGTGACCACACCGGCGGAGGCCTCCGAGCTCGGTTGCGTTGTCGCGGCCGACGGCTGTCCACCCGGTACGGTGGCCGGCCCCGACCTGGTGAGGCCCCGTCCCCGAGGCGCCGCCCGCCTCGTCGAGGCAAACGTGGAGGCCCGCGTGCGGGTCACGACCCGCACGCAGCTCGCAGCCTTCGTCGACCACGGGTTTCTGCGGGCAGATGATCGGCTCCTGGCCGCGCCCGAGCGGAGCCAGCCAGCGGAGGGAGCGACAACCCCCGGCATCGGGGTCCGAGTCGAAACCCCGATCGGCCTCGTACGCCTGGACGCCGGTTATGATTCGAGAAGCAGCCAGAGTCTGCCGCTCCTGAGCCCGGATGCCGACGGGCGCGAGCTACTCCTTCTCGGCGACGTACTCTGGGATCCCCACGGCTACGATGATCCTGGGACCGTCAGCCGGTTCCTCCGCAGGATCCGGCTCGGCCTGGCGATCGGGCAACCGTTTTGAGGAGAAGGTGCGTTACGCCCCGGTCCTTGGTGGCCCCGACGGCTTCCCCCGGGGGATCGCCGGCCGACGTCAGGCGTGATCCACGATCCCCTTCGCGCCGTCCGTGCGGGCGCAGTGAGCGCAGCAATAGATGGCGCCCTCCGCCTCCACCCCGTGGCCCACGACCCGGACGTCGCAGTTTCTGCAGCGGGGCGCCAGCTTCTGGATGGCGCATTCGAAGGAATCGAAGACGTACCTTCCATCTGCGATCCGCACCTCGAAGGACGCATGGTAGTCGTTTCCGCAGGTTTCGCATACGGGCATCGGTACCTCCCAGTTGGTGCCGCAGGCTCGGGGGTTTGCGTCCATTGCAATGCAACGAGCATGCCACCTGCACGACTCCGTCATTCCGGAAGAATCTGTGGGGGGAGTTTGTCCCGACGAAACGTCGCGTTGGGGCTCTTTCGTCCCGTTCCTCCCCCGTCCAGGGAACCCGGAAGCTCCAGCTTGCCGAGCGGACCTTCGTCGAAGGCATACAGAGGAGTCGAGCCGCTCGTCCGCCTCTTGCAGGAGGCGAGCTACCGGAACCACCTCTGTCTGTTGGAGCTGGTCAAAGGCCAGCAGGGTATGGAATGAGTATTGGCCCTTCGGGTCCAGCCTCCGGAGGTGCCGGCGCGGGTGGTCGGTGAAGCCCACGATAAAGGCGTTTGCCTGACGACCATTCACCGGTGGCAGGTAGAAACCCGAGTCTGGTGCTCGAGTGGACCGAATCTGGGTTTGGCGGCTGCAGCAGGACTCGTGCTCCTTGAAAGACGAGACGGGATCCAGACCCATGTGAGGAGGACAGGCCCATGACGAACGATCTGAAGCATCTGGACGTGCAGGGAGTGCGGGTGCCCGCGCTGGGTCTCGGCACCTGGAAGCTCCAGGGGGAGGAGTGTGTCGAGGCGGTGACTGACGCCCTGGAAATCGGATATCGTCATCTGGACACGGCTCAGAGCTACGGGAACGAGGAGAAGGTCGGGGAGGGCATTCGCCGAAGCGGAGTGAAGAGGGAGGAAGTCTGGGTCACCACCAAGGTCTCGTGGGAGAAGCTGAGCCATGACGAGTGCCTGGAGAGCGCAGGAGAGAGTCTGAAACGGCTTCGCCTGTCCTGGATCTTCCGCTTTGCCCGGATCGGACCGACGTCCTGGGAAGACGGACCTTCCCCCTTCCAGGCGGACGCCGCCCGACCACCTGGAGGCGGTTCGGCACCCAGCCCCTACAGGTAGTGTCTGGGGACCGTCTCGTTCCAGATCCGGGTGAAGACCCGGCGTTTCCCCTCAAATGCGTCGAGGGTCGCGTGAAGATCGAACGTTCGGGGAGTGGACGTCATGACGGTTCGGGTCACCGTACGTGTTTTCCAGCTTCCCCGGGCGAGGGCCCGGATGCTTTTCACTTCCCCCTGCACGGAGTCGAAGTCCTGTTCCCGGTAGCGATACCATTCGTTCGTCGACTTTTCGACGGTGAGATCCAGTTCGCCCAGACGGTAGACCCCTTCATCGTTCGTGATGTGGAGTGTCGCCTCTTCCCGACCAAGGTCTCTTGTAATGACCCAGCTCTGTTCCGCCCCTCGCAGGATGGTACGGTGCGACGGCTCGGCGGTCTCCGGGGGCCCGAAGGGTCGGAGGTCCTCGTCCTCGGCTCGGCGGGGTCGGACGGGCAGAATCAGTGTGCTCTTCGTCGGGTGGACCCTGAGCTGCACCGGCTCCGGTGGCGGCCAGGTCTGGGGCCAGTAGGAGGTCGACACACTCACGCGGAGTCGGTGCCCGGCGGGAAAGGACTGGGCGAAGTCGTTGAGCTTCATGCGCACTCGCACCGGCTCGTTCGGGACAAGGGGCTCCGGTCGGTCGTGGGCGTGTCGGTGGCAGAGGTTCAGAAGCCCGTACGTGACCCGCGTGGCTCTGTCGTCGGGAGCGACGTCTGAGAGGCGTACGGCCAGCATGGCCACCGGCCGATTCGCAGCCACCGTAAGCTCGACGATCGGTCCTCCCAGCACCTCGAGCTCCTCGTCCAGGGGAGCGCTGTCAAAGACCATCGAGCCCCCCTCCTCCTCGCGCTGATCGTAGGGAAAGTCCGGCGCGCCCTTGTAGGAACACCACTTCCCGGCAAAGAGCCCCACGCTCAGCGGCGACTGAATCGTCACCCGCTCCTCCTGCTCCGGCGCCTCTCCGGAAAGCAAGATGCGGCCCGGAGCCAGCGGATACTCCTGCTGATGGACGTTGGGCGAGGGCCAGGCCGGCTCTCCGACCCAACGGCCCGGTCGAACCTCGTAATCGGCCTGAGGCTGGACGCTGTCCTGCATCCAGACCCGGAGTCGCGGTTCCTGCATGATCCCGGTTTCCACTCCCTTCAACCATTGGTCCCACCAGCGCACGCATTCCTGCAGAAAGCCGATCTGCGGGCCAGGGCTGGCGTCATAGGGATAAGCATGACTCCAGGGTCCGACCAGCCCGCGATAGGGCGCTTCCAGGTTCGCGGCAAGTCTGAAAACCGGGTCCGAGTACCCGTCCGCCCAGCCGGATACGCCCAGAACAGGGCACTTGATAGCGCCATAGTCCTCGCAGACGGAGCCGTGCCTCCAGTAGTCGTCTCGGGCCTGGTGTTGTAGCCACTTATGGAGCCAGAGACCGCTGCCCTCCAGGCGCTGGAACCAAAGCTCCCGCCAGCGGTCTCCAACGATAGCCGGGTCGGGCGGCATGCTGTTGAAGGCAAACATGGCCGAGGCCCACGAGAGGTTGTCATTGAGAAGGCACCCGCCCATGTAGTGCACATCGGAGGCGAAGCGGTCGTCGCTGGAACAGACGCTGATCACAGCCTGGAGCTCGGGCGGCTGTCGAGCGGCCAACTGAAGGCCGTTGAATCCACCCCAGGAGATGCCGATCATCCCTACGCGGCCATTGCACCAGGGCTGGGAGGCGATCCAGCGAAGCACGTCCTCTCCATCGGCGAGCTCGGTTTCCAGGTACTCGTCTTCCAGCACGCCTTCGGAATCGCCACTGCCCCTCAGGTCCACCCGCACGGAGGCGTATCCATGGCCGGCGAAGTAGCCGTGGATTCGTTCGTCCCTCGTTCGCTTAATGTCGCGTTTGCGGTAGGGAATGTACTCCAGCACCGCGGGGACCGGCTCCTTCTCTGCCTGTTCCGGAAGCCAGAGGCGTGCGGCCAGGCGGGTCCCGTCCCGGGTCTTGATCCACGTGTTCTCTATACTTCGCCACGAGTGGGGAAAGTCGCGGGGCTTTCTAATGCGGGGCATCGGGCCCCTCCTCCAGTTCGATGTTCAAGAGCTCCTTCACCTTCTCATACTTGCTCATCAGGTCGGCGTGGTCCTCTCCGCCGATCCAGATCCAGGCCAGTTCGTAGCTGTAGCTGTCCTGATCCGGAAGGTCCGAAAGACGCATCCCTTCGCCCAGTCGCACGATGATCGAGCTTCCCGGGACCTGGTTTTCGACACGTTCGATTTCCTCCGGTCCCGGTGCCCGAACCACCCGGGCGTCGCGCCAAGCGCGCAGGAAGAATTTAGCGGCGTGCGGATACTCACCCTGTCGATGGGGCATCTCGGGCTCCTGACCCATGGCGATCCTGATCGCCACAGCCTGGTGGCTGGCCCCGTCTACCTTTTCGAAGAGTTCCAGATGAGATTGAGACAGCCGGGGGTTCACCTCCAGGAGCCAGAGGCGATCGTGTTCCCGGTCATGGAAGAACTCCATGTTGAACTGGCCGTTGTCGAACCCTATCTGGCCCATCAAGCGCCGGGCGGCCCCAGCCATCCGATCCGTGAGCTCGGTGGGGAGCTGCGAAGGATACTCATAGCGGGCGAAAGAGGACTCGTTCGTCTCCCGGATGGAATCCACGACGCCGTAGATCCGCGAGACTCCGCGGTGGACGTATCCTTCAAGGGTGCACTGGTTCCCTTTGATAATCTCTTCCGCGATGAGAATGCTTCCCCCCAGCCTGGCGAGTTCGTCCGGGACGTCTGCCATCTCCATGAAGTGCTCGAGGGGTTCTCCGAGCCAATGGATCTGGGCCCGGACCTTCGGGAGGGCCTGTCGGAAGTCGCTTGGGTCGTCGATGCGGAATCCCAGGAACGAGGCATAGGCGTTCAACGGCTTGATCCAGAATGGGTACGCCATTTGAGCCTCCAGCTTACCGAGCGGATCTTCGTCGAAGGGATCCATCCAGGTGAACCGGGGGCACAGTTCGGGCACCACCTCCGCCTGGAGTCTTCTGCTCCACAGCTTGTGGTTGCATCGTAGAATAGCTTCGAGGCCGGGGCCTGGAAGGCTACGCCGGGCGGCCAGGCAGGCGGCCATTTCGATCCCGGGAAAGTCGAGGAACGAAACGATCCCGTCGATGGGTTCGGGAAAGTGGTCGAGCCGCTCGTTCGCCTCTTGCAGGAGGCGAGCTACCGGAACCACCCCTGTCTGTCGGAGCTGGTCAAAGGCCAGCAGGGTATGGAATGAGTAGTGGCCGTTCGGATCCAGTCTCTGAAGGTGTCGGCGCTGGTGATCGTTGAAGCCGACGATAAAGGCGTTCGCCCGACGACCATCCACCGGCGGCAGGTAGAGACCCGCATCTGGTGTTCCAGCGGACTGAGTCTGGGTTCGACGCCGTGTGTTCTCCATCGGTTCCCTTGCAGTATGGACTCGAGATCGCTCTCAGAGACTTTCGGATGCGGTCTTCGACCCTTCAGGCTCCACCTGGACGAACCAGGCGTATGGGAGCTCGAGGGTCCGGCGGCCACTCCCGCGAAGCTCCAGGGTTACGCCCTCGGGAGTTCGTTCCCAATACCGGAGCTCCGTGCCTTCCTCCAGTCCGATCTCGTGACAACGATCTCGGACCATCCCGAAGAGGATCTGCCGGACCCGCAGGACCTGGCCGGGGTCTGCCCGGACAGCTCCCAGTGATTCGGACCACGGCCACGCGGCGTGCGGCT
>SLNQ01000263.1 GCA_007132965.1 Gemmatimonadota bacterium | reverse complement strand
CCGTGCGGCGGCCGGGATGGGACTCCCGCTCACGCATCTGCACCGATGGGCGAGGCGTGGCCTGGGTCGCTGGGGGCGCCCCTCTCCAACTCCGCACCCTCCGCGATACCACGAGCGTCGCCTGGACGCCGGCGGGGGCGGGGCCGGGAGTGCTGGGACCCGGCTCACTCCGGGGGTGCGTGGCCCCCGGCGGGGGAGGGGTATGGCTGGGCACGGCCGCCGACCTGCGGTACGTGGACTCCGAGGGCGGCCTGGCTCGCACAGTGCCCCTGCCGCCCTCCGACGAGCCGGAAGCCGTGGTGGCGGCGCTCCACGACCGGGCCGACCGGATCTGGATCGGGATGGGTGATCGGATCTGTCGGGCGTCGTCGGCGGCCGTGCTGGGGGGCGACGGTGATGCGTGGAGCTGCGACACGCTGCCCGGCCTGGATTTCCTCACCGGGATGGTGGAGATGCCCACCGGAGCCGTCTGGGCCTCCTCGCATACTCTGGGCGTCGTGGCCTGGGATGGCGACACGTGGCGACCCCTTCCCATGGAGGGAGTCCCCACCCGCAACGTCTTCGACCTGGTCCCGTCCCCCCGGGGTGGGGTGTGGGTGGTGGGCTCGGGGATCCTGGAGCGGGTGGTGGAGGGCGGTGCGTGGACTGCGGGGGCCGAGGATGCTGCCGCCGGCTGGGAGGTGCTGGAGCGACTCACGCTCTGGCACGGGCTCCCCGCAGTGGGCGGAAGCTCCCTCGTGGAGGAGCCGGACGGAACGATCTGGCTCGCCTCGAGTCGCGGGGTCATTCGCGTGCCTGCCCGGGCGCGATTCAACTCTCCTCCCGTGCCTCCCGTGGCGCTAGTGGAAGCCGGGGTGGACGGTGAGGCGGTGCCCGTGGACGGTACCCTGGTACTTCCCCATGACCGCAACCGCCTGGAGGCCCGCTTCGCCGCCCTCTCCTTCCGGGATCCCTCCCGCCTTCTGCACCAGGTGCGACTGGGGCCCGACGACCCCTGGAGCGAATCCAGGGGACAGCCCGAGTTCAGGTGGGTGAACCTGCAGCCGGGAAGCTACCGGGCGGAGTATCGAGCCTCGCTGGACGGGGTGGCCTGGAGTCCCGAGCCCGTCCGGTTCGCCTTCCGGGTTCGGGCGCCATGGTACCGCACGCCCTGGTTCCTGGCCTTGGTCGGCGTACTGGGCGTGGCCATGGCGTGGACGGCCTACCGGGCCCGGGTGGCCTATCTCCTGGGACTCGAGCGACAGCGCACCGACATCGCCATGGACCTGCACGACGAGGTGGGGTCCGGACTGGCCAGCGTGGGGATCCTGTCGGGGGTCCTGGCCGCCGGAAAGCTGGATGAGGCCGAGCGGAGATCCATGGCCCGGGAGATCGCCAGCGCCGCCGAGGAGCTGAGCAACGCCCTCTCCGACATCGTGTGGTCGCTGGATCCCCGGACCGCGACGGTGGAGGAGCTGGCCGGCCGACTGGCCGAACACGGGGAGCGTCTGTGTGCCGGCGACCGGATCACCTTCACGGCCCGCTTCCCGGCGTCCTGGCCCCCGGGACGGCCGGACGTGGCGGTGCGCCGCAACGTCCTCCGCATCGGGCTCGAAGCGCTCCACAACGCGGTACGCCACGCCGAGGCCCGGACGGTGACACTGGTCGTCCAACCCCTGCGGGCCGGCATCTGGCGCCTCCAGGTGCGCGATGACGGAAAGGGGACCGCGGCGCCGGCAGGGTCTGCGGCGGGCGAGGCCCGGTTGCCGGAAGGCCGAGCGGCCGGGGGCCACGGGCTCCGCTGGATGCGCCGCCGGGCCGACGAGATCGGCGCCCGATTCGAGCTGCAATCCCAGCCCGGTCAGGGGACGGTGATCACGCTGTATTTCGGTCTGCAGGGAGGGGGACGGGTGTGAACTGCGCTGTACGTGCTGGGCGGAGCGGTGGACGCGGATCGTTCAAATCCCGAGATCCTCAAACAGCGCATCGACGGATTCAAACTGCTCTACCTCGATCCCCTTTTCGCTGCGTTTGAGCACTCGCCGCGTTTCTTTGTTGAAGCTCTTGATCTGGAAAGGCATTCCGCGCTCCAGGATCACCTGCCGGTAGAACAGGTTGATCGCCTGGGAAGGGCTCAGTCCGCAGTCGCTGAGGATCTGTTCGGCCTCACGCTTCACTTCGGGCTCTACGCGAGCTCGAGCAGTCGCTGACTTGGCCATTGTTGAACCTCCTTGAGGTGTGCATTGTAGCCTACAAGTAGCACGGACCGCACCACAGCACAACGGGGATTTGGGCCAAGCAACGGTTGAAGTAAAGGGCTCCAACGTCGGGCGGGCTCGATCACCGCTCACGCGTCCAGGTCCAAGGGCCGGCTGGCCGGCGCGGCGCCCGCCCGAGCGGCATCGCATGAATATGTGATTGTGGGGGAGAAGCGGGCCACGGGATCTTGAAGGGTTCTCGCGGCCAGATCCCACTCCTTCCCATTCCCCCAGCCCCGGAGGCACCCATGAAACGCCGACACTTCGTCCACACCAGCCTGGCGGCCATGGCAGGACTTGCCGTTCCCCT
>SLNQ01000071.1 GCA_007132965.1 Gemmatimonadota bacterium | reverse complement strand
CGCCGATACCCGTCCCCAGCGTCACCCCCACCATGAGCCTGCTGCCGCGGCCGGCGCCGGCCCACCATTCTCCCAGCGCCGCGCAGTTGGCGTCGTTGTCCACCACCACCGGCAGATCGAGGCGCTGGAGGAAGAGGTCGCGGACCGGCACGTGGCGCCACCCCAGGTTGGGGGCCAGAAAGACGATGCCGCGGGCAGGATCGACGGCTCCGGGGACCCCGATCCCCACACCGACGATGCGGCGTGACTCCACCCCGTGGTCCTGCTCGGCCCGGGATCGGACGGCCTCCAGGAGCTGAACCCCGGTCTCCACCACCCTCTCTGCACCCCCGTCGGTGGGAGTGGGCTGGGACTGGAGCGTGACGGGATCTTCGGTGTCCTCGTGAAAAAGGGCGGCCACCATGTTGGTGCCACCCACATCCAGGGCCAGGACCCACCGGGTCCCCCTCATCCCCGGAGCCACTCCTCTCCGGTCGCGGCGGCCGGGCCTGCAGCACGGCCAGGGATAAACGCGGGCACCAGCTTCAGTCCTCCAGTGAAAGGACGGCCATGAATGCCTCCTGGGGGATCTCCACGGTGCCCACCTGCTTCATCCGCTTCTTTCCCTCCTTCTGCCTCTCGAGGAGCTTGCGCTTTCGGGTGATGTCGCCGCCGTAGCACTTGGCCGTCACGTTCTTTCGGACCGCCTGCACGTTTTCCCGGGCCACGACCTTGGACCCGATGGCCGCCTGCAGGGCCACCTGGAACTGCTGACGCGGAATCAGCTCCCGGAGACGCTTCACCAGGTCCCGGCCGTAGCTTTCGGCCTTCTCCCGGTGGATAATCACGCTGAATGCGTCCACCGGATCGCCGTTGACCAGGATGTCCAGGCGGACCAGGTCGTCCTCCCGATATTCCAGAAACTCGTAATCGAAGGAGGCATAGCCCCGGGTCCCGCTCTTGAGCCGATCATAGAAGTCCAGGACGATCTCGGCCAGGGGGAGCTCGTACTCCAGCTCCACCCTCTGCTGGTCCGGGTAGTGCATTCCGAGGAAGGTTCCCCGGCGATCATGGGCCAGCTTCTGTACGTTTCCGATGAACTCGGCCGGACACATGATCCGGGCCTTCACCACCGGCTCGCTGATGGATTCGATATTGCCCCGGTCCGGGAGGTTGGTGGGGGTTTCCACCGTGATCTCCTCACCATCGGTGAGCTTCACGTTGTACTTCACGTTGGGGACCGTGGTGATGAGGTCCACCCCGAACTCCCGACCCAGCCGCTCCTGGACGATCTCCATGTGCAGGAGCCCCAGAAATCCGCACCGGAAGCCAAATCCCAGAGCCGCGGAGGTCTCGGGTTCGTACTGGAGGGAGGCGTCGTTCAACCGGAGGCGGTCCAGGGCCTCCCTGAGATCTTCGAAGTCATCGGAGTCGGTGGGATACAGCCCGGCGAAGACCATGGGCCGCACCTCCTGGTAGCCGGGCAACAGCTCGTCCGCCCGGCGCTCGGCATCAAAGACGGTGTCGCCCACCCGGGTATGCGACACGTCCTTGATGGCCGCCGTCAGGTACCCTACCTGGCCTGCCGTCAGCTCCTTGCTCTGGACCCGCTTCAACCGCTGAAACCCCACCTCCGCCACCTCGTAGACCTCGTCGTGGGCTCCGAATGCGATCTGCATACCGGGTCTCACGACCCCGTCCACCACCCGGATGGAGGGGACGGCGCCCAGGTACTTGTCATACAGGGAGTCGAAGATGAGGGCCCGGAGGGGTCCCTTCGGGTCTCCCCCGGGGGGCGGCACGCGTTCCACCACCGCTTCCAGGATCTGGTCGATCCCGATCCCGTCCTTGGCGCTGGCCAGGAGGATGCTCTCCTCTTCGACCCCCAGCAGGTCCACGAGCTCGTCCCGCCGCCTCTCGGGCTCGGCCCCCGGCAGATCGATCTTGTTCAGCACGGGGATGATCTCCAGGCCGGCATCCATGGCCAGAAAAAGGTTGGAGAGGGTCTGGGCCTGCACCCCCTGACTGGCGTCCACCACCAGGAGCGCGCCTTCGCACGCCGCCAGCGACCGGGAGACCTCGTAGGTGAAGTCCACGTGGCCCGGCGTGTCGATGAGGTTCAACTCGTAGCGGGTACTGTCAGGCGCTTCGTAGTCCATGCGGATCGCGTGGAGCTTGATGGTGATTCCCCGCTCCCGCTCCAGTTCGTTGGAGTCCAGCACCTGCTCCCGCATGGCTCGGGCGTCCAGGGCCCCGGTCGCCTCGAGCAGGCGGTCGGCGAGGGTGGACTTCCCGTGGTCGATGTGAGCCACGATGCAGAAGTTTCGGATGTTGGATTTTGACACGGGCAAACCATCCGGGAGGGACGAGAATCACATGCTCCACCACAGCTCGGACCCGGGCCCTGCACGCCGCAGCGGGCGGGAGCGTCCGGCGCCTGGCGAAGAGCCGGCGCAAAACGGTACCCTCGAACTGGCCGGGTGATGCCTGAACATAACCGTCCGACAGGGGTGGATCAATCGACGCCGGAGCGGAAAAACCCGCATGAGAGCGAGGCTTTCTCGGCCT
>SLNQ01000335.1 GCA_007132965.1 Gemmatimonadota bacterium | reverse complement strand
TGGCCACCCGGATCGTGGAGATCCGTCCCGACGGGATCCGGGACTTCCCCGGCACCTACGAGGAGTTCGTGGCGGCCAGCGGCGACGACCACCTGGACGTGGAGCAGGTGGTGATGCGGGCCGCCCGGACCGGAGGAGCGGAAGACAGCGGTGAGTCGGGGGAGGACACCTCCGCCGCCCAGCCGGCCAGGGACCACCGCTCGGCCCGGCGCCGGGGGCGGGACGAGGCGAACCGGAGGAAGGCGCTGGAGCGGGAGAGCCGGGAGGCCACCGCCCGCATCGACAAGGCCGAGGCCCGCATGGAGGAGATCGACCGGATCTTCGCCCGCCCCTCCTTCTACGACGAGGCCGACCCGGAAGAGGTTCGAGGGCTGGAGACCGAGCGTGCCGATCTGGAGACCGAGCTGGAGGCGCTGATGGCGCGCTGGGAGAAGGTGGAGCGGGAGTTGCAGGGTCTGGGTTGAGGCCCGGGGTCCGGCAACTGGACGCAGATCCGGTCAGGTCCTATGATGCCGTGCGGCCGCCTGGCCGCCCCGTCGTCGTTCCACCCTCCACCCCGTTCCGCCGTTGAAGCGAACGCCGCCCTCGGTTCCCGGACCCATCCGTGCCGTCCTCCGCCTGTCGGGGATGTCGGCGCTGGAGGTGGCGGGGTACTGGCGGGAAGAGCGTACGGCGCTGCGGCGGGGGCTGGCGGCCATCCTCCTCACGGCTGTCACCGGGATGGTGGCGGGCGTCACGCTGGCGGCGGCCGAGGACACGCTGGAGCGGCTGCCCGGACTCCTCCTGCTGGTGCCGGCGGCCATCGACATGCGGGGCAACATCTACGGGGCCCTGGCTTCCCGGCTCTCCACCGCCCTCCACCTGGGCAGCTACGAGATCCGGCTCCGGCGGCGGAGCTTCATGGGGAGGCAGATCGAGGCCACCACCCTGCTCACCATCGGGACCTCGGTGATCATCGCCTGCTTTGCCTACGTCTTCGGGCTGGCCTTCGGGCTGGAGCCCATTGCCGTGTGGAAGCTGGTGGTCATCGCCACCGTGGGTGGCGTGCTGGCCTCGGCGGTGCTCCTGGTGGTCACCGTGGTGCTCTCGTGGGTGGCCCAGCGGCGGGACTGGAACATGGACGACGTGGGGGCGCCCACGGTGACGGTCTTCGGCGACATCCTCACCGTCCCGGCGCTCCTGCTGGCCGCCATGATCGTGGACTACGAAGGGGTGGCGCTGGTCCTGGGCATCGTCCTGGCGCTGATCGGGCTCTGGTGCCTGGTGGTGGGGTGGGTCCACAACGACGGGGTGGTCCGGCGGATCGTCCGGGAGTCGGTGCTCCCCCTGGCGCTGGCTGCCGCCGTGGGCGCCATGGCCGGCACGATCCTGGAGATCCGCGTCGAACAGTGGATCGCCGCCCCGGTGCTTCTCATCATGATCCCCTCCTTCATCGCCAATTGCGGGTCGCTGGGCGGGATCCTCTCCAGCCGGCTGGCCTCCAAGCTGCACCTGGGGCTCATCGAGTCGAAGCCCATGCCCCAGCGGCTGGCCTGGCTGGACATCTCGGTGGCCTTCTTCTTTGCCGCCTTCGCCTTCACCGCCATTGGGCTGGCGGCGTGGTTTTCCGCCACCATTTTCGGATACGACCCCCCGGGCGTCGGGTCGATCATCCAGATTACGCTGGTGGCGGGAATGCTCTCTACGGTGATCCTCTCGGTGGTGGCCTACGCCACCGCCGCGGCATCGTATCACTTCGGATTCGACCCTGACAACGAGGGGATCCCCATCGTCACCTCGGCGATGGACCTTCTCGGGCTGCTCACGCTGGTGGGGGTCACGGCTCTCCTCTGGGGAGGATGATGATGGAGATGGAACGCAGGACCGTGAAGGACCTCCTGGTCATGGCCAAGGACGTGGCCGAGCTCATGGTGGACCTGGCCTACGCCGCGGTTTTCTTCGACGACGAGGACCTGGCCCGGGAGGTCTTCCGGCTGGAGGACCGGATCAGCGACGTCATCAACGAGCTGCGGATGATCTGTCTCATCGCCGCCCGCACCCGGGAAGACGCCGAGGGGCTGGCCGGGGTCCTCTCTCTGGCCGCCTCCATCGAGACCATCGCCGACTCGGCCGAGGAGATCGCCCGGGTGGTGGTGAAGGACCTGGGGGTGCCCCGGCAGCTCCGCGACGACCTGCGCCACGCCGAGGAGGTGGTGGCCCGGGTGAAGGTGCAGCCGGAGAACCGCCTGGAGGGGCAGGAGCTTCGGGACCTGGCGCTGCCGGCCCAGACCGGGATGTGGGTCATCGCCATTCGACGGGACATCCAGTGGATCTTCGGGCCCGGCGGTGACGAGATCCTTCAGGAGGGCGATGTGATCTTCCTCCAGGGTCCGCCCGAGGGCGTGAACCGGGTCCGGGAGCTGGCAGGTGTCGAGGTCATCGATGCACCGCCTCCGTCCGACGTGCCGCCCCTCTCCAAGCTGGACCGGGCGGTGGACCTGGTGGTGGAGCTCAAGAACACCAGCGAGATCGCCGTGGGGCTGGCCTACTCGGCCATCCTGCTGAGAGATCGCCGGC
>SLNQ01000345.1 GCA_007132965.1 Gemmatimonadota bacterium | reverse complement strand
TGGACCTGCTCGGAGCCGGACGGATCGACGACACCTCCGTCTACCCGGCGGTCTTTCTGGCCAATGGCGTGACCTCGACCTTTCCGGCAGGTGAGGTGCAGCCCGAGAAGATGCGACAGCTCCGTCTCCGGATCGAAGCAGGCGAGCAGCCGGGACCTCGACTCTTCAACTCCGGGCCCTACTTCGGCACCTGGCGTGCCGGATGGGACCCCGAGATCAGCCCGGACTCGATCCACGCCGAAGTGGCGTACTGGGTGGAGCGCGGCGCGCACGGGTTCAAGGCCAAGGGGATCTCACCAACGCACCTGGAAGCCCTCATCGAGGCGGCGCATGCCCACGGACGCACCGTGACCGGACACCTGGGCTCCGGGTTCCGGGGGTCGGTGAACCCGCGGGACGCCATTCTCATGGGGATCGACCGGGTGGAGCATTTCAAGGGCGGTGACGCCATGCCCCCGGATCGCTCGGCGTACGCGTCCCTCGAACAGATGACCCCCGAGTCCCCGGGCTTCCGGGAGATCGGAGAGCTCTTCATCGAGCACGGGGTCCACTACAACGCCACCCTGACCGCCTACGGGTACTTCGGTGAACGAGATCCGGAGGTCTACGAGTACTTCTGGCCCGAGATGGAGCTCCTGACGCCCTACGCCCGGGAGGAGGTGGAAGCCCGGCTTCCCCGCGACGTGCTGGACCAGTTCGAGCGGATCTACTGGGTCAAGCGGGATCTCCTGTCGGCCTTCCACGACATGGGTGGGGGCCATCTGATCACCCTGGGGACCGATCACCCCAGTTGGGGTGAGTACTTCTCGGGGTTTGGCGCGCACCGTGAGATGCACGCCATGGTGCTGGCCGGCCTGCCTCCTGCTCAGGTGCTGCGGATCGCCACCATCAACGGGGCCCGAGCCCTGGGCGTGGACGATCGGCTGGGGACCGTCGAGGAAGGGAAGCTCGCCGACCTGGTCATCCTCCGGGGCAATCCCCTCGAGGACATCCGCGCCACCCGGGAGCCTCGGTGGGTGGTTCGGGGGGGCGTGTTATACGATCCGGAGGCCCTGCTCGACAGCGTCCGCGGGCGCCTTGGACCCAGCGGTCCAGACGAGCACGAGGCGTGGGTTCGATAGAACGGTTAATTTGTCTGCTGCCGGCGGGGGTTGACGCCCTCCGATTTGAGATAGGCGGGAGTGCGCCTGGTCCGAGCCCCGACGCATGACCGTGGGCGAGAGTAGCCGACCGCTGGGATGCAGCAGGAGGAAACCGGAAGCGCGAGTGGGGTTATGATGCACACGCGGCTACGATTCCTGTTCCTGTTTTCCTGACACAGGCGGATCGCCAACGGGGTCCGCAATGGAGTTGCACAGATGCGAGGTTTCGGTCTCAAGACCGTCGTTGCGGTGGTCACCGCCCTGGCCCTTTCGCTGGTGGTGGGTGCCTGCGCATCGTCGGGCGAGCGAAGTGGTGGTGACTCCCGGCTCCTGACGGCCGAGGAGTTGGAGGCCAGCGGTGCCAGCGATGTCTATGAAGCCGTGGAACGGCTGCGGCCGCGCTGGCTTCGTGGACGGGGCGGTCGGAGCCTGGACGCCCTGGAGACGGACATCCTCGTCTACTTCAATGACTCCCGGATGGGAAGCCCGGAGGAGACGCTGAGGTCCATGTCCCTCGACGGAATCTCCCGGATCGAATACCTGGACTCGGCCCGGGCCTCCGCCCTGCCGGGAACGGGCTCGGGGCACGTGGAAGCGGCAATCATGGTCTATACCCGGGACCAGCAGTGATCTGGCGGATGGCCCTGCGCTCCCGCATTCTTGCGGCCGCCTTGACCGCTGCCATCGCTCGATTGCCCTCCTCCATGTAGATTGGACGGCACCCACTCCGAAAACACTCCGTTCAGATCTCCCGCCCGAGGGCCGCCTGCATGTCATTCTTCGTTGGAGTCGGTCTGCGTACCATCGGGGGAGGGGCACCGCTCCCCTTCGCCCTGGCTCTCCTCCTGGTGGCCCCGCTCTGGATCCCGCCAGGTTCGGACGCATGGCCCGATTTCGCTGCTTCGTCGGCTGGCGAGCGCGCCCTTTCCACGCTCTCCTTTCCGTTTGCGGTCGCGTCGCTACATGCCCAGGAGACGCTGGCCGCTGAACGGCCCTCGGTGGAGGCCGTGAGGATTCCGGACGAGCTGGACATCCGGATCGACGGATTCCTGGACGATCCGGCCTGGGAGCTGGCGAATCCGATCACGGACTTCCGACAGCGAGATCCGATCGAGGGGGGAGCACCCACGGAGCCCACCGTGATCCGTGTGCTGTACGATGCCGAAGCGCTCTACATCGGGGCGAAACTCTACGACTCGGACCCCTCGGGCATCCTGGCCCACCAGCTCGAGCGCAATGCGGGGCTCGGGACCGACGACCGCTTCATGTGGATCCTGGACAGCTTTGGTGACGGCCGCACCGGCTACTTCTTCGAGACGAATCCGGCGGGCCTGATGGGCGACGGGATCATCGGCGGTGGCGGGATGGGGATGGGAGTGAACAAGCGATGGGACGGAATCTGGGAGGTGCGAACGC
>SLNQ01000214.1 GCA_007132965.1 Gemmatimonadota bacterium | reverse complement strand
CTAAAGCGGGAGGAACTCTTCATCGAACTCCCTTTGGTCACCTATTGAAGAGTTTGTGCCCCCAGGAGGGAGCCCGTTGCGGCGCCTCTCCACGGTCTGTTTGGAGGCGCCGCCGGGCTGCGGCGGGAAGCCGCCTGTGCGAGGACGGAGCGGGAAGAATGGGCACGGTCCAGTTGGACGGGAGGTTGACGGCGGCGTGGGCACGACCCGAGACTCCGAGGAAGCACGGGGACGTTGGCCGCTGCCCCGGTCCTGGGCTTCCGGCCCCTCCTTCCACCGCCTCCGGCCCCACCGTCTCCGACGGGCCCCATCGTCTCCGACACACTTCAGGTGACACCATGACCGTCTCCCCCGACTCAGCAGACCGTTCTCCCTTCGAACGGCGTTTTCGCCTGGCCATCAACACGGGGGGCGGTGACGCCCCCGGTTTGAACGCCGTCATCCGGGCCGTGGTCCTCTCGGCCCTCAACCGGGGGTGGGAGGTCGTGGGCATCCGAAAGGGGTACGACGGAATCCTGGACGGTGAGGGGGTCGTGCTGCTGGACCATGCCTCGGTGGAGGGAATCACCCACCTGGGCGGCACGATCCTGGGCACCACCAACCGGGGCAACCCCCTGGCGTTCGAGCGCAAGCTTCCCGACGGCACCACCGAAACGGTGGACCGATCCGACGAGATCATCCAGGGCTTCAAGGACCGGAACATCGACGCCCTGGTGGCCATCGGTGGCGACGGGTCGCTCCGGATCGCGTCGGAGCTCCACGAGCGGGGCCTGCCCGTGGTGGGAGTGCCCAAGACCATCGACAACGACCTGGCCGCCACCCAGGTGACCTTCGGCTTCCACACGGCGGTGCAGACGGCCACCGATGCCATCGACAAGCTCCACTCGACGGCCCAGAGCCACGAGCGGGTCATGGTTGTGGAGCTCATGGGGCGGCACACCGGCTGGATCGCGCTCTTCGCCGGCGTGACCGGGTCGGCTGACGTCATCCTGATCCCGGAAGTGCCCTACCGCATGGAGTCGGTGTGCCGACGCTTGCTGGAGAGGTACGAGCGGGGGCCCCGGTACGGCATCGTGGTGGTGGCCGAGGGCGCTCGGCCCGAAGGCGGAGAGGCGTCGGTGGTGGAGAGTGGCGAGGAGGGAGGCGCCACGCGCTACGGCGGGCTGGCCGAGCGGGTGGCTCGCCAGATCCAGGACCGGGCCGGGCTGGAAACCCGGTCGTTGGTGCTGGGTCACCTTCAGCGGGGAGGCCAGCCCACGGCCTACGACCGGCTCCTGGCGGTCCGGTTCGGCTCGGCGGCTGTGGAGGTGGTGGCCGCCGGCGACTACGGGTGCATGGTGGCGCTGGATCCACCCCATGTGCGCGCGGTACCGCTGGCGGAAGCGGTGGAGCGGCTCAAGACCGTCCCGGAGGACAGCGACGTGCTGGCCACGGCCAGGCAGCTGGGCATCGGGTTTGGAGATTGAACCGGCCGGTCCAACCTTTCCCACGGGCCATGGGTCCTTAGTTTGAGTCGTGCGCCGGGATCCTGCGGTCCAGGTGCGTTCCCACTTCGTTTTCACCAATGCACAGGAAGGAGCCATGCGTCCCTGGCTTGTCATTGCTTCGTTCGTTCTGATCTCCATCGTCCCCGCGGGTCTGACGGGGCAAACCGTTACCCAGGAGATGGCTCCGGCCCCCGGTGAGGCACCGGTGGCGCACTGGGAGCCCGAGCCCACCCGGGGCGAGGCCTTTCCGCTGACTCTCCACGAGATGATGCGGGGCAACGAGATCGTGGGACAGAGCCCGGTGGGCGTCTCCTTTACCGACGACTCCCAGTGGATCTACTTCCGGTGGCTCCCGGCGGGGCACGACTTCGACGCCGACCGGGAGCTGTGGCGGGTTCCGGCCGAGGGCGGCGAGCCGGAGCTCATCGACGACCCTCTGGAAGCCGACTCCCTCTCGCTCACCTTCGCCGGCGGCGACATCTCGCCGGATCGCCGGTGGCGGGCCACGGCGTGGCGCGGCGATCTCTACCTGGTAGATCGCCAGGACCTCTCGGTGCGCCGCCTCACCGATACCCGAGCTGGCCATTCCTCGCCCCGCTTTTCCGCCGACGGCGAGTCGCTCTTCTTCAGCCAGAACGGCCAGGTGCACGTCCTTCGCCTCGATGACGGCAGCGTCCGCCAGCTCACTGACGTCCGGGAGGGGTCGCCCCCCGAGGATCGTGATCCGGAGGGACACCGCGCCTTCCTCCACGAACAGCAGGAGGAGCTCTTCGAGCACATCCGGAGGCGACAGGCCCGCCAGGAGCGGCAGGAGGAGCTGCAGGAGCTCCGACGCGGCCTGGAGATCCAGACCGTCTACACGGGCAATGACCGGCGGCCCACCAGCCTGACCATCGACGATCACGGGCGCTTCGTGGCGGTGCAGACCAGCACCTCGGCCCGGGCGACCGAACAGGTCATGGTTCCCCGCTGGATCACCGAGGACGGGTACACCGCAGGCGACGAGGTCCGGACCAAGGTGGGCGACAACGTGGGCTCGTCCAGCGTAGCCATCCACCCGGTGGAGTCGGACACCGTCATCTGGCCCGACATCGAGGGCGCGGTGCAGGAGGCCGCCGAGCTGCAAGCCCCGGTGGGTCCCCACCTTCCGGAGCAGCGGGAGGCGGTGCGTGAGGGCGATGTGACCCCCCGAAGCGTGGGCTTCCGGGGCTGGAACGACGCCGGGACCTACGGCCTCATCTCGGCCGTCTCCGACGACAACAAGCATCGCTGGATCTTCTCGGTGGAAGCCGAAACCGGCGAGCTGACGCTCCTGGAGCACCTGGCCGACTCGGCGTGGGTGGCCGGGCCGTGCTCGGGCTGCATGGGGTGGCTCCCGGACTCGGACCGCGTCTACTACGTCAGCGAGGCGGAGCGCTTCGCCAACCTCTACGCCGTCAACGCCGACGGCTCGGACCGGCAGCAGCTCACCCGGGGCGAGTGGGAGGTGCACCAGGTGCAGATTCCCGAGTCCCGGGACCACTTCTACCTGCGGACCAACGAGGACTCTCCCTTCGACCAGCACTTCTACCGCATGGAGTTCGACGGCTCGGACCGTACCCGGATCACCGAGGGTGAGGGGCACTTCAACGTCACCGTGTCGCCGGACGGTGAGCGCCTGGCGGTGGTGCACTCCACCATCATCCGGCCCGAAGAGCTCTTCGTGGCCGAGAACCGTCCCGGCGCCGAGATGGAGCAGGTGACCACCTCGCCTGCCGACGACTGGCTGGCCTTCCCCTGGATCGATGCCGAGATCGTGGAGTTCGAGGCTCGCGACGGCACTATGGTCCCCGCCCGGATCTACCGTCCGTCGGACCTGGGGGCCGAACCCAACGGAGGGGCGGTCCTCTTCGTTCACGGCGCCGGCTACCTGCAGAACGTGCACCGCTGGTGGTCCAGCTACTACCGCGAGTACATGTTCCACCACTACCTGGTGGCACAGGGATTCACCGTCCTGGACGTGGACTACCGGGGCTCCGCCGGCTACGGACGCGACTGGCGCACCGCCATCTACCGTCACATGGGCGGATGGGACCTCTGGGACTACGTGGACAGCGTGGACTGGCTGGTGGCCAACGAGGGAGTGGATCGGAACCGGATCGGCATCTACGGGGGCTCGTACGGAGGCTTCATCACCCTCATGGCGCTCTTCACTGAGCCCGAGGTCTTCCACGCCGGCGGGGCGCTCCGCTCGGTGACGGACTGGGCCCACTACAACCAGGGCTACACCTCGCGGATCCTGAACCTGCCCCAGGACGATCCGGAGGCGTACCGGCAGTCCTCCCCCATCTACTTCGCCGAGGGGTTCGAGGGGCATCTCCTCATGGGGCATCCCATGTACGACACCAACGTGCACTTCTCCGACATCGTGCGGCTCACGCAACGGCTCATCGAGCTGGGCAAGGAGAACTGGGAGCTCTCGGTCTACCCCACTGAGAACCACGGGATGACCGAACCGTGGTCATGGGTGGACCAGTACCGGCGAATCTACGAGCTCTTCTACACGACGCTCTCGGAGCCGGGGTGCACCGAGGGCACGGGAGTCTGCGAGGTGCCGGCGTTCACCACGCCGTGACGGGGGCGTCACCCTGACGGGGGACCCTCAGCGCCGGACGAGGCCGCCCAGCCCGCCGGCGATGAGGGCCCCCACGTTGGTCAGGATCCGGGGGAGCGCCAGCCCGCCGGGACAGGCCAGGTACCGGGGGGACCAATCCGGCGAGAACTTCTCCTTGTAGGCCCTGAGGCCCTGGAAGTTGTAGAAGTGCTCGCCGTGGCGGAACACCGCCGTGCCCAGGCGTCCCCAGAGGGGAGCCAGGGGACGGTTGTCCAGTCCCGAGAGGGGAGCCATGCCCATGGAAAAGTGCCGGTAGCCCTCGGCCTTGCCGTGGAGAAGTAGGTGGGCGAAGAGAAACTCCATGACCCCCTTCATGGCGTCGGGCCGGTAGCGCATGAGGTCGGCCGAGAGCTCGTGGCGGGTCTCGGGAGCCAGCACGTTCACGAAGCCCACGACCCGGCCCTCCTGCTGGGCCACGCCCATGGGCGTCCGCTGGAGGTAGGCCGGGTCGAAGCTCCCCACCGAGAACCCCTTCTCCCGGGTGCTCCGTGCTCCGAGCCAGCTCTCCGAGACCTCCCGCAACTCGGGCAGGAGGGGGCCCACCTCGGCGGGGGCCAGGTACTGGAAGGTGAGGCCCTCCCGCTCGGCCCGATTGAGCGTCTTCCGAAGGTCCTTCCAGCGGCTCCCCTCCAGGGTGAAGTCGTGCAGGGGGACCCGGGCCTCCTCTCCCAGCTTCATGAGAGAGAGGCCCGCGTCCAGGTACAGAGGAAGGTGTTCGGGCCGCACCTGGTAGAATACGGGCCATCCACCGTACCGGTAGGCCAGCTTTCGGAAGCGCCAGATCAGTTCGTCGGCCTCGGGGGGCTCGCCCACCGGATCGCCCAGGCTCACCCAGCTTCGACCCTCGACCCCGTACATCACGAAGCTCTGGCCGCTCCTGGAAAGCAGCAGGTTCTTGTCGCCGGTGAGGGCCAGGAGGGCCGAGGCCCGATCGGCTCGGTGGGCGGCCGCCACCACTTCCTCGGGGATCGTCCCCGGAGGTTGCACCAGCTCGGCCGGGACGGCCGGGCGCAGGAGGCGCACACCGCCGAAGAGGAGGAGCACGGCCGCCGCACCGGTGAGAGCTCGGAGGGTTCGCGGGGCGTCGCCCGCAAGGGTGAAGGACCACCACAGGTCGCCGGAGAGCTCCACCCGGCCATGGACGAAGGCGGCGAGCCAAGCTGCCGCCACCAGCACGCCGCCAATGAGTCCGATCCAGCGTGGGGAAAAGGGTTCGGCGGTGAGGGAGGCCTCCCGAAAGAACTCGCGGCGAGCCGGAATGAGAGCCGCCAGGAGCAGCGCCATGGCCGCCGCCGGCAGGAGCTCGAATCCCCGGACCAGCGAGAGCACGATTCCCACCCCCAGGAGCACCAGGGTGAGCTGGTAGGCTGCGTCCAGGCGCTGCAGGAGGCCCCACGCCAGGACCAGGAGTCCCGCTCCGGCCAGACTGGCCAGGAAGTGAGAGAGCTCGAAGGCGGTGTGGGGCACGAAGCGGTCCACCCATGCCAGGTGGCCGGGAGGCGGGGGAACGGCCCCGTAGACCAGAAGGAGGCCGCCGGCCACGAAGGTGGCGCCGGCCAGCAGGACCGGCGAGGCCAGAAGCGCTCCCCTCCCCACCGCCCCCACCGTTCGCTCCACCGTGCTCCTCCCGGCCCGAAGCTCCCACACCCCCAGGAGCGCCACCGCCACCAGGAGCGGCGTCAGGTAGTAGATGGCCCTCCACACCAGGAGCGACGCCAGCAGGGCGCCGTCCACCATCTCCGGCGGCAGCAGGAGGATCAGGACCGCCTCCACCACTCCCAGGCCGCCGGGCACGTGGCTCACCTGCCCCACCAACTGGGCCACCAGGAAGAGCCCCAGGAGGTGAAGGAATCCCACGCCGTGCCCCGGGGGGAGGAGCACGAAGAGGACCAGCGCCGCCACGGTCCAGTGAAGGGCTCCCACGCCCACCTGGCCCAGCAACTCTCCCGGGCGCGGAATGGGGAACTCGAATCCAGCCACCCGTACCGGTGCCCGGGCCAGCCACGCCCACAGGGCATAGGCGACGACAGCGGCCAGAAAAACGAAGCCCAGGGGGCGCATGGACTCGAAGGGGAGGGGCGCGGTGGCGGGTAGCGGCGCCGGGGCCGCCAGGTTCAACACGGCGCTGGTGGCCAGGAGTCCCACCCAGAAGGTGGCGGTGCAGAAGACCACCACCCGGAGCACGTCCTGGGTGGACAGCCCCCAGGCCGAATAGAGCCGGTAGCGGACGGGAGCCCCGGTGAAGACCGGAAACCCCAGCGACTGGCTGAAGGCGTATCCCAGAAAGGAGGCAAGGGAGCTCCGATTCCATTCCACGAGCCTCCGGGCGTAACGCAGCGCAAGTCGGTCGTAGCCGCTCAGGGCGGCGAAGCTGGCGGCAGTGAGGCCCACGGCGCCCAGGAGGGCCAGGAGCGGGGTGGAGGCCAGGCCCAGTCGGACCTCGGCCCACGAGAGCCCCTCCAGCTCCCGGTGCAGGATCAGGAGCGCACCTGCGAAGACGGCCACCCCCAGGAGGGGGATGGCCGCTTCGAAGATCCGACGGCCCCGCTGGATCAGAGGGTGGACTGCAGCCTCCGAGCTGGACTCAACGTCCACGGACGGGGCCCGGCCGTCAGCTTCCGACGATGAACGCGGTGATGGCCGCCCAGGTGTCCTGCAGCGCAAAGACGAGGACGATGAGGATGACCGGCGGCAGCACGTAGCGGATCAGGAAGATCACCAGGGGGATGAAGCGCTTGAATCCCTCGCCTGCGCCCCGGGCCAGCTCCTCCGCCGGATCCGCCTTGATGAACCAGCCCACGAAGAGGGACATGCAGAAGGCCCCCACCACCAGGAAGAGGTCACCGGCGATGGCGTCGGCCAGCCCCAGGAAGTCGATGTCCCGGGCCGAGAGGAGCCCGACGAAGGCAATGAGGATCCCGATGCCGATGGCGGCGTTCTTCCGGGCCATCCCCAGTTCATCGATGATGGACGACGTCACCACCTCCAGGAGTGAGATGGCCGAGGTGATGGCGCCCACCCCAAGCGCCAGGAAGAAGAGGAGCCCCACGACGCGGCCCATGGTGCCCATCTCCACGAAGGCGCCCGGGAGGGAGATGAACAGCGCCCCCACCGTGCTCTCGGTGACCGAATCCTGGAGTCCCAGGGCGAAGATCACCGGAAAGACCACCAGACCCGCCAGGAAGGCCACCCCGAAATCGGCGAACGAGATGGTGACCGCCTCCTGGTTCAGGTCCGTGTCGCGGGACAGGTAGGAGGCGAAGGTGAGCATGGCCCCCATCCCCAGTGAGAGGCTGAAGAAGGCCTGGGCGGTGGCCTGCCTCAGCACCGTCCCGTCCATGAGCTCGCCCAAGTCCGGCATGAGGTAGAAGGCGTATCCCTCGCCGGCGCCCTCCAGAAAGAGGGCCCACACGGCGAGTCCCAGGACGATGAGGACCAGGGTGGGCATGAGGATCAGCGCCGCCCGCTCGATCCCCTTCTGGATGCCCACCATGACGATCCCGATGGTGAGGACCATGAAGGCCAGGTGCCACCCGATGGCGGCCCGGCCCTCGCTGATCTCGCCGAAGTGGGCTCCCGGGTCAGGGGCGAAGCCGATGAAGGCCGCTTCGGCGGCGTAGCGCAGGGTCCACCCGGCAATGACCGAGTAGTACGACAGGATGAGGAACCCGGTGACCACGAAGAGGAAGCCCAGCGGGACCCAGCCCTTGCCGCCCAGCTCCCTCAGCGCTCCGATGGGCGAGAGGTGGGTGCGCCGCCCCACCGTCAGCTCGCAGAGCATGAGGGGGATCCCCAGCAAGGCGATCATGACGATGTAGAGGAGAAGGAAGGCCGCTCCCCCGCCCTCCGCCGCGATGTACGAGAAGCGCCACATGTTGCCCAGGCCGACGGCGCTTCCCACCGCTGCCAGGACGAAGCCCCAGCGGGTACCCCAGAGCTCGCGGGCCGGGACGGATCCACCGCCGGAAGAGGAAGGGGACGGGTTCAAGGGACTGCCTCCAGGTGTGAGGGTCTGCCTGTATTCCGAGCAACTCGTGTGGTGATCCGGAGTGTTCCGGGCTCCTCGGTCGGATGCGCTGCCGCCGGATGTGCCGTCGCCGGCCGGAGCCGAGGACGCCAAGCGCCGGAACCCGCGGCACGTCACCGGTCCGCATCCACGCTGTGCGGCCGAAGCCAGGGGAATAGAAGGATGCGCGGGTGGCGTCGTCAAGCAGGGAGACGTTCGCGGCGGCCCGGCCCGTTCCCGGATCGGGGAACGAGGTGGTCACCTGGCGGTAGGCTGCAACGGCCGCCGGCGCTTGAGCCCGCGGCCGCTCAGCGCCGGCATGCCCCTGGCTTCCAACCAGACCCAAGTCCCCCACATGACCTTTGACATCTTTCTGGTCTACGCCATTCTGGCGGTGACCATCCTGCTCTTCGTGAGCGAGCGGCTCCGCCTGGACGTGGTGGCGCTCCTGGCCCTGCTGGCGTTGACGCTGAGCGGCATCCTCTCGGCGCCGGAGGCGTTGGCGGGGTTCGCCGATCCGGTGGTGATCATGATTGCCGCCCTCTTCGTGGTGGGGGAAGGGCTGTTCCGGACCGGCGTGGCACAGGCCATGGGGAAGCTGCCGGGAAAGTGGGCCGGCGACAGTGAGGTCCGGTTGCTGGTCATCGTCATGGCGCTGGTGGCGGTCCTCTCCGGCTTCATGAGCTCCACCGGGACGGTGGCGGTCATGCTCCCGGTGGTCATGGGGCTCGCCTGGGCTCGGGACATCTCCCCGTCCAAGCTCCTGATTCCCCTCTCGGTGGCCTCCCTCATCGGGGGCATGCTCACCCTCATCGGCACGGCGCCGAACATCGTGGTGAGCAACCATCTGGCGGCCATGGGACGCGACCCCTTCGGCTTCTTTTCCTTCACGCCCATCGGCATCGCCGTGGTGGTGGTGGGGATCGGATTCATGGGGCTGGTGGGGCGCAGGTTCCTCCCCGATCGGCCGTCTCCCGGCGCCCCCCGCAGGGGAGCCGACGACCCCACCATGGAGGAGATGGCCGGGAGCTGGGACCTGCATCCGCGGCTCTTTCGGCTGCGGATTCCGGCCGACTCGCCCATTGCCGGTCGCACCCTGGCCGACCTGAACCTGCCCGATGCGTTCGGCGTGACGGTTCTGGAGCTTCTGGAGCCGGGGGAGAAGGACTCAAGCCTTCGTCGTCGTCTGGGACGGCCCCCCCTTCCCGGCATGGGACGCCGTCGAGACCGGGCTGCCGATGAGGCCGGCGAAGGCAAGCCCCGCGGCGGAAGAACTGCCGACCGGGATCCGGACGAGCACCTGACCGCCGCCCTGGCCGACTCGGTCCTGACCCCGGGGCACATCCTCCTGGTGGACGGCTCAGCTGACGGGGTGGCCCGGATGGTGGGGCGGGGACACGTGGTTCTCGAGTCGGATGACCTGGAGGGCGACCCCACCGCCAGGGATGCCGGGATCGCGGAGGTTCTCCTGACGCCTCGGTCGCGTCTCCTGGGCCGGAACCTGAAGGAGATTCGCTTCCGGGATCGCTACCAGCTCACGGTTCTGGCCATCAAGCGCATGGGCGAGCTGGTGGAGGGTGACATCCGGGACGTTCCCCTCCGGTTCGGCGACATGCTCCTGGTGCAGGGCCCGTGGGAGAAGATCCGCCTCCTGCAGCGCGAAGACCGGGATTTCGTGGTGGCCATGGCGCCCCGGGAGATGGAACCGGCGCTCCAGCCCCTGGACCGGGCGCCCCTGGCCGTGGGGATCATGGTGGGGATGATGCTCCTCATGACCTTCGACCTGGTCCCGGCCGTCACGGCGGTCCTCCTGGCTGCGGTGGCCATGGTGGTGTCGGGGTGCGTAGGCGCCGCCGACGCGTACCGCTCGGTGAACTGGGAGAGCGTGGTGCTCATCGCCGGAATCCTGCCGGTGGCCACCGCCCTGGAGAACACCGGGGGCATGCAGCTCATCGTAGATGGGCTGGGCTCGGCGCTGGAGGGCTCGGGTCCCCTACTCCTCCTGGTGGCCCTCTTTGTTCTCACCTCGGCGCTGAGCCAGGTCATCTCCAACACGGCCACCGCGGTGCTGCTGGCGCCCATCGCCTTTCAGCTGGCGGTGGGCATCGGCGCCGCCCCCGAGCCCTTCATGATGACCATTG
>SLNQ01000114.1 GCA_007132965.1 Gemmatimonadota bacterium | reverse complement strand
TTTGGGCGCGGCAGATGAAGGCACCCACCTTCGCCCTGAGAGGGACGTGGCCCTGCCGAGGTTGGGGGTGGAAATGGAGCCAGCCGGGCTCGAACCGGCGACCTCCTGCTTGCAAAGCAGGCGCTCTCCCAACTGAGCTATGGCCCCTGGCGCTGCCGCATTGCACTCGAGGCAGCGGGCCTCCGTGAGGAGGACCCTGAAAACCTAACCAAAGTCGGCAAGCCTGAAAACGGACCGCCTTCAGGACCTTTTCCGGCCCGCAGGCTGCACTCCGTGCGCCCCCCGTGCCACCTACCGGAAGACCGTTCAGAACCTCTGGTGGGCCGCCGCTCTCTTCCCCCGGCACCGCCGGGAGATCCCTTCGCCCGCCCAGGTCGTGCAAGACGACCCGCACCTTCGTTGAGCGGCTTCCGGCCGGTGGATGGCGCTCAGCCCCCGTAGGGGGCTTCCCCTGGGCTGGAAGTCCACTATCTTTCGGGTCTGGTGACACTACATGTGTTTCCAGAGGGGGAGTTTTCGTACCTGAAACTTCCCTGGACTCGCACCCGTAGGGACGGGTGCAGCAGGAAGGTGGTCGGCCCGCTGGGCCCCTGAATGGCCGCTTTCCTCGATGGACCGGGCCGCTGGGCCTGTCGGCAACACACGGCAGGACCCATCCCGAAGAGTGAATTTCTCAATAGATGGAAACACACAAGGAGCCTTACAATGGCCATGCTTTCTTCCCGAAGCCGTCGGTTTACCCAGAGCTTCAACTACAATCTCCCCGAGTACCGCCAGTCGGCCCCCCGTGGCCAGAAGACCGGGATCTCGGTGGTGGTCCCCGCCACCCATGAGCGGACCCCGGAGCAGCGGGGAAACCGCTCGGAGAACAAGCGGTGACCTGAAATCCTGAAGTACCCCGGAGACTTCGGTCTCCTCCGAGGGCCCGACGATTCGTCGTCGGGCCCTCGGTCGTTTCGGGAGCCGGCCCCTGACCGGGCTGCACCGACCCCCCCGGCACCACAAGTTGACGAACGACCCACGCCGGTATCATTCTGATTCATTAATCCCAACTTGAACGAATGCTCGTTCGATGGGTCCATTCCCCGTCGATCCGCAGGAGCTTATGGAGAGCGGTAGCTACCATCTGAAGCTGCTGGGTACGTGCGAGGCCAAATCGCCCGACGGGACCCCTGTGGGCGTTTCGCGCGGCAAACCCCTGGCTCTCCTGGCCCATGTGGCCCTCGCCTCCGAGCCTCCCTCCCGCGACGAGCTGGCATCCCTCCTCTGGGCCGGGTCCGACCGGGAACGGGCTCGAGGCTCCCTCCGCCAGGCCCTCTGGCAGCTTCGTCAGACTTTCGGCGAGGACGTCTTCGACACCGACGATCCGGTAACGCTCACCGAGGGCCGGGTGGTCACCGACGTGGGCCGCCTTCGTGACCACCTCGCCGCCGCTGAGTTGGAGGAAGCCCTGCAGCTCTGGACCGGACCTCCCATGGAGGGCATCCAGGTGTCGGGAGAGCCGAACTGGGAGCGATGGGTCGATGAGCTCCGCAGGGCCCTGGAACGAAGACTCGGCGGCGCCCTCTCCGACCGGGGCAACGGGGAAAGGGAAGCCGGTCCCGGAGCCGAAGCCATCCGATGGCTGGAGAAGGCCAGGGAGGTCCAGCCCTACCGACTACAGCATCACCTGGACCTGGCCGAGGCTCTCCTCGAGGTTCGCGACTTCGATGAGGCCGCCCGAACCCTCACCACCGCCCGCAGACAATTCGACGATCCCAGTGCCCTGGAGGAGATCCGGGCGGCCGAGGAACGCCTCACCGAAATACGACGGGGAACCGTCCTGGCAGGCTCCGGCGCCCAACCCAGCCTGCGCCTGGAGTTCACAGGCCGGGCCGAGGAGTTTTCCGCCCTGGTCCGCCAGTGGAACCAGGTGCGCGAGGGAGAGTCCGCCATCGGCCTGCTTCTGGGGGAAGCGGGCATCGGCAAGACCCGCCTCGCCGAGGAGGTGGCACTCATGGCCAGGAGCGCCGGGGGTCGGGTGGTCCAGGTCAAGGGCGAAGACTCGGAACGTCCCATCGAATGGGCGCTCCTGGGTGAGTTGGTGGAAGCGCTGCTGGGTTTGTCGGGAGCGGCCGGCATCAGCTCCGGCTCAGAGGAAGTGCTCCGCACGCTGGTCCCCTCCCTGCCTGGCCGGGGGCGCCGTCGCCGGAGTACAGGCGAAGGACTCCCCTTCCCCCTCCCCCGCACCCGGCCCTCCGCCGCCATCTCCGACGCGCTCCAGGACCTCCTGGCCGCGGTGGCCGAGGACGCTCCCCTCCTGGTGGTGGTGGACGACCTCCAGTGGGCAGATACCGAGAGCCGTGCGGTCCTGGCCAGGGCCGCCACCCGCATGGAAGAAGCACCGGTCTTCTTCATCGTCACGAGCCGGACCGGGGACCGTGAGGTCTCACCCAGGATGCGCAAGACCCTGGATCTGCTGACTCGAGGCCAGCGAGCCACGTCACTGGAGCTCGCCCCCCTCAGGACTGAAGAGATTCGCACGCTCCTGGAGCGCACCCTGGTGGCTCCCGATCGCTCGGAGATGGAGCGGGTGGTGGACCGGATCATCCGAACCAGCCGGGGGAATCCGCTCTTTATCATCGAGCTGTTGAAGGTCCTTCGCGACGAGGGAATGCTCGAGGAGGCCGACGACGGTACCTGGGCTCTGGTTCCGGGGAAGGTCCCGGAGGAGCTCCCCCTTCCGGCGAGCCTCCGTGAGCTCATCGAACGTCAGCTCACCAACCTGTCGCAGGAAGCCTCCCTGGTGGCAGCCCACCTGGCCCGGGCCCGCCATCCGGCTTCTCCTCGGGTCGTGGCTTCCCGTACAGGCATGACCCAGGCGGAGCTCACTGACGGCGTAGGTGAGCTGATTCGTCGCCGGATGGTCCACTGGGAATCAGGGGAGAAGCTGGCATTTGCCCACGATGAGCTCCGTGCGGCGGTGGCTCGCCGCTACCAGTTGCACGTGGGTCTCACCACCGGCGGGGGAGCCCACTGGTCGCTCTTCCGGACGGCAGTGGTGGCATCCCTGGTTCTACTCATGGTGGGAGCGGCGGCCTACGCTGTCACCGGCGGCACGCTTCCCTCGGCTCCCTCCCTCGGGGGAGGCCCGCTGCTGCTGAATCTGGGCGGTGATTCGCTCCTGGAGGCCCGGGCCCCAGCCAACTCTCCGGCCACTGGCTGGCGCATCAGTCGGGTCCCTCCGGATAACCAGGCGGCCTTCATCGCAGGTACGCCATCGACGGCGGGAGCTGGGAACGACCTGCTTTCCTGGACTGTCGGCAGGGAGAGGGCCGACGTCGGAGCAGGTCGGGAGTCGTCCAGCACGAGTTCCTCATCGGCTGGCGCCGATCTGGGTTCTGAAGTCGCAGGCCAGGTCCTCGACACGGAATGGCGTCCCGGTATTGGCCCCAGGGCCTCCGAGGCGACGATCGCCGTCGAGCTGAACTCCCCAGGTAACGCTCGGCGACTCGAAGTGATGCGAGGGGAAGGTGACCGGAGGACCACCGACTCTGCCCGTGTCCTGCGCCCTGACGGAAGCCTTGTGGATGTGCGAAGCTGGGACCGTGTCCACGCCGCGTCCTGGTGTGGAGGCACGCCCCCCTCCCTCCTCCTCTCCGTGGAGAAACAGGGCGAGACCGGACTCTACCTCTGGCATCCGGAAGAAGAGGCGATCGAGGCACTGGATCCCCCGGGCATGCCGGGTTCGCTGCTGACCTGCGCACCCAACGGCCGCTTTGGCGCGGTGGTGACCGCGCTGGACGGCGACCTGGGCGTCCACCTGCTCAACTTCGCTACCGGGGGATCGTACGCCCTTCCCGTAGAAGATGTCTACGGCATCACCGGACTGCACTGGCATCCGGATGAACCCACCCCCGTAGCCCTTGGCGTCGAGATCGCCACCGCGGACGACCTTGAACTGGAGTGGGGCAAACGCCGGACTCTGGTGGCCCGGGTCCAACACTCCGATGGATCCCATTCCCACGCGGGCATAGAGTGGCGCAGCCACAATCCGGGGGTGGCTTCGGTGACCGAGGAGGGGGTGATCACCGCGAACCGCCCCGGCCGGACCTGGATGGAGGCATCGTTCGATGGATGGCTGGCCGACTCCATCCAAGTGAAAGTCCGAGAGGCTGAACGCTCACCTCGAATCCTCCTGTGGGACCCGCTCCCCCCCCTGGCCGACGAGCTGTGGGTCGCCGACTCCCCGTTCCATCCGTCGGGAGAGGGGTCCGCCTCCCGGTGGACCCAAACCGTCGTTCCGCATTCCAACGCCTGGCGCTCTCTTGACGGGTTCTCGCTTCCCGCAGGGGGCACGTTGGAACTCGAGTTCACCCTCGCCGGCGAGGGTGAGCCCCTGCAGGCATGCCTCATCTTCGTGGACGGCCCCTCGGTGCCCGATCCGGACGGTGGAGGAGGCACCGCGCTGGGGAATCGAAGCCTGACCGCACCCAAGGTCTGCCTTCTTTTCCAGACCGATGACGAAGAGCCGATTCAGGGCGTCATGGCCTTCCACCGCTCCTTCCCCGCCCTGGACGTGGAGATTCCCGAGAGCATCAGGGAAGGCTCTCGCCGCTGGCACCACATGGCCCTGGCGCTACTCCCCGACGGAACCGGTGTGCTGCATCTGAATGGCACCGAGGTGACCCGCACTCCGATCCGGCTTCCCCTCGAGGGAGACGGACGGTGGCACGTTCTCTTGCAGGGAATGCAGCCGCGGGTCGAGGGTGCCCGATCATCCAGGGATTTCCGGAACGTCCTCCTTTGGCCCGACGTACGCTTCTGACGCATCCGGGTTGACGCATCGGGGAAGGGGGCTGGGGCACGGCACCTCCCGCAGGCAGGGAGGAAGGATTCCGACGCGCGATGGTCCGCATGTGGCGAAGGGTGGGCCGCCAGTCGTCCGACCGGAAGGGGTGCCAGGGAAGGACGTTGTTCATTGCACCGCGGTCAGCTCGAAAATCTCGTCGGGAAGCGTCTTGGCATTCCCAGGGGGGCATCGGCCCACCGCGCGTCGGTGAAGAGTGTGACCCATGAATAGCGCGGGGCCGTTAACGATCCGTTAAAGCCCTTCATGCTCTCGGGCAAACAGATTCTGCCACACCCTGATGACGCTTGTCTCGCAGGGAATGGCGGGGTTTCACGAAACGGGCTCCGCCATTGACAATCCGGGCTTGCGGTTGTCTCATCCACGCACAGCCATAACCTTCTCATGGTCGGGAAACTGGCCTGACGATCACCCGACTCCGTCCCTTAGCCACGCTCCAGACGGCTCCGTGTCCCGGATCTCCAGTCCCGCTCATGCACTGTTCAGCCCATCCGGTGCCCAGTTCACTTCGACCGCGCCGGCTACATGCACCCAAAAAGCGGCACCACCGTTCGGCATCCGTCCGTCCCCGGCGCCTGGCTCGCCCCGCTCTCCTGCTCCTCTTCGTCGTGGTGGGACCCACCCTTTTCGGTTGTGAGGAGGATCCTCCCGCCCTCGAGGTGGGAGAGCTCGCCTTCAGCGCCGATGCAATTCGGGGCCTCCCGGAGGACCAGCTTCGACGCCTGGCTCGCCTCAGCGCGGTAGGGTTGGCCGTGCGTGAGGACACCCACCTGGAGCTTGGCCAGCCCCTTCTGGAAGTTCGTTTCCAGGAGGCGCTCATCCAGCGACTTCGAGAGGAACTGGCCCTCCAGTGGGCCGAGGTGGACGACGACGTCCTGCACGCGCACTACCAGACTCGGCCCGAGTGGGAACTGGAGGTGAGGCACCTGATCCGCATCTCTGAGCGCTGGCGTCCCGAGGAGCACCGCCGGAACGCCGAGCGGCAGGCGCAACAGGCTCTTCAGCGGATCCAGGCGGGGGAGCCCTTCGCCGAAGTAGCCGGCGAAGTGTCCGAAGAGCCGGGGGCCGCCGAGAGGGGAGGACTGCTGGCACCGGGCCGGCAGGGAACGTGGGTATCCGAGTTCTGGAATGCGGCGCTGGAGTTGGAGCCTGGCGAGGTCAGTGGGGTCGTGGAAACCGAGTATGGGTTTCATGTCCTGAAGCTGGAGGACCGCCGCCAGATCCCCTTCCCTGAAGCCCGGGACCGGGTGGCCTCCGAGGTGGCTGGCATGGTGGACGATGGGGCCCGGTGGGAGGCCTGGGTGGAGGAACGCGCCAGGGACCTCGACCTGTACCTTGACCGCCTCCCGCCAGCTGCGCTTCCCGCAGAGGACGCTACCGCCGTGGTCGCCCGATGGGAGCAGGATGAGCTCACCGCCGGACACGTAGCCCGTCGTCTGACCGGACTCAGGGCAGACACCGTGGAGGCGTTTCGCCGGGGCGACGAGGAGGTGCGCCGCACCGTGCTTCGGGAAGCTGCTCTCAAGAAACGCCTGCTCCAGGAGGCCCGCTCCCGGCAGATCGAGCTCCCGGATCCCAGGGCCGCCGAGATCGAGCGCGAGTGGGAGAGGACCGTGGCGCGGTGGGCCGCCGCTTTCGGATTCGAGGCGGGGATGTCCATGGAGCAGCTCCGCGAACGTGCCCTCGAGGGTCTCACCCAAACCGGACAGAACCTCCGCATCGCCCGCGGTGAGGTGGACCAACGGGGTCCGACGCTGGACCGGGCCTATGCTGTGACCCTTCCGGAAGGATGAGGGGCCGGCGCCGGAAGTCACGCCTTGGAAGGCAGGCATGGTTCCTGGCCGGCTTCGGTTTGTACTTTGCGATCCTCTGGCTCTTCTGGAACACGCCGGTCGTCTACCCGCTCCAGGTCTTCGTCGTGTTCCTGCATGAGATCAGCCACGGAATCGCAGCCATCGCCACCGGAGGCTCCATTCAGCAAATCACCCTCAGCCCCCGTCTGGGGGGAGCATGCTACTGCCCTGGCGGCAATGCCTTCGTGACCCTGTCGGCCGGTTACCTGGGAAGCCTCCTGTGGGGAGGGGCCATTCTGGAAGTGGGACGGCGGGCCGGCTCGCGCGCACCAGACGTCACCCTGGCACTGGGCGCCGCCGTGATCGTCATCACCCTCCTGTTCGTGCGGGGTGCATTCGGGATGACCTTCGGAGTCCTCTTCGGGATCTTCCTTTTTATCTTCGCCCGCCACGCCAGCCTCAAGCTCAACCGAATCCTGCTCACGGTCCTTGGGCTCACCAGCTGCCTATACGCGATCCTGGACATCAAGACCGATGTCCTGGACCGGCCCCATCTCCCCTCCGACGCCCACATGTTGGCTCAGTTGACGGGAATTCCCACCGTGGTATGGGGCGTCCTCTGGATCGCGGTGGCCCTCGCGGTGAGCACCTGGCTCTTCCTCCGAGCGTTCCGCGAGGCCTGAGGGGGCCCCAGGGCCTGAGGGACCCTCCCAGCGACCCCTCCCCGACCCTCCCAAGACCTGAGCGATCCTCCCAAGGCCTGAGGACCCCGCTCCCACAGCGACAGAGGGTCGAATCTCTGGACCCCCACGCACCTGGCTCCCCCTTCAGCCGCCATCTACGAAGAAAGGGGTAGACAGGGTCGGTGCAGATCACTATCATGGTAATACGAGGATGGTCGTATGTGGGTCATCGCGGCTGCCGGCGGCCGCACGACCGCGACGACACCAGAACCTGGAGCCCCCATGTCCGAAGACGTAACCTTCACCGAACGTGAGCTGGACATCATGAGCATTCTGTGGCGCTCCGGCTCCGGAACGGTGGCGGAAGTTCAGGACGCCCTGGACGAGGAGCTGGGCTACACATCGGTGCTCAAGATGCTTCAGATTCTGGAGCAGAAGGGTCACGTCCGCCATGAAAAGGAAGGCCGGGCCTACCGGTACCTCCCCACCGTGGCTCCAGAGGAGGCGGGCCGTACCGCGCTGGGCCGGGTGGTGGACAAGATCTTCCACGGCTCTGCCGAGCTTACTCTGGCTCGGCTGGTGGAGACAGGTCCCATCACGGACGACGAGTTGGACCGCATGCGCCGTCTCCTGGACGATCTCGCCAAAGAGACCCAAGACGCGACGCCCCATGGTTCCTCCGGCACCCAAGGCCGACACTCCACCGCTGAGGACCCCCCACGGGAGGATCATGACGGCGAGGACGCGCACTCCGGAGATAAGGAATGATTTCCGGGGATTTCCATGTACTCTCGTGGGTGTTGTACGCCCTCGCTGTTGGTCTCCTCCTATCGGTGGCGGCCTGGAGCATCTCCTTCGGCCTCCAACGCCTCCGACTCCCCACCCGCTGGGTCTGGGCGCTCGCCCTCGGCCTCACGGTGGTGCTCCCCTTGTCGACCATCCTGCTCCCTGGGGCCCCGGATGCCTCGGAGCGGTCGGGTCAGGTACAGTCCGACATGGCGTCGGCACCGGGCCAAGTGCCTGCGGTACCCACGGCGGACCTGGGAGACCAGGAGGAATCGTCCCTGGGCTCCCTCCTCCTCGGGTGGGGACCGAACCGCGTTGGCAAGGCCGTCGCCTGGCTCAATGCGCAACTTGGTCGGAGTATCAGCGCCCTTCCCGTACGTACGGAAATCAACCGGTGGGCTTCGGCGGCTTGGGGGGCGACCACTCTGGCCCTGGCGACCCTCCTGCTTGCCGCCGCCCGCCGAATGAGCCGGCGGCGGCGCCAATGGCCCATCAGAGTCCTGCGAGGTCGGCCCGTGAGGGTGACCTCCGACCTGGGCCCCGCCGTAAGTGGGGTGCTCCGCCCCGAGATCCTTCTGCCCAGGTGGGCGCTATCGCTGGGGGGAAAGGACCTGGACCTGGTCCTGAGGCATGAAGAGGAACACCTGCGGGTCCGCGATCCCCTCCTCCTGGCCGGAGCGCTCGCCCTGGCGGTGCTCGTCCCCTGGAATCTCTGGCTGTGGTGGCAGTTTCGTCGCCTGCGCGACGCGGTGGAGCTGGACTGTGACCGCAGGGTCCTCCATCGGGGCGTGGCCCCGGCCGTCTACGGGCGTCTGCTCGTGGAGTTGGGCTCGAAACATCGAGGAGGAGAGTTGCTTCCCGCCCTTTCCATGTCGGGTCCCCCATCCCTCATCGAGACGGCGACAACCCGCACGCCGTCGCTCCTGGAACGGAGGCTGAATGCCATGAAGAAGAGATCTGTTCGTCGAGTACTCCCCCTGGCGCTCTTCGGAACCGCCGCGGGAATCGCCCTGTTCGCCATGGCCTGTGAATTGGACACGCCAACCCACCTGCCCGACGAGGAGGCCGCCGCGGAGGCGGCTGGGATCCAGACCCTCGAAGGCGAAGAGGCCGAGGCCTCCGATGCCCGCGCTCTGGAAGCTCTCCAGGGGCAGCAGCAAGGCGTCCGGATCCGAGCGACCCACAACATGCGAGCCGAGGCACCTCCCCTCGTGGTCATCGACGGCGTCGTGCTGGGTAGTGGAACTGCGGAAGTCGCTGGAGCCGGGGAAACTGCCACTCTACCCGGGGAAGCCGCCACTGGCACAGGCGCACCGGGGGCGATGTCCCTGGAAGACCTGGACCTCGACGCGGCGTCCATCAGATCCATTGAGGTCCTGAAGGGAGAGGCGGCTCACACGCTCTACGGTGAACGGGGGCGGAGCGGAGTTCTCCTGATCACCACGGACAGCGGCGACGGTCCCGGCCCGGGAGTGGAGCACTCAGAGGCATCGCCTGAGCCCCGTGGAGACGACGACCCCGTACCAGGCGTGGAGCGCTCGGAGACGTCACCTGAGCTCTCCACCGACGACCCCGGGACGGCCTCCGACGACCGCACCCCAGACCGGTCGACGTATCTGGACGTTCAGGTCTACCGTGACGACAGACACGAGCGCTTGGATCTAAGGGTGGATCGGGCCGAAGGGGACCCCCCGGCAACCTCAGATCCGCAGCTACGAGGCCCTCTCGACCTCCCTCGACCGGGTGACACTCAGGGGCCCAGTCCCCTCTACGTAGTGGATGGAGTCATTGTCGCTGATCCGGAGACGGCATTGGATCTCGACCCCAGGGCCATCGAACACATCGAGGTGGTGAAGGGGGCAAAGGCCCAGGAGCTGTAGGGCACTCGGGCCGCCAGCGGAGTGGTCCAGATCACCACCCGACGGGGGGACGGAACCTGAAACGCGGGACGCGGCCTTCCGAAGGCCAAGCTCGATCTCTCGAACAAATTCTCGCCCCCCCTTTACGTTCGCACCCGGCCCCCGATAGCTTTCAGGCGTTCCCGACATAACAGGGAGCTGGGCCGGGGGTGCGAAGCCAGAGGGCTTCGGCTCGACCGGACCGCGGGGCTGGACCCCGCTGGCGCCAAGCCCGAAGTCGACCCGAAAAAGGAGGTGATCCTTGTCTTGTTACAGTCCCCAATCCAGCCTGACATGGGCAAGCGGTCGCCGCATCGGCCTCTGATCAGCCGATGATGGTTCGTTAGCTGCTGTTCAAGCCCTGCGT
>SLNQ01000252.1 GCA_007132965.1 Gemmatimonadota bacterium | reverse complement strand
GGCGCCACCGGAGCCGCTACCTCTGGGTGCGCCCGGACGACGAGGGGATGTACCGGATCCGGGGCCGGCTGGACCCGGAGGTGGGGGCGGTGGTGATGCGGGCCATCGAAGCGGCCATGGATGCGGCGCATGCGAGGTCGGAGGGGACGGATTCCAGCGACGTCCCCAGCACGGACTGGGCGCCGGAGGGCGGACCCCGGGGACCGAAGCGGCGGACCATCACGGCGCGGCAGAAGCGGGCCGACGCCCTGGGGCTGCTGGCCGAGCAGGCGCTGGCGGTGGGGTTCCGGGGGGAGTGGGGCGGCGGCCCCGGCGGTGAGAACGTTTCGGCTGAGGAGGACGTTCCAGCTGAAACGGGCGAAGGGGACCGCTCGCAGGACGAGGCGGCCGCGACCACCGACGTTCCAACTGAGACGCCGGATCCGGACCGCGCGGAGGTGCCTGCGACCACAGACGTTTCAGCTGAAACGCGGAGCTCGGATGCCGGGGACGAAGGATTGGACGACGCCTCTGCCTGCGGCTGCCACACCCGCTTCCACGGCACCCGGGCGGAGCGCTACCAGGTCTTCCTGCACGTGGACTACGAGACCCTGGCGGGGGAGGGCGAGCCCGGCCGCTCGCACCTGGAGGACGGCACGCGGCTTTCGGCTGAGACGGCCCGGCGACTTACCTGCGACGCCAGCGTGGTGGAGGTGATGGAGGCGAAGACGCGTGCGGCGGGGGACGAAGCGTCGGTTGCGGGCGACGGCCCGGCCAGGGATGCCGGCACCTGGCGAACCTGGTCTCCCTGTGCCGGGTCCACCACCGGGCGGTACACGAGGACGGGTTCGAGGTGCGCCGCACCCGGGACGGCGACTTCCGCTTCTTCGACCGCAGGGGCTGGCCCCTGCCCCAGCGGCCGAGGGCGACCGGCGTGGGCCGGGTGGTGGAGTCGCGATTCGAGGTGGCGGGCAGGGTGGCCGCAGAGGAGGCGGTAGTTGGCGGGAAGGACACCGCGGCGAGCACGGGTCGCCGGAACGGAGCAGCGGGTGAGAGCGAGGCGCCCGATCCGCCGCCCCGGACCCTCGAGGAGATGAACCGCAAACTCGGCATCGACCCCAAGTGGCACACCGCGGCGGCACGTTTCAGCGGAAACGTCGATGATCCCCGTAACCACGAGCTCCGGGACCTCATGTTCGGCGCCATGGACGCACTGGACCCGGGAGAGGCGGAGTCGAATCCGGCGGAGGCGGAGCGCGGCATCGGCGGATACGCGCCCGAAGGCCCGACGGAAGATGGGGACCCATAGCAGAATGAGCTCCGATCAGGAGGGCAAGGAGTTCATAGGTCGGAGAAGTCGTATTTTGGAATGACAGGGTGATCTGCCAACTCATCGGGAGGACACAATGCCTGAAGCGGAGGACGCTGGTGCCAACGCGCGTAGGGAATTGGCTGCGGGAGCAGGTTCGGATCCCCACCTGCCCTGGGGCGTGTCGCCGGACGGGTACCGCCTTCCTGCGTCCACGGCGCTGGGGTGTGTGCGACTCCAGGTGGCCGACCTGGATCGTTCGGTGGCGTGGTACGAGGGGGTGCTGGGTTTTCGGGCCTTTGTGGAGGGGAGTGGGATGGCCCGACTCACGGCAAGGGGCCAGTCGGAGCCTCTCGTGGAGCTCTATGAGAAGCCGGGGGCCTCGCCGGTGCCGCCCAGGGGCCGCCTGGGGCTCTTCCACTTTGCCATCCTTCTTCCCGATCGATCGGCACTGGGCCGCTTCGCCTCACACCTGCAGGACGAACGGGGCAGGGCGGAGGGCACCGTAGGCGCGTCTGATCACCTGGTGAGCGAGGCGCTCTATCTGCACGACCCGGATGGCCTCGGGGTGGAGGTCTACGCCGACCGGCCCCGGTCAAGCTGGCGCCACAGGGACGGACAGGTCGTCATGGCCACCGAGCCGCTTGACCTCCACGACCTGATGGAGGCGGGGGGCAGGGCCACCTGGGAGGGGATGCCGGCCGGCACCACCGTGGGACATATGCACCTCCACGTCGGCGACCTGGCCCGGGCAGAGGCCTTCTACCATCAGGGCCTGGGTCTGGATCGGGTGGTGTGGAGCTACCCCGGCGCTCTCTTTCTGTCGGCCGGTGGGTACCACCACCACCTGGGGATCAATACCTGGGCCCGAGGGGCCTCGCCGCCAGGAGACGATGACGCGCGGCTGCTGGAATGGGAGCTCGTCGTCCCGTCTGCGGAGGAGGTGGAGGCGGTGGTCCGGAGTGTGCAGGGGGCGACTCGGAGTCCGGAGGCTGCGGACCGGAACTCGGTGGCCGTGGACCGCGGTTCGGACGCGACGGACCGGAGTTTTGAAGCGCTGGACCCGAGCTCTGGAGCGGTGCGCCCCGAGCCGGCCGGGGTCCTCCTCCGCGACCCCTGGGGTACGGCGCTGCGGGTCCGAACTCCGTAGGGGCCTTCCCTCACGCCGTAGCGGCTGCGTCCTCCCGCTCCACCCGAGCTTCCGCAGCGGTGGGCGCGGCCCGCACGGCCAGCAGGAAGGCGCCCACCGCCACCGCTCCGAAGATGAGGAGGAGGGGGATTCCCACGAGGGGGCGGTAGAAGAGCCAGGCCACGGCAATGGTTCCACCGCCCAGGAGCATGGTGAGCCCCGCCGACATCAGCTTCTTGGCTCCCACGATGAGGGCGCCCACAAACGGAATGAACCGTGCCACGTATCCGATGGGCCCGAAGAACATGACAAAGCCCAGGAACATGGCGAAGAGCCCGCCTCCTCGTAGCATCCAGGTCAGCATCACGTTCTCCGCCATGGCCTGCTCGAACATCTCTCCCGGGCTGTAGCGACCGGCCGAGACCATGGCCAGGTTGTCGCCGGCCCGGGTGGCGTAGCTCGAGAGCATGGAGCCCTGCTGTTCGCCGATGACGCTGGCTTCGTGGGGCTCGATGATGGAGAAGGCCACGCGGGTGTCACCCACCTGGGGGTTGTTGGGGTTCTCGCCGAAATACAGTCGGTTGCCCACCACATGCGGTTGGGCCGGGACGTTCCCCGGCAGTTCCTCCAGGATTCCTTCGTCCAGACCCACCGTCCTGAAGTTGTCGAGCTGGCGGGTGAGGGTTTCCGAGAGATGGAATACGCCCAGGGTGATGTCGTCGGCCCGGACTTCGTAGCGTTCGTAGGGCATGGAACCCGGGTTCTCATGCCTGGCGGTCCGGTTGAAGCGACGCGAGTCGATGACCCGTGACGACCAGTCGGTGTGATACGAGTACCGGGTCTCATCGCCCCGTCGTTCCTGCTCCTCGTGCCACTGGTACATCTCCACCTCACGCCGGAGGGCCAGCGCCTCCTCGGTGACCGGGAACTCCGGGTCCCGCAGGATGGCGTCGGAATCCAGGCGGCCGCTCATGTGCACCAGGTCGCCGTCGTGGGCCGGATCTACGCTCTCGGATTCCACGCTCACCACCGCGTCGGCCCCCTCGGCCAGGCTCTGCGCTGTCTGAATGGAGCGACCCTCGTTCCAGAAGAGGGCGACAATGGACCCGAGGATCAGAACGATCCCCAGCACCACACCCATGAGAACGTTGGACAACCCCTTGCGATTGGACATCGAGCCCCCTCGTACCGACCGGATGACAGAGTCTGGTCATGCGGCGCCGGGCATGCGCTCTGGCGCCGGCCGCCGCCCTCAACCGGTACTACGAAAAGACCGCCTGCAGCCCGACACTCGGATGTCCGCCGTGGGACTAATCGGGATCGGCCGGGCGGCCCCTCTTTCCCATGTCCGGATACGGTGTGCGACTGCGCCAGATGATCCAGAACGCCACCGCCAGGACCGCCGCCGCGGCCACCGCCCACCACCAGCTCTCTTCTCCGAACTCCACCCCCACCGTGCCCAGGTAGACGGCCAGCGCGTTGTTCAGGGTGTGCCAGAGGATGGCGGGGAAGACAGAGCCGCTCAGGAGCGTAACCGCGGTGAGGATCACACCCAGGAGGGCCGAGGCGGGAATGCGGAAGATCTGAAAGTGGAAGAACCCGAAGATGATTCCCACCACCAGGGCCAGACCCACCGGTCCGAAGCGCTTCCTGAGGCCGTGGAGGAGGACGCCCCGGAAGGTGAGCTCCTCGGTGATCCCCGGCACCACCGCCAGAAAGATCACCAGTTGCCACACCGGAATCGCCTCCGGCATGATCACCTGGCCGAAGTTCTCCAGGAGCTCGGAGGGAACCGGGATCACGAAGTCCATGAGCCGGAAGGCGAAGTTGGCGGCGACGAGGCCGGCAGGCGCTCCCAGGAGCACGCCCAGCCACACGCCCGGACGGGGCATGCGCAGCGCCAGCGCCTCCCGGGGATCTAGCCGGAAGCGCCAGATCACGATGAGGGGGAAGGCCAGGAAGACGAGTCCCACGCTCACCAGCACCGCGGCCCGAAGATCCTGGAACGGGAGGTTGAAGTCCACCAGCACCTTCACGGCCCACAGGACCACAAACCACTTGAGTACACGCTTCCGGAAGAGGTCCGGGCCGCCCAGGAGCTCTTCCCTCGAGGTATCTCCGGTCATGAGCTCTTCGTCGTGGAGCGCATGGATGCACCGGGCGGTGACCCACGTGGCCGCCGCACCCGTCACGAGCCAGGCCCCCAGGAGTGACGGTCCATCCACCTGTCCGATGAGCAGGTCCCGCACACCCACCGCTATGTTCGCGATGGGAACCAGCACGATGGCCGACCGGAGGGACAGGTCGGGAAGGAGGGGTGCCAGGGCCGGGAGTGACATGCCCAGGATCACGGCCGGGAGGACGAGCTGGGCCTCCTTGTAGCTTTGGGCGTGGGCCGAGGTGAGAAGGAGCACCCCCGAAGTAAGAGCCACCACCGGCAGGAAGAGGACGAAGAGGCTGATGGCCAGGGTCGGAGTCACCGTCACCTCGAACCCCCTCCCCGCCTCGATGATGCCCAGCCCCAGGTAGAACCAGAGATTCAGGACCTGGATGAGGGCGATGGCCAGAGCCACTGCCACGATGGCCAGGAGCTTGCCCGTGATGATCTCGGTTCGGGACGCCGCCGAGGTGAGCAGCGTGGTGAGCGTCCCCCGTTCCTTCTCACCGGCCAGCGTATCGGTGGCCACTGCCGACGCCCCCAGCAGCATGAGGCCCATGAGGATCAGGGTGAGGAAGCGTCCGAGCCTGGCGCCCTGCACCGCCTGATCGGTGGCCACGTCCCGGGACCGGACCACCGCGACCTCCTGGGGGTCCACCGGGAATCCCGCCGCCATCAGGATGGAGTCGCGTCGCTCGGTCCTCATCTCGGCCAGGTGCTCCCGCAGCCGCTCGGCACCCTCCCTGGAGGCGGTGCGGCTCGAGTGGAACCGGATCAGCATGACCCGGGCGCCCTCGTACTCCTCCGGCATCTCCAGGTCCAGGGTGTCGGCGGCCTCCACCGCCCTCCACTCCTCGGGGGTGAGGGTCTGGACGTAGAGATCCAGGGCATCCCGCTCCAGCGCTGCCCGGGGGTCGGCGGCGCGAACCGGTCGGAAGCGGCGGTCCGAATCCGCGTCCGGTGATTCCGCCGCGATCCGGTCGATGAGCGACATAGCGAAGGCCGAGTCGGCGCCGGTGACGGCGAAGCGGTAGGTCCGGGCTTCTTCCCGCTCCACCCGCTGCTCCTCCATCCAGTTGCTGGCCAGGAAGAGGCCCGGAAGCAAAATCACCGGGAGAACCACCGAGATGAGCACCGTGCGAACGTCGCGCAGGAGCGAGCGGATCTCCAGGCCGAAGATGGCCCGGACCGCCGGCGTGAGGCGGAGGGTGGGAACCGACTCCCGGGGTGGGGTCCACTTCACCGCAGCTGCTCCTCCGCAGCCTGGGCAGGATCGTCTACCTGGGCGTAGTGGACGAAGATCTCCTCCAGGTAGTGAAGGCCGGTGGCCTCCCTCAGCTCGTCCAGGGTGCCGGTGGCCAGGATCTCACCGTGGTGGATGATGGCGATGCGGTCACACAGCTGTTCCGCCTCGCTCATGATGTGGGTGGAGAAGAGGATAGCCTTCCCCTCGCCCCGGAGCCGGGAGATGAATTGCCGAAGCTCGATGGCGTTGAGCACGTCCAGGGCCACCGTGGGCTCGTCGAAGATGAGCACCGGAGGGTCGTGGACCACCGTCCGGGCGATGGAGACCTTCTGCTTCATCCCGCTGGAGAGCTTCTCCACCCGGGTGTCGGCGTAGTCCTCGATCTTGAATCTGTGCACCAGCTCCTCTACCCGGTCGTCTACCTGGCGGGAGGGGTACCGGTTCATGCGGGCAAAGAAGCGGAGGGTCTCCCGGGGGGTGATCTTGGGGTAGAGGGCAGTGGAGGCGGAGTAGAAGCCCAGGCTCGCCCGCACCCGTTCCGGCTCGCTCCTGACCTCGTGGCCCATGACCCAGGCCCGGCCGGCGGTGGGCTGCAGCACCGTGGAGAGCATCCGGAGGGTGGTGGTCTTCCCGGCGCCGTTCGCCCCCAGCAGCCCCAGGATCTCGCCCCGCTGGCAGGTCAGGTCAACCCGGTCCACGGCCCGCACCTCACCGCGGTTCTCATCGTAGAAGATCTTGGTCAGCCCCTGGGTTCTCACCGGCGGGCCGTTTGCCGTGTCCTTCGTCGCGCCGCCATGTGCGTTGCTCACGCCGTCGTCCTCCACTGTCCGATTCGTCGTTTCAGAAAGCTCCAGAGCCCTCCCTTGCTGGAGCCCAGCAGGACCTCTTCGTTGCGCATGACCCACTGGGCGAAGCCTACGGCCACCGCCACGCACGCCGCCATGGAGGCCAGGGTCAGGAGGCCTGGCAGAAGGGGGATGCTCCCCATGATGGCCTCCCGCAGCAGCAGCGCCACGTTCACCACCGGCAGGAGCGCCAGCCCCACGCTGAACTCGATGTCCGGCGACTGGACGAAGATGGCCGGGAGGATGATCACCAGGTAGAAGGGGGTGATCATGGACTGGCCCTCCTTGAAGTTCCGGGCAAAGATGGCGAAGACCAGCATCCCCGCCGCCACGAAGAGTCCCAGGAGGGCGGTCCCCAGCGCGATGATGGGAAGGGTTTCCAGGGGAAGCCCGCCCTGGGCCAGCTCCTGGGCGTCGGCCCCGGCCAGGGGCTGCAGGATCCACCGGAGCGAGAGGGTCAGGGCCGCCAGGTTCAAGAGCCCGCCCATGGCCCCGAAGGTGGCCACGTAGAGGTACTTGGCGGTGGCCACGTGGCTCCGGGGAACCGCCAGCGTCATGAGGGTCTCCCAGGTGGAGCGTTCCCGCTCGCCGGCGGTGGCGTCGATGGCCGGATAGAAGGCCGCCAGCGCCACCATGATGAGCGTCAGAAACGGAACGATCATGGCCAGCAGGAAGCGGGTGCTCTCTTCGATGGTGGCCACGTCGCTGCGAGCCATGGCGAAGTCGGCCCAGACCGGATTCGGGATGTCCAGATCGCGTCGAGCGGTGTCGATCCAGCCCTGTCGGTAGGACTCGATGGCCGATTCCACCCGGCTCCGGGCGCCGCGGCTGCGGTCCTGGGCTCCGTTGTAGTAGAGCGTCGCCTGGAAGTTGTCGTCCAGGGTCCGGTCTCCGTCGGACACCGTGCGGAATTCCACCAGGAGGTCCAACGACCCCCGGGCTACCTCGTCCCGGGCCGCCGCCGGGTCGTCGTCCCACCGGACCACGACGGTTCGGCCATTGGACTCGATGGAGTCCACCAGCGCCCGGTGGGTGTCCGGAAGCCCGTGGACGGCCACGTGTGAGGTGAGTCGGTCGGCTTGTCCCTGGACGAAGGAAAAGCCGGCGAACCCGGCCCAGAGGAGGGCGGGGTACATGACCAGGGGGATGACGATGCTGCCGATGAGGATGCTGCGTTCCCGCAGGGCCGAGCGGACCTCGTGGATGTACAGGGTCCAGATCTGGCGAGGGGCCATGGGTGTCCGGAGAGGTGGGTGGTCGGCGGATCGGTTTGCGGGTGCCGACCGACGTGTGTGGAACGTGTACTCCCCAGCCACCGGAATGCTTCACCCGACCTGCCGCAAGGGAGGCGGCGGCGGTGTCGGGTGCCCCTCCGGCGGCGGGGCAGCCCCCCGTGAACAGGGCCCGCGTCGGCGGGTAGCAGGGGACCGTCCGGTCCTCGAACCCTTGTTCCTCGAACCCCTGGTCGCCATGCGTATCGTCGCCGTCAGCACGTCTTCGCTCTGGGTCGCCTTCTTCCTTTTCCTCCTTACGCCCCCCACCGTCGCGGCCCAGTCGGGCGAGGCACGCGGCGACGGCCCCACGGCCATCCATGCGGGGATGCTCTTCGATGGCACCGACGGGGAGATGGCCCGGGACGTGACCATCCTGATCCGTGACGGTCGGATCGAAGCGGTGGGCACCGACGTGGAGGTACCCGGCGACGCGGAGCGGATCGACCTCTCGGAGTGGACCGTCCTTCCGGGCCTCATCGATATGCACACCCACATCACGGGCGATCCGGCCGACCTGGGGGCGGATCGGGGCGCCTTCCTCTTCCGCTACCCCGAGCAGCCGACCCTGGTCGGCGTCCGCAATGCCCAGGTGACCCTCATGGCAGGCTTCACCACGGTCCGGGACCTGGGTGCGCCCGGCACGACGGCCCTGGCCCTGAGAGACGGGATCGCCAGCGGCCTGGTGCACGGTCCCCGGATGGTCACCGCCATCAGCATGGGAACCACCGGGAGCCACTGCGACCGGACCACCGGGATTCGCCCCGGCACCGCCGACGTGGACGAGCGGCGGCCCTACGTCTTCGACGGACCACAGGAAGCGGAGGCCACGGTGCGGCGGGCCGTCCGCGACGGCGCCGACATGATCAAGGTCTGCGCCACCGCCGGTGTCCTCTCACTCACAGAGGACATCGGCCCGGCCCAGATGACCTCCGAGGAGCTGGAGGCGGTGGTGTCCTCGGCAGCCATGCTGAATCGTCGAGTGGCGGCGCACGCCCACGGACTCGAAGGGATCCAGAACGCGGTTCGGGCGGGGATCACCAGCATCGATCACGGGAGCGTGCTGGACGACGAGGTGATGCGGGAGATGACGGAGCGGGGAACCTGGCTCGTGCCCACCATGATGGCCTACGAGGCGGTGGTGGAGATGGCCGAGGAGGGCTTCCTCCCGCCGGGTCCCGCGCAGAAGGCCCTGGAGATCCGCCCCTACGTGGTGGAGTCACACCGCCGGGCCTTCGCTGCCGGGGTGCCGGTTGCCTTCGGGACCGACGCCGGTGTGTTCGAGCATGGCCGCAACGCCGAGGAGTTCCAGCTCATGGTCGACGCGGGGCTGAGCCCGCGAGAGGCCCTGCTTGCGGCTACCCGGAACGCCGCCGAGGCGCTGGGGATGAGCGAGGAGCTGGGGACGGTGGAGGCCGGGCGCTGGGCCGATCTGGTGGCGGTCCGGGGCAACCCCCTGGACGACGTGTCGGTCCTGGAGGACGTGGGATTCGTCATGAAGGAGGGTGTGGTCTACAAGCGGGACGGTCGACCCGCCCGCTGAACTCATCCGTCGATCCTGAACTCCTCCGGGACGTGGCAGTCGAAGGAGCGCTCCGGAGGTTGCTCCCCGTCCTGAGTCACCTCTATCCGCACCGATGTGCGGGCGGTGGCGCCTCCAGGCGTCTCGGCCCTGAGGATGATCCGGTGGCGGCCGACTGAGAGTCCCTGGGCCATGCAGGTGACCGCGAAGACGGACCCGTCCGTCCGGTAGCGGGCGATGGGACCGTCCTGGCTCGAGACCCACTCCAGCGTTGCAGGGACGGGTTGGAGCCGGTAGGGCCGCCCCACGAACCGGTGCTCGGGGGTCTCGATGCGGACGGCCATGGACCCGGACAGGGTCACGAACCCGTCCTGCCAGAGCTGCGTTCCCTCCTCCGGGTCGTGGATGGTGGCCTGGTACTCGTAGATCGGCTCCTCGGGCGGGGTGACGCGGAGTGCCTTCCACGCGGCCCGAAGCCCTTCATTGGCCAGAATCAGGAGGTAATACGCCTCCTCGGCCACGTAGTGACGGCGCGGATCAAAGGTGAAGGAGGTGTTTCGCATGGCCTCCCGCTCTCCCTCACCGTAGAACTCGGGGTGGACCCGGGTATAGCTTTCGAACCCATCAGTGGAGAGGAAGACTTCGAAACGGGGTGTGCGCTCCTCCTCGGGCTCGGTCCAGGCCACTTCCACCACGCCGTCCCGGTGCTCGAGCCGGGTCAGCTCGAACTCAGGACTCTCGGGTCCCGCCGCCATCTCAACCAGCTTGCCCCGCTCGTGGTGGACCAGGGTGAAGGTCTCGGGGAGCTCCCTGAGGTTCTCGATGCTTCCCAGGAGGCTGGGGACGCGGTCGCCCCGGGAGGTCTCCATGACCTCGTACGCGCTCGGTGCCTGGCCAATGACCCGGCCCTGGATCGCCGCCTCGGCCCAGACCGTGGTCGCGGCGGCGTCCCGGGCCCTGCGCTGGGTACGTTCCAG
>SLNQ01000095.1 GCA_007132965.1 Gemmatimonadota bacterium | reverse complement strand
ATGCCTTGTCCTTACTGGATCAGGTAGACCAGGGTAAAGATGACGATCCAGATGATGTCAACGAAGTGCCAGTACAACCCGGCGATCTCCACCTGCTCGGCCTTGGCCGGCGGGATGCGGTTCCGGGCGATGAGCCAGATGAGCACACCCATCCAGACCATCCCCAGCACCACGTGCACCTTGTGGGTGCCGGTCAGCACGTAGTACGAGGAGCCGAAGGTGCTTGAGCCCAGGGTCAGCCCGTAGTCGATGTACTTCATGTAGCTGTTGAACTCCATCCCCAGGAAGATCCCTCCCATGGCGATGACCGCCAGGAGCCAGAGGATGGCGTGCTTCTTCCGCCCCAACTGCACCGAGTACAGCGCCAGCACCATGGCCAGCGACGAGAAGAGGAGGACGGTGGTGCTGATGGTGGTGATCAGGACATCGAAGATCTCCGCCGGGTAGGGCCCCACCACGGCTCGCCCCTTGTACACCATATAGGTGGAGATGAGCGTCCCGAAAAACAGACACTCCGATGCGATGAAGGTCCAGAACCCCACCTTGAAGTTGGAGATTCCGGTGGTGGTGTGTCCGTGATCGTCCACTGCCGCTGCTGCCTGAGCCATATCGTTAGGTATCCGTTCGTCTCGGTGGCGTGCGAATCCGCCCTCAGTGACCCTCGGGGAAGGCCGGCTCCATTCCCCACTTGAAGACGCAGTAGATCACCGGCAGGATCGCCAGGGCGATGACCCACCAGATGCCGGTCATGACCAGCGCCCAGATGAGGGTGATGGAGGCCGCCAGCAGAATGGGCCAGTACGAGGGATTCGGCATCACCGGCTCACTGTCCGGTTCGTGCATCGTCTTGGCCAGGATCTCTTCCCGCTCACCATCGTTCCACAGGGGCTCCCGGCTCCGCACCTCCGGAATGGCCGGGAAGTTGTAGTGGTGCGGCGGCGAGGGAATAGACCACTCCAGGTGGGGCGCGCCCCAGGGGTTCGCCGGGGCCTTCTCTCCGCTCCGCCAGCTCTTCACCAGGTTCCAGACCATGATCACCGCCGAGGCCCCAAAGATGAAGGCACCGACGGTGGAGAGCTGGTTGTAGATGTCCACGTTCAGCTCGGCCGAGTAGGTGTAGATCCGGCGGGGCATCCCGAAGAGGCCGGCAAAGTGCATGGGGAAGAAGGTCAGGTTGAAGCCGATCATGGTGGTCCAGAAGTGCCACTTGCCCAGCGTCTCGTCGAGAAAGCGGCCCCTGACCTTGGGGAACCAGTAGTAGAGGCCCGCCCAGAGCCCCATCATGGCCCCGCCCACGATGACGTAGTGGAAGTGCGCCACCACGAAGTAGCTGTCATGCTGCTGCAGGTTCACCGGGGCCGAGGCGTGCATGATCCCCGACAGGCCGCCGACGGTGAAGACCGCCACCAGGCCCACCGAAAAGAGCATGGCGGTGGTGAACTTCAGCGACCCTCCCCACATGGTGGCGATCCAGTTGAAGATCTTCACCCCCGTCGGGATCGCGATGATCATGGTGGCCGCCACGAAGAAGGAGTCGGCGATGGGCCCGAGTCCCACAGTGAACATGTGGTGGCTCCAGACCCCCCACCCGATGAAGCCGATGAGCAGCCCGGCGTAGACCACAATGGGATACCCGAAGAGTGGCTTCTTCGAGAAGGTGGGGATGACGTCCGAGATCACCCCGAAGGCCGGGAGGATCAGGATGTAGACCTCCGGGTGGCCAAAGATCCAGAAGAGGTGCTGCCATAGCACCGGGTCGCCCCCGCCCCCGGGTTGGAAGAAGACCGTACCGAAGAGCCGGTCGAATCCCAGGTAGATCAGCGCCACCCCGATGACCGGAATGGCGGTAATCAGGAGGAAGCTGGTCACGAAGGTCATCCACGTGAACAGCGGCATCCGCATGAGCTTCATCCCCGGAGCCCGCATATTGATGATGGTGGTGATGAAATTCACCCCACCGGCAATGGAGGCGATCCCGAGGATCGACAGCCCGATGAGCCAGAAGTTGGTGTTCTGCCCCGGCGAGAACTCCGGCATGGTCAGGGTGGCGTAGCCCACCCACGAGGCGTGGGGCGCCGCACCGAAGAGGAAGGACGAGTTCAGGTACAGCCCACCGAAGAGGAAGACCCAGTAGGAGAGGGCGTTCAACCGGGGAAAAGCCACGTCCCGGGCCCCGATCTGCAGGGGCACCACGTAGTTGAAAAAGGCCACCGCCATGGGCATGGCCACCAGGAAGATCATGGTGGTGCCATGCATGGTGAAGAACTGGTTGTAGACCTCGGGGGTGATGAGGGTCTGCTCCGGGAACATGAGCTGCACCCGGATGGCCAGCGCCTTGACCCCTGCCACGAAAAAGAAGAAGGTCGCGGTCACGAAGTACATAATCGCGATCCGCTTGTGGTCTACCGTGGTGATCCAGCTCCACAGGCCAGTCTCCTCCCCGTGGGAGGTGTCCTGTTGTTCAGGTGCTGCAGTTCCAACCGACGACATGTATCGCTATCCTCGCTGCCGAGATGGGTGCCGAGCGGCTACTTCAGGCTGAGCAGGTAGGCGGCGACTGCCTCGACCTCTTCGTCGGACAGCCCCGTGGCGGGCCAGTTTCCTCCGGGGTATTCGGTACCGGGCATGGCGACGGCGGCCTTGATTCCCTGCGGATCGATGATCCACCGCACCAGGTTCTCCTGGTTGTTCTCCATGATCCCTGCGCCCAGGGTCTTGCGGGCGCCGAAGAGGGTGAGGTTCGGGGCGATGACCCCCTGCGCCGCCGTGCCCTCCACCCCGTGACAGGCAATACAGGTGGAGTTGAGGAAGGTCTCCCGCCCCAGCGCCACCAGGGGATCCTCGTCCTCAGCCGCCACCTGCGTCTCGTCGGGCTCGTCGTCCGGATCCATCCCGGGCATCTGCAGTTCGGGCTCCTCGGGCTCCGGATCCCCGGGGAAGTCGGCCCCCTCGGATGCGAACCAGCGGTCGATCCAGTCCTGGAAGCCCTCCTCGGTCTCCACCACGACCCGCATGGCCATGAGTGCATGGGACTGTCCGCAGAACTCGGCGCACTGGCCCATGAAGACCCCCGTTTCCCGGGGGGTGAAGTAGAGCCAGTTGTACTTGGGATCCTGACCCTCCCGCACCGCCGGCACCGGGTTGAGGTCCCGCTTCCCGCCCAGCTTGGGCACCCAGAAGGAGTGGATGACGTCGTTGGACTCGAGCCGCAGATTTACCGGTTGGTCCACCGGCAACCACAGCTCGTTGGCGGTGGTCACGCCCTGCTCCGGGTAGTGGAACTCCCACCAGAACTGGTGGCCTGTGACCTCCACGGTCATCGCGTCATCGGCCACGGGCTGCTGGGTGGCGAAGACCGCCTGGATGGTGGGGATGGCGATGGCGATGACGATGAGGGCGGGGCCGATGGTCCACCCGATCTCCAGGCCCAGGTGCCCGCGGATCTGGCGGGGTTTCTCGTCCTCTGACTTCCGGCGGTACTTGACGATGACCCAGGCCAGGAGCACCCACACAACCGCCAGAATCAGCATGCTCCACCAGAAGATGCTCACGTAGAGCGAGTGGATGATCTCGGCGAAGTCGGTGTGGGGCGAGATGCTGGACTGGGGATACTCCTCGGCGCACCCGGTGGCGACCCCCATCATGAGGAGGGGGAGCACCAGGGAAGCCACCAGTCGGGCTCCCAGGGTTCGTGCTGGATTGCCTTCGGGACGCTTTATCGTCAGGCGCATGATCCTATTCGATCTCCGCTTGTTCGCGGGCTTCTACGGGACGTCCCGACGGCGGGCCGTCCGGCTGACGTCACGGGAAAGATCGTGTCCCGACTCCCTCCGGGGGACCGGGACACGGTCGATCAGGGTACCTTGTCGAGGGGAATGGCCTCATCCACGAGCATGACGGGGATTCCGTCACGGACCGGGTAGAGGAGGCGGCCGTCGGAACGGACCAGCGCCTCGTCCAGAGGTTCCCCCACAGTGTCGCCCGCCCGGTTGCGGACATTGCCCTCGGCAATGGCCTGGTTCACCCGGGCCAGGAGATCGTCTCCGGCCAGGTCCACCGGTTCCTTCGTTTCCGGGCAGACGAGAATGTCCAGCAGATCAGGATCCAGCATCTAAAAACCGCTTCTCGGTGTCAACCGAGCATTGAGAGTGACTCGAACCGGATTGAGACCTACCCATTGCCTCTTCCCGGCAAAGGCTGAATAAGTTAGCAGATGGCGGCGAGTGGCGCGAGCCACCGCCGGAACCTCCAGATGACCCGCACACCAGAGATGCATCCCATGACCCGAAGCCTACGGCTCACAAGCCTTCCCGTGCTCTTTCTGGCCCTGGTTCTCACCGCACCGGGGTGTGGAACCGACGACCAGGCCGGTTGGGACGACCCCGACGTCGCCGAGATCGGCACCATTCCCCCCAGAGGCTCCGCCTGGGTGGTCCTGAACGGTGACACGGTGGTGGCCGAAGTGGCCGACACCCCCGAGGCCCGCGAAGAAGGGCTCATGCACCGGACCGAGATCCCCGACGGCACCGGAATGCTCTTCGTGTTCGACGACGAGGACACTCGGCAGTTCTGGATGCGAAACACCTACGTCCCCCTGGACATCGCCTTCCTTAACCGGGAGCAGGAGATCGTCGACATCCAGCAGATGGAGCCCGAGACCGAGGAGTTCACCGAGTCGGCCGCCCCGGCCATGTTCGCCCTGGAGGTCCGGGCCGGATGGTTCGAGGAGCAGGGGATCGAGCCCGGCACGCCGGTGGAGATCATCTTCGGCCGCAGGTAGACCACCGGCGCCGTATCGGAACTCCGGGGCCGGCACGCCCCCTATACTCAAGGCAGGAAGCGAGGTGCGGGACCGGCGAGCTGATTCGCCTGGCTCCCCGCCTCGCCCAGCGTTATCGTGAATCACGCAGACGACCCTCCAACGTTCGAGACCTCCGCAGATGAGCTTCAGAACCAACCCCGATCGCATCCTTGACTCCATCGACCGGGCACGGACCCGGGACGAGGAGAACCGGGGCAACCTCTTCACCCGCGACGCCACCGCCCGAGAGCTCGACACCGAGCTCCCGGACGTGAACGCCACGCCCACCGAGCGGCTCCGGCGGATCTTCAGCCTGGTGGAGAAGTCCTATACGGCGACCGCGGCCGGCTCGGAGATGCGGCGCCTCGCCGAGCGGTTTCAGACCGTGGGGGACATCCACACGCACCACGCCCGGGGCGACGTGAGCGTTCAGGTCCACTACCTGGACCACGATCGGGCCGACGACGTGGGGGTGCACCCTTTCGAGATCCGCCCGTCCCAGATCGAGGAGCTGCGGAAGACCTCTCGCTCGACCCGTCCCGACGCCCTGGCGCTGAAGGTTCTCCGCAAGGAGCTCCGGGACGGGGTCCTGGCCTCGTACAAGAAGTTGGAGCCCCGGCTCCGGGACGGGATCCGGGAGCGAGCCGACATGGGGCACATCGCGGTTCGCGTGACGATAGACCTGCGGCCTGCCGGGTGATTCCGGCACGCCGCCCGCCGCTTCAGATCGCCGCGGCGGCGCTGGCTCTCCTCCTGACCTGGTCCCTGGTGGGGGCTGGGCTGCCGGGCTCCGCTCAGGCCCAGGAGCCTCCGGCCGACACCCTTCACCCGGCCCCCCTGGACTCGGTGGAAGCGCTCGCCGCCTTCCACGCCAACATCGCCGCCATCCACGCCAGGGACCGAGCCGCCTACCTCTCCGCGTACCTCCAGTCGCCCCGACTCGTCCGCTCCGGTCCCGAAGGGGCCCTCACCGGGTACGAGGATTTCGCCCGGGACGCCGGGATCGCCTGGCCCGACACCCTTGTGGCCAGTCACATCCGCGTGGCACCCGTCGCCGACGGCGTCGTCCATGCGAGCTATCACTACAGGGTGGTGCAGGACGGGGGCTGGACCCGCGGCGTGAGCGAACGGATCCTCCTTCGCACGGAAGAAGGGTGGAAGGCGGGAGTGACCACCGCCTTCCCCTCTCCCCCGGATCAGCCCCCACCCCCCTTCGCCCTGGTGGGCGGCACCCTCATTGACGGAACGGGCCGCGATCCCGTTTCCAACGCCGTGGTGGTCCTGCGGGACGGCGAAGTGGCCTGTGCCGGCGACCGGAACCGGTGCCCCGTTCCCGAAGACGCCGAGCCGGTGGACGTCAGCGGTCACTGGATCATCCCCGGATTGGTGGATGCCCACGTCCACTTCTCCCAGACCGGATGGGCCGACGGACGTCCCGACGCCCTGGACCTCCGGGCCGAGCACCCGTATCCACAGACCATCTCCCGACTTCGCGACGCTCCCGAGCCCTTCTTTCAGGCCTATCTCTGCACAGGCGTCACCTCGGTCTTCGATGTAGGCGGCTTTCCGTGGACCTGGGAGCTCCGAGACCGGGCCCGGACCAACCCCATGGCCCCGCGCATTCAAGCGGCGGGTCCCCTGCTCTCGACCCGGGACCACTGGCTGAACCTCCCGGGTGAACGGCAGTTCCTGCACATGTCCGATCGGGACGCCGCTCGGCAGGGCGCCGACTACCTTCTCACCTCCGGCACCGACGCCGTAAAGGTCTGGTACCTCCGGGTGGCCGACGAAGCCGAGGCGGAACGGCAGCGGGAGTACCTCAACGTGGCAGGCCAGTGGGCCCGGGACGCCGGAGTGCCCCTCATTGTCCACGCCACCTGGCTGGAGGGCGCCAAGGAGGCGATCCGCGCCGGAGCCTCGCTGCTGGTCCACTCGGTAGAAGACCAGGTGGTGGACGACGACTTCCTTCGCCTGGCCCGACGGAGCGGCGTGGTCTACACCCCCACCCTCACCGTCTACGAGGGCTACGACGAACTGCGACTGCGGGAGTTCGACGAGGATCGCACCCGGGTGGAGTGCGTGGACCCCCGTACGCTCGAGCTGGCCCGGAGCACCCGCGAGCTCTCGGGAGCTCCCGACGGCGAGGGCCGGGAAGGGCTCCAGCGACGCGCCGCCGACCGGGCCCAGCTCCTGGCGGAGAACCTGCGCAGGGTCCACGACGCCGGGATTCCAGTGGCGGTGGGCACCGATGCCGGGAACCCCCTGACCCTCCATGGCCCGGCCATCTACCGGGAGATGGAAGCCATGCAGGCAGCGGGGCTCGAGCCCATGGAGGTTCTCGTTGCAGCCACACGGGGCGCCGCCCGGGCCATGGGCGTAGCCGAGATCGCCGGCACGGTGGAGCCGGCCAAGACGGCGGACCTGGTGATCCTTGATCGAGATCCCCTGGACGCCCTGGCCAATGTCCGCGCGGTCCGCATGGTGATCCGGGCCGGGGAGATCTTCACCCGGGACGAGCTCACTTTCAGCCACGAGCCCTGAGGGTGCCCCGAGTCCTCCTCTTCTTCGTGGACGGAGTGGGGATCGGACCGGCAGACGAGCGGATCAATCCCTTCCTCCGGGCCCGACTTCCCGTCCTCTCCGAGCTCCTGGGCGACGTCCCGACCCTGGAGGGGCTCCCCGATTCGCTTGCGCCGCGCCCCGATTCCGATGACGTCCGCCTCCTTCCCCTGGACGCAGCCCTGGGCATGGAGGGGTTGCCCCAGAGCGGCACTGGCCAGATCTCCCTTCTCACGGGGAGGAACGCTGCCCGCATCTTCGGCCGACACTTCGGACCCTGGCCCCCCGTCCGGCTCCGTCCGCTCCTGGCCCGGGAGAACGTGCTGGTCCGGGCGCAGGAGGCCGGCCTCCAGGTCAGCTTCGCCAACGCCTACCCCCGAGGCTACCCGGAGAAGCGGTCCGGCAGACTGGTGGCGGCACCGCCTCTGGCGGCCCGGGCCGCCGGCCTTCTGACCCGGCACCAGGAGGAGCTGGCCTACGGACAGGCAGTGGCCTCGGAGATCGTCAACGACGGCTGGCGCCGAATGCTGGGCCCACACCGGATCGGCGAGGTGACGCCCCGGGAGGCCGGCGTCACCCTGGCACGGCTGGCCGGCGAGGCCGACCTCACCCTCTTTGCCCACTACGCCACGGACCTGGCGGGGCACCGGGGCGGCATGGAGGGAGCGGTGGAGGCGCTGGAGCTGGTGGATCGCTTCCTGGGCGGCGTGCTCGCGGCGCTCCCCTCGGATGTCCTCCTCCTCGTGGTGAGCGATCACGGGAACGTGGAGGACGTGCGAGGGGGCCACACCCGCAATCCCGCCCTGGGGCTGGCGGTGGGCCCCCTGGGAGAGCGCCTCCCGGACCGTCCCGACCTGACCCACATCACCCCCCTGGTGCTGGAGATCCTGGGGGTCTGACGCCGGACGTCCTCTGAGGACATTCCCGTGTCCTGGCCCCCGTCCCACCGTTGCAGTGTGACTCGACGGGGACGGATACTCGGCGCGCTCCTCCTGGAGAGGGGCCACCTGAACCAGGCCGCACTGGAGGAGGCGCTGGCCCGCCAGAGGAGTACGGGCGAACGGCTGGGCGAGGCGCTGCTTCAGCTCAAGCTGGTGGATGAGGAAGCCCTCTACGAGACCCTGGCCTTCCAGCTCGACCTCCCCTACCGGGGCCCACCCCTGCGACCCGCTCCTGACGCCATTCGCCGGATTCGTCCCGCCTTCGCCCGGCGGCGGGGGGTTCTGCCCCTGGAGGCGGAGGACCGGGAGGTCCAGGTGGCCCTCTCGGACCCCCTGGACCTGGAGACCCTGGACGACCTGCAGTTTCAGTGCGGGGGAAGGGTCCGCGTGGTGGTGACACCTCCCTCCGCCATACGGGAGGCCCTGTCGCAGTTGGATGCCGCCCCGAAGGCGTCAGCTCGCCAGGCTGGGTCTCCGGTGCCCCGACTCGTGGACCGACTCATCCGCAAGGCAGCGGACCGGGGCGCCAGCGACCTGCACCTGGAGCCGGCAGGGACGGGGGTGCAGGTCCGGGAGCGGATCGACGGTATCCTCCGATCCGTTCCCGTCTCCGGCGAGACCAGCGGGTCGGCCCTTCTGTCGCGCATCAAGGTGCTGGGGGGCATGGACATCGCGGTGAAGCTCCGGCCCCAGGACGGCGGATTCACCATTGAGCACCAGGGACGCACCCTGGGAATCCGGGTCTCTACCCTCCCGGTGGAAGAGGGCGAGAAGGCGGTCCTGCGCATCCTCAACTCCGACCAGGCGCCAACCTGCCTGGAGGACCTGGGCATGGTGGGAGACCCCCTGGCTCGGCTTCGCCGCATATTGAAGGGCGGAGGAGTCGTCCTCACCGCCGGCCCCACCGGAAGCGGAAAGAGCTCGACCCTCTCGGCGGCCATCAGCGAGCTGGATCGGGACGAACTCAACGTGGTGACGCTCGAGGATCCGGTAGAGTATCGCCTGTCGGGGGTGAGCCAGGTGCAGGTGCATCCCCGGGCCGGGCTCACCTTCCCCACCGCCCTCCGAGCAGTGCTGCGGCAGGACCCGGACGTGGTCATGGTAGGCGAGATCCGGGACCGGGAGACCGCCGAGATCGCCATGGCCGCCGCCGTCACCGGTCACCTGGTCCTCTCTACCATCCACACCATCGATGCGCCCTCGGGGATCACCCGGCTCCTTCACATGGGCGTCCCGCCCTACCTGGTGGCCGGGGGTCTGGCGGGCATCGTGGCCCAGCGGCTGGTCCGGCGCACCTGCATGGCGTGCGGCGGACGACCCGTGGGTTGCGAGCGTTGCCCCGACGGCTACCTGGGCCGGACCGGGATCTTCCAGGTCCTCCTGGTGACCGAGGGACTCCGGGAAGAGATCGTGAGGGGCGGGAGCACGTCGGTGCTGCGGCGCCGGGCCCGGATGGCGGGAATGGGTTCGATGGTGGACGACGCCAGGCGAAAGGTAGCCGAGGGGGTAACGTCTCCCCACGAGGTGGCCCGCGTCCTCCGGGAGGAGCCCGGCGAGGCCCTCCCGTGCCGACGCTGCGATCAGGCCGTCCCCCCGGAAGCGCTGGGATGCCCCCACTGCGGTCACCCCACCATCCGGATCTGTCGCTGCGGTGAGCGGCTCCGCCGCGGCTGGCGCTTCTGTCCCGCCTGCCGTCGGCCCGCGCCCCCGTCCGCCGACGATCCGCCCTCGGTCGTTCCGGGTCGGTGAGAGGCTCGGTCAGCCCTCTCCCAACTCCGCTCCCCGCCACTGCATCTCCCGCAGGAGCCGCGACACCGGATCGCCGGCTCCCCGCCAGAGATGCCGATCCGACAACCGGTTCAGCGCCATCCGCAGGCGGCCGAACGAGGCCGCCACCTCGCGCAGGAGGCCATCGACCCCCAGTTTCCCGGCAAGGGGAGTGGCGGCGGCGGAACGGAACCCCGCCGAACCCATGGACTCGTAGTAACGGTACGAAGGGGCGCCCCTGCGCTGCCGGCGACTCTCGACGAAATCCGGGAACATACCGGTGAGCCAGAGGGCGTAGTTGCCCATGTGGACCGGCAGGAGAAAGGAGTCGCGGTCATCGGTGGCTGCTCCCATCCGGGCCACCAGGT
>SLNQ01000232.1 GCA_007132965.1 Gemmatimonadota bacterium | reverse complement strand
GTGGGCATCGGCGTCCTGGTCGTCGTGATCCGGATGTGGGGCGGGCTTCCCGAGGGGGTCATGTACGCGATCCTCTTCATGAACGCCTTCGTGCCTGTGATCAACCGGGCCACCCAGCCCCGCCCCTTCGGCGCTCGGACGGCCGAGGCCCCATCATGACCGCCCCTTCGCAGCCCCGGCCGGCAGCTCCGGATGCCGGCAGTGGGGGGCCGCAGGAGGGAGGAGGACGACCCCTTCGCTTGATCCTGACGTTGGGGGGCGCCGGGATGCTGGCGGGACTCCTCATCGTCGGCGTCTACCACGCCACCCTGCCGGCCATCGAGGCCCACCGGGCCGCCCGGCTGGCCGCGGCGGTGGATGAGGTCTTGGGGGCGCCCGACTCGTTTCGGACCCTCTACCTGGTAGACGGAGAATTGCAGGCCGAGCTTCCGCCCGACACGGATCCCGGGGCACTGGACCGTGTTCATCCCGGCTACCGGGCGGACGGCAGCCTCATCGGGTACGCCGTGGAGGGGGCCAAGCCCGGCTTTCAGGACGTGATCGACGTGCTGTTCGGCTACGACCCACGCACGGGAACGGTCCTGGGAATGAGCGTGCTTCGGCACATGGAGACCCCCGGGCTGGGCGACAAGATCATTACCGACCGGGAGTGGGTCCGCCAGTTCGAGGGGGCTGAGCCGCCACTGGTGGATACGAAACCGGGAGAGGCCGAGGAGCCGCAGGAGATCGACATGATCACCGGAGCCACCATTTCAGCCCGGACGGTGGTGCTGGCCATCAACGAGGCGGTGGAGCGCTGGCAGCCGATCCTGGAGGCCCATGCCCGGCGCGATCCGCCGGAGGTGGAGGGCGGCGGACCTTCGGGAGGTGGGCCATGAAGGCCACCACGCCGCGCGAAGACCTGGTTCGTGGCATCTGGGAGGAGAACCCGGTGCTGGTCCAGATGCTGGGGCTCTGCCCCGTGCTGGCCGTGTCCAACACGGTGGCGAACAGCCTGGCCATGGGCGTGGCCAGCTTCTTCGTGCTCTTCTGCTCCAGCGTGATCATCTCGACGATGCGAAACCTGATTCCCCACCAGGTACGGATCTCCACCTTCATCCTGATCATCGCGACCTTCGTGACGGTGGCCGACTTCAGCCTCGAGGCCGTGATTCCGGACATTCATCGTGCCCTGGGTCCGTACGTTCCCCTTATCGTGTGCAACTGCATGATCCTGGGACGTCAGGAGGCCTTCGCCTCCCGACGCCCTGTGGGGAGGTCCGCCCTGGACGCCGCAGGGACCGGGATCGGGTTTCTGATCGCCATTCTCCTCATGGGGACGGTGCGGGAGCTGTTGGGGAGTGGAAGCCTCATGGGGGTGGAGCTCTTCGGGCCCTCCTTCGAGCCCTGGATCATCATGATCCTTCCGCCTGGCGGCTTCCTCACCATCGGGGTGATCCTCCTGGTCATCGCGTGGTGGGGTGAGCGCCGCGCGTCAGCAGCGAAACCCGCTCCCTGGCCGGAGGGGGTGGGGCCGGAGAGGACCCCGGCGGGTGTGGGATCGGGTGCGCAGGACAAGAATCCGCGCGACGGACGTAATGGGTTCGAGCACATCCACCCCTCAGGGAGGAGGTGACCCGTGGGCGACCTGATGTGGATCCTGGTCTCGGCGATGCTGGTCAACAACTTCGTCTTCTTCTACTTCCTGGGGCTCTGCCCCTTCATGGGAGTCAGCCAGCGGATGGCCACGGCGCTTCGCATGGGGATGGCCACCCTCTTCGTCATGCTGATCACCGCCGTCTCGGCGTGGTTCCTGAACGCCTTCATCCTTCCCTGGGCGCCCTACCTGCGGCTTATCTCGTTCATTGTGGTGATCGCCTCGGTGGTGCAGATCGTGGAAATGGTCATCAAGAAGGTGAGCCCCACCCTGTTTCGCGACCTGGGGATCTTCCTTCCGCTCATCACCACGAATTGCGCCATCCTGGGCCTGGCCATCTTCCAGACCCTGCGGGACTACGCCTTCGTGCAAAGCATCTTCTTTGCGGTGGGCGCCGGGCTGGGCTTCACCCTGGCCCTGGTCCTCATGGCCTCGATCCGGATGGAACTGGATCTGGCCGACGTGCCCTCGGTGGTGAAGGGCACTGCCCTCGTCTTCCTGGTAGCCGGAGTCCTGTCGCTGGCCTTCATGGGCTTCGCCGGGATGCTTGCCTGATGACGGGCGCGCTGCTTGGGATCGGATTCGTGGCCGTCGCCTTCGTGGCAGCGGCATTCGTGCAGATCAGGGCGGGCTGCGGCTCCGATTGCGGGAGCTGCGACCGACCCTGCGAACTCCGGGAGTTGGCCGATGAAGAACGTGAACGAAGCTGAGCGAACCCCGGAACCGGGCGGAACGGGTCGAACCCCGACCCGGCGCGAATTCGTCGCCCTGGGCGTCGGTGCCTTCGTCGTGGCGGCACTTCCGTTGGCGGGCCGTCGACCCCTTCGGCTTGTTCGTCGCCGTGCGCCGAGCATGGGGACGGTGGCCGAGCTGGGCGTGGTGCACCGGGATCCGACCTATGCCCAGGGCGCCCTGGGCGCCGCCCTGGATGAACTCTGGCGGGTGGAAGCCGCCATGACCCGCTTTCGGGCCGACTCCGAG
>SLNQ01000326.1 GCA_007132965.1 Gemmatimonadota bacterium | reverse complement strand
CGGCGAGCACCCCCCAGTTGCCGGTCCGGCCGGCTCCCCGCGCCAGGTGGCGGGCCAGCTCGGATTGAAGTGCCGCCACCGCCGCCGGGTTCCGGTCGTAGGTGGGCTCCCGGTCCGGAGCCGCAACCTCGCCGCCAGCGACGTCTGCGGGCGCCACCGACGCGGCGTCGGCCAGAACGCCGGAGGAGGCCTCGCCGAGCTGGGCAGAATCGCTTCCCAGCGGCAGTGCGCCTGCGGCCAGGAGGACGGTGACGGCCACCGGTAGGGCAACGCCGGCGGCCAGGAAGCGGACCGAGAGGGAGCGTGGGGTCATGGCCGTGGGTCGGTCCGAGCGTAGGTGGAGGGTTTCATGCGCTGTGGCCCATGTCGGCCGCTCCGGAGCTTTGCGTTGGGGGATTGAGGGAAGGAGCCGAAGAGTATACGCCGAAGGCCCTCACCAGGTCCCAGGTCGTTCTCACGGGTGGGTGCGGGGTCGGGGTGCGAAGTCCGTCAGGGGGTCCTGGCCCGGGAGCGGCACGATGACGCCGGGGTTCAGCGTCCCCTGAGGATCCAGCTCATTCTTGATGTCCGCGAACGCTGTGGCAAGGGTCGATCCCCAGATCCGTTCCAGGAACGGGGCCCGGAGTCGGCCGTCGCCGTGCTCGCCGGCCAGGGTTCCGCCCAGCTCCGCCACCAGGTCCACCACCTGCTCCAGGACCTGGCGCACTCTGGGGCGCCAATCCGACGACCCGGTGTCCACCAGGGGGTTCACGTGCAGGTTGCCGTCTCCGGCATGGCCGAACACCACCGCGTCGAAGCCGCTCGCCTTGAGAATCCGGTCCAGCTCTTCCATGTAGCGTCCCAGGTGCCGGACGGGGACCACCGAGTCTTCGATGAACTGCGTGGAGACGAGCCCGTGGCCGGCTTGCTGGGCAATGACGGGGCTGGCGGCCTTCCGGAGCGCCCAGAGTCGCTGGGCGTCGTCTGGCGAGGCGGCCCGGATCCCCTCTCCAGCGACCTGACGCCCCAGCTCTCGGCACCGCTCCAGGCCCTCCTGCACCTCGTCAGGGGTTCCGCTCACCTCGAGGAGGAGGAGCGCGAAGGCCCCGTCGGCCAGTGACGCCGTGAGGGGGTCGGTGTCGAGCCCGGCGATCTCCATGAAGCGTCGCCCCAGCAGCTCGCAGGCGTCGGCGCCTGCCGGCTGTGCCCCCAGAGCCAGTTCCACCACGTCCTCGGGCGAGCGGGCCGGAAGAAGCGCCACGCCCCGGGCGCGGGGAACGGGGGCGGTGCGGAGCTCCACCTCGGTGATCACGGCCAGCGTGCCCTCACTGCCCACCAGGAGCTGGAGGGCGTCTCGATGGGGGAGGAAGCGATCCAGCGCGTAGCCGGAGGAGTTCTTCCGAACATCCGGCCACCCCGCAGGGGATCCGTCGGCCTCCAGTGGAATCTGGGTGGGAACGTGGGAGAAGGGCTCCGGAGAGGCCCCGTCGTGGGAGGCTGTCGCTGCCTGGGAGGGCGAGTCGGGGTCGGGTTCGGACGATGGCCCGAGGCCGGGACTGGACAGGTGGAAGGGTCGCCCCCGGGCGTCGAGGCCACGGAGGCCCACCACCCAGTTCGCCGTGGTGCCGTGGCCGAAGGATCCGGCTCCCGCGGCATTGTTGGCGGCCATCCCGCCGATGGTGCACCACCGCGCGGAGGCGGGAAGGAAGGGGAGGTGTCGGCCCATGTGCCGGCGAGCCTCCTGGTCGATGTGCGCCGCCACGGCTCCTGCGCCTGCCCGAACCGTTCCGGTGTCTGGATTCGCCTCAATCCAGTCCAACCCCTCTGCCAGCGAAACCACCACGGAGGAGCCCAGGTTTCCACCAGGCATTCCGGTGCCGGCCCCTCGGGGGATCAGGGCCACGCCGTTCTCGTGGGCCCACTGGACCAGCGCCTGCACGCTCTCGGCGTCGGCAGGGCTCAGAAAGGCTCGAGGGGTCGCCTGGAACGGGCCCGACACCTGCGAGGCTCGTTGGGCGGCCTCCGCGCCTCGAAGGCGGGCCCCACGGACGGCGGAGGGGAGAGGCGGCAGGGTGTCGGACGATGACACGCCCCGGAAGTCCCTCAGGCTTCGGCCGGTTCTACTGGCTGGCACCGGGTGCAGTACCCGGTGAGCTCCAGCCTGTAGCCGGTCACGTGGAATCCCTCGGTTCCCTCCTTCAGCTCGGAGATCTCGTCCGAGGGGAGATCTCCGGCCACGTCGAAGATCCGGGAGCACTCCAGGCACCGGGCGTGGTGGTGCGGATCCGTGCGCCCATCGTAGCGAGCTGAGCCGTCGCCGTAGTTGAGCTTCATGGCCAGACCGCAGCCCACCAACGTCTCCAGGGACTTGTAGACGGTGGCCAGCGAGATGACCGGCACCTGAGACCGAACCGCGAGGAACACCTCATCGGCCGTCGGGTGCTTGTCCGTGGACGAGAGGAATCGGTACACGGCGGCTCGCTGTTCGGTGAACCGCTGACCATTGGCTTCGAGGGCCTCGCGGAGAACCGCTTCGGGTGGCCGATGCGACTGGGGCATGATGAGTTCGAAGCCTGCCGAAGGGAACGAGAACGGAGAATGATTCTGAATAAAGGTAAGGAGAGGCCCGAAAGAGTGTCAACAATG
>SLNQ01000198.1 GCA_007132965.1 Gemmatimonadota bacterium | reverse complement strand
TGGGCTTGTGACCCCACATGACGGCAAAGCGGTCGTAGGGACCCACCTTGGGGATCAGCAGCTCGGGCGGGATTCCGTCTTCAGGCTGGGCCACGTAGTTCAGCCGCGAGTAGTCCATGAGCGTGGCCACGTGGCTCCCCTTCCGCTCCAGAAAGCTCCGGGAGCGGATCGAGTCGGCCGGATACATGGCGCTGGCCTTGAAGTTGTGGGGGAAGCCGATGGCGTGTCCCACCTCGTGGGCCACCACGTACTCCACCATGGCACCGATGATGGAATCGGGCATGGGGAACTGCTGGGCCCGGGCGTCCAGCGGACCGGCCTGCACGAAGTACCAGTTGCGCACGAGGTTCATGACGTTGTGGTACATGTTGACCTCGGCCTTGATGATCTCGCCCGTCCGGGGATCCACCGTGTTGCCGCCGGTGGCGTTCTGGACGGTGGAGGGACGCCAGTAGATCATGGAGTGCCGGGCGTCGTGGATGGACCAGTCCGGGTCCTCCTCGAGCGACGGCGGCATCCGAGCCTGGATGGCGTTGGCAAAGCCCGCCTCCTCGAAGGCCGGCACCCACTGCTCGATGCCCCGCACCACCCACGGCACGAGCCACTCCGGGGTGGCCGGATCCAGCCAGAACTCGATGGGCTTCACCGGATCAGACAGCTCGGCCCCCGGATCCTGCTTGTCGAGCCGGAACCGGCGAATGAACCGGCGCTGCTCGGCCCGAGGGGCATGCAGCGAGTAGTCGTAGAAGGTGGTGCTCATGAACCCGACCCGCGAATCGTGCAGGCGGGGCATCATCGGGTTCTCGGGGAGCTTGATCATGCTCCAGTTGACCCGGGCCGTGCTGGCCGGCGTGCCGGTGGGGACGTTGGCGCCGGTCTGCACCGCCACCACCTCGATGTTCTCGGGAAAGGCCGCCACGTGGTCAATCCAGGTCCGGTCGCCCTGCACCCCCCGTACGTACACGAATTCGGGGATGTTCGAGGTATAGAGTCGGGTCACCTCGATGACCGCCGCCGAGTCGGCTCCGAAGGTCTCGATGGGGAACGAGGCGATGATCCCACCCCGGCTCTGGGCCCGCACGGCGCGGTAGATGGCCGAGTTCTCGTCTGCGGTCTGGGCGAAGCTCACGGCCCGGAGGTGGATCCGGTCGTCGTGGCGCTCCCAGCGCACGTGCTGGTTCCGGCGTCCGCTCCCCGATCCCTCGTCCACACGGGCTACCACCAGCATGTCCCGGTCCAGCTCTCCGGTGGGGATCTCGAAGAAGAGCTTGTCTTCGATCCGGTGGGTCAGGAAAAGGCCTTCGCGGGTGACGGCATCGTCGGTGATGACCTCGTCATAGGGTTTGAAGTCGTCGTCGGGGTCCGCAGCCTCAGCCGGCGTGGGACGCTCCGGGGCGGCCTCGGGGGAGGTCGCTTCGGGGGCCGGAGCCTCGGGCTGGGGCGGTTCGGGGGACGGGGCCTCCCTGGAGGCGCAACCGACGGCGGCCAACGAGAGGAGCGCGATGAGGGCCACCTTCACGATATGGCGAACGAGCATGGGATCTTCCTTTCGGGTGGAATAATGACGGAGAAGCGGGGCTCGGTCCCATGCAGTCGGCGGGGGTGCACTTTCCTCCGCGGGCGGCCCCCCTCAGATTCAGAGGGATGAGACTCATCTGCGCTCCCCTTCTTTCGGTCCTGGTCGCCGCTCCTCTGTCCCTCCAAGGAGTGCCACCTTCCAACACGACCCCTGGCGGGGCCGATGTGTTGGCTGGCGGGGCCGTTGTGTTGGAGCGGCCCGCTCACGCGTGGGAGGTCCTGGATCCCTTTCCGTGCGAAGAGCCGGACGAGGGCCACGCCGCCGCCGGCCTGCCCTCGCCCCGGGACCGCTGCATCGAACTGCACGGATCGGCCGTCGCGCCGGAAGCCTCGGGCTGGGTACGGCTCCTCCCGGCCCCCTCCACCTTCGGGGCGGCGGTCACCCGCGACGGGGTGCACCAGTATCGGTTTCAGGTCGAGGTGGAAGGGCTGCCGGACCCCTCGGAGCTGGGCCCCTACGATCGGTACGTGGCGTGGATCACCCCCCCGGAGCTCAGCCCCACCGTGGCGCTGGGAACGCTGGAGGGCCCCACCACCCTCCTGGAGGTGGCGGGCTTCAATGCCTTCCTCCTGCACATCTCCGCCGAAGGGCCGGAGCCCCACCACGAACGACAGGGTCCGCTGGTGCTGCGGGGGACCTCGTCGGCCATGGTCCTGCGGCCCCACGACCTGCCCTACATCCTGGCCGAGATGACGCCGGACCCGGGGCAGGACACTCTCCCGGCGGTGGAGGAGGATCCGCGGACGCACGAGGATCATCACGCGCACGACGTCCACGGCGCGGCCCCATACACCTTCCCCGAGGGCGGGCCCCATCGATGGCTTCCACCGGCCATGCACCCGGAGGTGGACATGCCGCACGAGATCATGCGTCTGCGGCCTGCAGTCTCGCCGGCCCTTCCCTTCCCCTACGCTCCCGAGGAGGTGGCGGCGGCGCGACCCTCCGCCCCGGTACGGCTGGCCGACGGCGACACCCTGGTCCTGGAGGCCGGACCGGTGATCCGACGGCTGGGGGAGATGGAGATCCCGGGGTACGCCTTCAACGGCCAGAT
>SLNQ01000003.1 GCA_007132965.1 Gemmatimonadota bacterium | reverse complement strand
GCGTCGACGATCTGGCCGGTGATCGTGCCCTGTTCCTGGGCCGTCACCGGGCTTGTGAAGAGGAGGAGGAGCGCAGCCGTCCCGAAGAGGGCCAGCCACGAACTCCCTCGATGCGAACTAAGGAAGGGGATCATGAAACACCTCGCGGTAGAGGGGGGAAGTGCCGCTTTGCCGCAACCTGGCGGCTGCGTCCCGCCAACGCACGAGCTGAGACGCAGCTACCACCTGATGTTGCATCATGCGGTTCTGGCTGTTCTCTGTCAAATGACGCATATTATCTGATCTTCGAACCATCTCTTCGACCCGGGAAGCCGCATTATGCCCAATCCGTATCTGCCTGCATTGGTTTCCGTTGGACTTGTGACGGTGGCTCTCGCGGTGGGCTGCTCCGACGCGCCGGAGCCTCCACCACCGCCCTCAGACTCCGCTCAACAGGAGGTCGGCGGGGTGGACGACACGCAAGCCTTCTGGGCCAATCTGCAGGCCGAGTGCGGGCGGGCGTACGCAGGCGCATTGGCGCTGGAGCCCCCAGGGGACGAGATGCTCACCGGCACCGAGGAACTCGTCGTCCACTTCCGGGAGTGCGGGGAGGACGAGCTGCGGATTCCCTTCCACGTGGAGATCGAGGAGACCGGGAGCTGGGATCGATCCCGGACCTGGGTGCTCCTCCGCGACGAAGACGGCCTGGAGCTCCGACACGATCACCGCCGCCCCGACGGATCGCCCGACGAGAGAACCTGGTACGGGGGCATGGTCATGGAGGGAGGCACGGAGCACCGACAGGACTTCCTCTCGGAGGAGCGAACTGCCGAATCCGGCTACCAGCGAGGCTGGCGGATCGAGATCATTACGGGTGAGCGCTACAGCTACGGAACCACCCGTCGTGGAGAGTGGTCGTGGCGGGTGGACTTCGACCTGAACAGGCCGGTGGAGGCGCCGCCGCCGCCCTGGGGAGCGGCGGAGGGATCCAGCGCGCTACCTTGAGTTCCGGTTCTGGCTCCCGGGACCGTCAGCCTCTTCCTCCAGCAGGAAGGCCTTCTTTCGGAGGAGGAGGTAGACCCGTCCCTCCCGGTCCCGGACCATGCGGACCCGAAGTCCTTCGCGGCCGTCGCCGATGTGGCCGGTGAGGACCCCGTGGTCGTGGACCCTGATCTCCAGGGGCTCGGGGGTGTTCATGTCCGCTGCCAGCGCGCCGTCGGCCTCCACCAGGACCAGCACCTCGCTCCCGTTCCGGTACCGACCGGCGTGCTCCGGCCCCGGGGTCAGGATCGGCTCCGGCGAGGGGACGACGGGGATGGGGACCAGGTCCCAGGCCTCGGCGGGCGACTGCGCGTGGGCCTCGGGGTGTGCCGGGGCGCCAGGGAGATCGGAGCCCTCAGCCGCCACCTCTCCGGCCAGCCGCTCCAGGAGGTATGAAGAGACGGCCGTCATGTGCGTTGTTCCCCCGTTGGCCAGAACGATGACACCCAGTCGCAGCTCCGGCACGACCCGGATGATGGCGGAGTAGCCGGCTCGGTCTCCCACGGCACGCACTTCCCGCCACGGACCGAACTCCCGGCTCTCCCAACCCAGACCGAAGCGAAGCGCGTCGTCGGGATCCGTGGGATCGGCCACCAGCGGCCGCGAGGAGACGTCAAGCGCCCGGCCCAGGGGGTTGTCCTGCGAGCCCAGCCAGAGCGTGAGGAGCCGAGCCAGGTCCTCTCCCGTGCTCCATCCCCGGAGGTGGGCCGCCAGGACCTCGTCCCGGGGAAGGGGGGCCGGCTCGAACGGGGCGTCCGGGCTGCGGCTCCAGACGAACCCCGGGGGGGCTCCGCGCTGGATCGCGGACCGGGTGTCGAACATGGTTTCAGCCAGGCCGGCCGGGCCTATGACTTCCTCCTCCAGCAAGCGGGCAAGGGGGCGTCCGGCGGCTGAAGCCAGGACATGGCCCGCCACGAGCAGGTTGTAGCGGGAGTCGGATCGGATCATCCCCGGATCCGTGACCAGGACGTGGTCCGAGAGCAACTCCACCTCGCGCTCCGGCGCGAGGTCCTGGGGGGGTTCACCGGGCCGGCGGGAGAGAAGGGGCGAGTCGTCCAGGCCTGCGGTATGGGTGAGGAGTTGAGCCAGGGTGGCCTGGCCCACCCGCGCGGGAAGTTCCGGGGCCCAACGGCTCACCGGGGCGTCCAGTTCCACCACACCTTCCAGGGCCATCCGGATGGCCAGGGCGCCCAGAAACGCGTCACCGGCACCACTCAGGTGGAAGGGCTGATCCACGCTCATCTCCCGGGTCCGTTCCTGGTCGATGTGGCCGAAGGCCTGCAGCAGAACCAGGCTGTCCCCATGGACGGCGGCCACCACGGCGCCGCTGGCCGGTTGTCGGACGAGCTGATCCCGAACGCGCTCGCCCAGCTCCTGTGCGTCAGCCGGGAGCGGTCCCGCAAGGGCGCAAAGGAGGGTGCCGGCCAGGGACCAACGAATGGCAGCCATCACGTGTCCGGGAATGTGCAGGGCGAGTTCAAGACGGCGGCACCACCATCAGGAAGGGCGGCACCAGGACCGAAGAAGGCCACACCACCTCCGTTTCTCAGTTTCCGAACTTGGAATGAGTTCTGTACCCGCAATCCATCTCCCCGCTCCACTCCCGGCCTCGGCT
>SLNQ01000131.1 GCA_007132965.1 Gemmatimonadota bacterium | reverse complement strand
GGCGGTGGAGCCCTACCTTTGACCCGGATTCCGCGTTGCCTGCCAGGCGGCGAGAACCTCCCGTTCCCTCTCGGGCGCGAGTCCGGCACGGAGTTGGGATTGACGCTCCTCGGGAAGCGCCCGGTACCACGCCAGCACATCGGTGGTGGTGGCGGCGAGGGAGTGGAAGGTGAGACCTGCGGACACGGCCCGCTCGATGCTCGCCTGCGACAGGACCTCGTCTTCGCCGAACCAGGTGGTCATCTCCGACCACGGACGCACGGAGTGCTCCGCAAGGAAGTCGGCAGGCACCCAGGTGAACCGCACGTCCAGATCCCCGGGGAGCGCACCCCGAATCCCATGAAGCTGACCGGCCATGGTCAGGGTCGAGCGGGGCCCGGTGGCGTTGAAGGTGCCGGTGGTTCCGTCTTCCGCCATCCGGATCGCCCACTGGGACAGATCCCGGGCATCGATGATCTGGATGGGAGCGTCGCCACTTCCAGGGGCCAGGACCTCGCCACCCCGAGCGATGCGCAGGGGCCAGTACGTGAACCGGTCGGTGGGATCGCCGGGACCCACGATGAGGCCCGGTCGGATGACGGTGGCCCGTTCTCCGAACCACCGGTCCGCCTCCCGCTCCGACTCGGCCTTCATTGGCCCGTACAGCCGTCCGCCTTCCTCCTGGTAGCGCTCCGGCGTGACCTCCAGGGGATCCCCCTCCGCGTACTGGAGGGTGGGGCTCTCTTCGTCCAGTTGGTCGATGCCGCTGACATCGTAGGCGGAAAGCGTCGAGATGAAGACGTACTGGCCGGTGGCGTCGTGCAGGATCTCACCCGCGTCCCGGACCCAGAAGGGCAGGGTGGTGGGATTGTCGATGACGGCGTCCCAGGATCTGCCCTTCAGGGCATTCAGCTCGCTCAGGTTTCGGTCGCCGGTGAGCCGCTCGACGCCATCGGGGATCTCCGCGTCGGTCTGGCCCCGATTGAAGATGGTCACCCGGTGGCCTCGACCGACGGCGTACCGGAGCTGGTGGGGTCCGATGAAGCCGGTGCCGCCCAGGATGAGCAGATCCATGGCCCGCGGGGCCTGATCAATGTCCGGAAGCCCCCGGTAGAGGGGTTCGTCGGGCCGGGCTCCCTCCAGTTCCACGGCTCCTGCGGCCAAGGCGCCGCCGGCCAGGGCCGAGAGGCGGAGAAAGGTACGGCGGTCCGTAGTCATGGCTGTCCTGGAGTCGGCATGAAGGTGATGGGCCGCGGCCCCGGCGCCAGAGGCGGCGCGGCCCTACGACCAGCTCAGGTCGTGCTTGGCGATGGGCAGCGACCGGATCCTGTGGCCGCACGCGTCGAAGATGGCGTTTGTGAGCGCCGGGATTGCCGGGGGAAGGGGCGGCTCGCCCAGCCCGGTGGGCGGGTTGTCGGAGCGGAGGAAGTGGACCTCCACCGGCGCCGCCTGGGCATGCCGCAGGAGCGGGTACACGTTGAAGTTGCCCTGGACGGCCCGGCCGTCCTCAATGGTGATCTCCTGCCCCAGCGCCTGCGAGATCCCCTCCAACACCGCACCCTGGGCCTGGTGCTCGGCGTTGCTCTGGTTGATGATCTGGCTGCCCACGTCACCCGCGGCCCAGACCCGATCCACCGTGAGCTCGCCTGCGGGGCTCACGGTGGCCTGGACCACCTCGGCGAAGTAGCCACGGTGGCTGAAGTGAAAAGCCACGCCCATTCCCGTGCCCTGCGGGAGGCCGGCCCGTCGGGTCTGCCATCCCGACACGTCGGCCACCATCTCCAGCACACCCCGCATCCGTTCCGGATCGAGGCCCTGTCCCTCGACCTCCCGGGAGAGGAGCTCCAGGCGGAATTCCACCGGATCCCGTCCGGCGGCGTGGGCCAACTCGTCGATGAAGGACTGGTAGACGAAGGCGAGGCCGTTGCTCCCCGGCGCCCGGAGCGCCCCGGTGGGGATGCCGAAGGGGATGAGCGAGGCCCCCAGCTCGAAGTCGCGGACGAAGCGGGCGGGAAACTCGTTGGCCGACACGCCGGCGCTGGGAGCGAAGCTCTCGTCCTGGCCGAACGAGACGAAGTGGTTCTTCCAGGCCACGAGCCGACCCTCGTCGTCCAGTCCTCCCCGCAGGCGGTGGTAGCCCGCCGGACGATAGAAGTCGTGGCGCATGTCGTCTTCCCGGGTCCACAGGAGCTTGACCGGCTCCCGGATCTCCATGGCGATCCGGGCCGCTTCCACCATGTAGTCGTTGGCCAGCCGCCGGCCGAAGCCGCCGCCGATCCGCTGGAGGTGGATCGTGATGTCATCGGGCTCCATGTCGAGCGTTCGGGCCACCAGCGCCCGGCCGCTTTGCGGGGTCTGGGTCGGGGCCCAGATCTCGAGTCGGCCGTTGCGGTAGTGGGCCGTGCAGTTCTGGGGTTCCAGGGTGGCGTGCGACAGGAAGGGGTAGTCGTATTCCGCGTCCACGACCCGGGCCGCGCCGGCCAGCACGTCGTCAGCGGCTCCGTCGCGTCGTACCGAGAACCGGGGTTGCTCTGCGAAGTGCTCTGCGGCCTGCCGAGCGAACCCCTCGCTGCTCTGCGTCGCGGTGGGGCCCTCGTCCCAGGTCACATCCAGCTCTCGGCGTGCGCGATTCGTGGCCCACCAGCTCTCCCCCACGACGGC